>JANPJE010000290.1:0-66005 GCA_031425355.1 Spirosoma sp. | reverse complement strand
GCAAGGATATTGCGCCGGAAAATAAGAATTTACTAAGGAGTAAAGGGACGAGAGGAGAACTTTTACCCTTCACTCCCTTTCTTCCCTCTCCTCCCTTTTCTCCTTTTTTACTATGCCCGACCCTGTTCAGCCGTTCGATTGGGAACGTATTCTTATTGATGAATTTCCGTGGACGTACCTCGCCGAAGTAGCGTTTCGTACGGTTTTTATGTTCATCGTTCTGCTCACCGCTTTAACGGTATCGGGAAAGCGGGAAGTGCGTCAACTCTCTGTTTATGAATTGGTTCTGCTCATTGGGCTGGGTTCGGCAGCGGGTGATCCTATGTTTTACCACGACGTACCGCTTGCTTCGGCGGTGGTTGTATTTACCGTAATGATGGGTTGTTATAAACTCATCACCTACATCAGTGACCGGAACAAACCCATCCGGGATACGCTCGAAGGTGTGCCTGTTTATGTTATTGAAAACGGCTGTATCCTAACCAAGAATTTCGACCGGGAGGACTTAGGATTGGAGGAATTATTCGCTGATTTACGCGTAGCAGGCATTGAACAACTGGGACAGGTACGCACCGCCATTTTGGAGCCGAACGGCCAACTTAGTGTGTTTCAGTTTAAAGAGGACGACATTCGACCGGGCTTGCCTATTCTGCCCAATCAACTCAAACAGCATACTGAACAGGTTGAACAGCCCGGCAATTATGCCTGTTGTACGTGCGGTAACGTACATACCTTCGAGACTCCAGCCAGTCAGGTAAACTGCCCGCGATGCGACAATACAAACTGGGTGAAAGCGGCTACCTGACCAATCAGGCCACTACCTTTTTCGTGGCAGGCTTTTTCGCGTCCGTTTTAACGTGATCTTCAAGAAATTTCAGCAGCAACTTTTCGATGCCATCGAGTCCATAGGGGGTTGTCTGTCGAAATCGGGATTTTTGCCGGATATATGGGTTCAAATCCTGACATTCGTAAGCATCCAGAATCTGCGGATGAACGTAGTGTTTCCGGCAAACGGTGCGCGTGTTACCCAACCGATGCGACACCTGGTCCAGAACGGTATTTACATTTTTCTTCAGCTCTTTCTCGGTCTCGCAAGGCTCCAGGTCGGCCAGAAGCCGCAGCGCGTTAACCGTACCGGCCCAGGTGCGAAAATCTTTCGCCGAGAAGTCCTCACCCATTGTTTCCCGCAGGTAGTCGTTTACCATGCCCGAGTCGATGGGGCGACGGTCACCGTTTGAGTCCAGATATTGAAATAATTCTTTACCCGGAATATCGCGACAGGCTTTTACTAACCGGGATAATCGCCGGTCGTGAAGCGTGATGTCGTGGTAAATTCCTTTTTTACCTTTAAAGCTGAACCGAACCTCGCTACCCTCCAGCTTAACATGCCGGTCTTTCAGCGTCGTCAGGCCGTAGGACCCATATTCTTTTTCGTAAGCCGCGTTACCGACCCGAATGAGCGTTTGCTCCATCACGCTCAGCGCAATAGCAATCACTTTCTCACGGGTAAGATCGGTGGTTTTGAGATCGTTGGCTAACCGCGCCCGAAGCAGGGGCAGAGCCTGACCGAAGGCCACCATCCGAAAGAATTTCGTTTGACTGCGAATAGCGTTCCATCGGGCGTGGTAACGGTATTGCTTGCGATTTTTAGTGTCGATGCCCGTTGCCTGCAGATGGCTGTCCGGTTTGGGACTAATCCAGACGTTTTCCCAGGCAGGTGGTAAAGCCATGCTGCGAATGCGGGCCAGCGTGTCAGGATCGCCTAATTCATTGCCGCGCTGGTCGACGTAACGAAACTGATTCTGGGTGCCCTGACGACGGATGCCGGGTATTGTGTCATTTACATAAACCAGTCGGGCTGCCCGCGCTGCCTCGATTGGGTCCTGGATTAATTCGGAAACATTCACGTTCGTTGAGTCTTGGTAATTGGCAAAATAAGTGAATGGGTAAACTGGTTTGTGAAAGAAATGGTTAACCAGATTGCCAATTTTGTTAGGCACTCATTTGTCTTTTACCTGACTCCTACGCGCCAATCGGACGCTTTACCGAAAAACCACAGCGCGAGTGTAGTCGCGTAGTGATAAAAATCGGTAGGATGCATCAGGCTGTTGAACGAATCGGCTTTAGTCGCCAGTCCCATCATCATAGCAGCCAGCACGACCCAGAGGCCCCGTTTGTTACGTTGCAGAAGGGCAAAGACAGCCAGTAGCATCAGCACCAGAATCCCCATTGATGGCACGATTGGCGTGAACACACGTACGGTAGGCACCAGTAAACTAATGAACAGAAACAAACCAAATATCATGGCAGAAACGAAGGTGATGAGCGAAAGCGTTCGCTGGTTCAGAAGGGCATATACCGCTGTAACTACGCACACTACACCCAGCGTATTGGACAGCACAATAATGGAGCGGTGAAGGGACTGGAGTGATTCATTTCCGGCAAAATGGAGAACACCAATCAGAGCTGCCAGCGAGGTCGTTAACAGATAAAATCCCCATAACAGGCGGTTAAACAGGGAAATGCGGCCGAAAAAGTGCCAGAACACTCCGACGCCCGCTCCGGCCAGAATAGAGCCGGAAAGGATGTGCGAAAAAATCATCACGTAATTTACGAAGTTTCGGCTACTTTTGCCCAACTTTTTACACGAAGAAAGGGGAGTGAGCAGCCGGAAAAGACCGTATTATCACCATCTTTTATCAGGCACCTGCTCGTCTTTCCGGTAAAAAAAAGCATCGCCAACAGATTCCATAAACCGTCATGAGTGTTTTAGTTAACAAGGACTCCAAAGTTATTGTCCAGGGCTTTACTGGCTCGGAAGGCAGTTTCCATGCCCAACAGATGATTGAATATGGCACCAACGTAGTTGGAGGTGTTACACCCGGCAAAGGGGGGCAAACCCATCTCGACCGGCCTGTATTCAACACCGTTCAGCAAGCCGTTGATGAGGCTGGCGCCAATGTTTCCATCATTTTTGTGCCGCCTGCTTTTGCCGCCGATGCTATAATGGAGGCCGCCCAGGCTGGTATTCAGGTCATCATCTGCATTACCGAAGGCATTCCGACGGAAGATATGGTAGCCGTGAAAAACTACCTGAACGATAAAGACGTACGGCTGATCGGTCCAAACTGCCCGGGTGTTATGACGGCGGAGGTGTGTAAAGTCGGTATTATGCCAGGATTCATTTTCAAGAAAGGCACCGTCGGTATTGTTTCCAAATCCGGTACGTTGACATACGAAGCTGTTGACCAACTGACTAAGGCTGGTTTAGGGCAATCAACAGCTATCGGTATCGGGGGCGACCCAATCATCGGCACAACCACCAAACAGGCTGTTGAGTTGCTGATGAACGATCCCGAAACAGAGGCTATCGTTATGATCGGTGAGATTGGTGGCGGCATGGAAGCCGAAGCCGCCCGCTGGATTAAAGCCGATGGAAACCGAAAACCTGTTGTCGGTTTCATTGCTGGTCAGACAGCCCCAAAAGGCCGCCGGATGGGTCATGCCGGTGCCATTGTTGGCGGTGCTGACGATACCGCAGCCGCTAAAATGGCGATCATGCGCGAGTGTGGCATTCACGTTGTCGAGTCGCCCGCGCTCATTGGCGACACTATGCTTAAGGCGTTAGGAAAGAATTAAAGAGTGAAAGAGCGAAAGAGCGAAAGACCGGGCCGCCTGGCGGTGAAAATATTGAGGTGGAGTTTCGGTCTCAGCGCGCTCTTTCGCTCTTTCGCTCTTTCGCTCTTCGTCTTTTCTGCCAGTGCCCAACCCCGAACCAACGGCATTGGACCGGAGAATCGCTATTACCCAATCCACGATTTTCGCGATGACTTTCAGGTGTATGACGAAGCGGCTAAAACGTACATTCCGTACATTATTGAGCAGCACGCCGATCAAACGGCCTTAAGTGCCTACATTGACCTCGAGAGTAATCGTCATTACAGCTTATTGGTTTCGACCCGGCAGGATGGCTACCTGTTCATCAATGCGGCCCTCAAACGCAAATTACGCGCCGGAAGCTGGCACGTTCTGAGTATTGATAGTTTATATCGGGCATATCGACAGCCAGAGATTTTCCTGACTCTCTACGGTGCTGCCGGACTCGACGACAAGCAAGTATTCACTGGGTACCCAAAGTCGGCCACGCAGAAGCAAGTTATCCTGCGTGACGATAATCTAAGTGTTCGTCCCCGCCCCCAAACAATTTACGGCAATTTTCTAAGCTTGGCCTTACTGTTTCTGCTGGCAACCCATGCTTTTCTATTTACGTTTTATCACCGCGCTTTTCAGCGGTTTTACAGCCTGCGCGATTTGTTGTCCCTGCGGTCACAGGAGGAATCATTCCTGATAAACAGGCCACTGAGCAGCACAAATACTCTGTTTACGCTCAACCTGAGTTTTGTTATTGGTTATCTGATCATATTCGTGCAAAGCCGCAACCTCGACGTATTTGCCTCGCGGACCCTTCTTATTGGCGAACAGCAGGTAGGCTGGTTGATTGGTGAGTTTTTTCTGGTGAGCGGAGTGGCCTTTTTAAGCCTGATCGGAAAATATGTGCTGCTGGAGGTGATCGGCGGGTTGTATAAGTTGCAGGATATTATTTATGTCCACTACTTCAAAGTTATTCAGGCATCGTTGGTATTCTTCACCGTTTTAGGGCTGTTACTGACGGTTGCCGCTTATAATACGCCCACCGTATTGTGGTCACCAAATGTACTGTTGATACCGCTAACGGCGTTTTATGTAGCGAGATTAGGCCTGTTATATGTAGTAATACGTAGTCTGGAATCTATCAAGAATCTTTATTTATTTTCGTACCTTTGTATTGTTGAATTGATTCCGCTCATCATTGGTTTGCGTTTTGCATTATAATGATGAATGATTAATGATAAGTCAGCCGTTATCAATGAATAATGCCCCGTTGAGCATCGAAAATTGAGATTGGCTATGGAACCGAGTAAAGATTCAATGAACGAGACCAGCATGCAATCCACACAGGACCGGCTCACGAAAGTAAACCGGCTATTAGTGACCCAGTCCCGACCCGCCGACGAAAAATCTCCGTATTTTGATTTAGTTAGCAAGTATAATCTACAGATCGATTTTCGGCCCTTTATCCAGATTCAGGGCGAGTCGTTCAAGGATTTCCGGCGTCAAAAAATCAACATTCTGTCGCATACGGCCATAATCTTCACCAGCCGGAATGCTATTGATCACTTTTTTCGGATTTGCCAGGAGGGCCGTGTTGAAGTGCCGTCCGACATGAAATATTTCTGTATTTCAGAGCAGACAGCCAACTATTTGCAGAAGTACATCGTCATTCGGAAGCGTAAAATCTTTAACGGAACCAAAACTGCTGCTGAACTCTTCGACCTGATTAAAAAGCACAAAAACGAAAAATTTCTTTTTCCGTGCTCTAACATTCGGCGAAACGATATTCCTGAGTTCATGGATACTAGTAGCCTTCATTTTACGGAGGCCGTGATGTACGACACAGTACCGACCGACCTGTCGGACCTGGATATTCAGAGTTACGATATTATTGCGTTTTTCAGCCCATCGGGGGTGAGTTCACTGATGAGCAATTTCCCGGACTTCAACCAGAACGGCACACGTATGGCCGCATTCGGCCCAACAACGGCCAAAGCCATCATCGAGGCTGGTTTAACGCTCGATATCGAGGCCCCACTACCGAACGCACCGTCAATGACAGGTGCGTTGGAACTGTATCTGAAAAAGGCTAATAATCAGTAAATGACAGCCATTATACGAAAGTAGAATGCCGGGACCGGGTTTATACACTCTTTTCCGGCATTCAGGCTTTTAAAAGGGCCAATAATTTGCACTTACAGGCGTTTAATTGTAAACTGTGGTATTGTTTACCGGAACACTGATACATTCGTCAACAGCCGTTCTGAATTTTGGTCAGGTCGTATGATTCGCACACTTTACGTTTTTGCTTTGTTGCTGCTGACGATTGTGGCCCCAACCGCCTTTGCTCAGCAGGACCCACAACTTAGTCTGTATATGTACAACCCGCTCTATTACAATCCGGCCGCTGCCGGGTCGGAGGGCGTATCACGTGTGCAGATTACCCACAGATCGCAATACTTAGGTTATCAGACCATAGGTACTGGTGATGGGGGTGCCGGACAAAGTACCCAGGTTTTGTCGCTTAATATGCCATTGGCCAAGATTAAAAGTGGCATTGGTATTTATCTACTTAATGATAAATACGGCCCGTCGATTAATCAGGCTGTGCAAGTATCCTATGCCTATCGGATGGCGTTAAAAAACGGAACGCTGGCCTTGGGTGTGCAGGCAGGTATGTTCAATAAAGGGTTGGATTTTGATCAGTTCCGACCAGGTGACCCCGGCGATCCGTTACTGCCGAGCGGACGTATCAATCAGTTCAAACCTGACGTTGGTATAGGCGTGTACTATAACACAACCGACTACTGGCTGGGAGTGAGTACAACACACCTGAATCAGGCCAAATACAGTTATGTAGCCGATCGTTCGACAGAGCAGGCAAATAGCAAAGTGTATTTGACGGCAGGCTACCGACTGGGCATTGGTTACAATATTGATGTACAGCCGTCTGTATTGATACAGTACAGTACGGTAGAAGGCCTTCCGGGATCGTTGGCAACAGTCAACCTGCTGGCTACGTATGACAATCGCATCTGGGGTGGTGTCGGGTATCGGTTTAAAGACGCACTGATGGCTACTGCCGGTATCAATCTGATGCGCAACAATGCGTTGCGGGTGGGTTATGCATTGGACATTACAACTGGAGGAACACAAATAAAAAGTCCGACATCGCACGAAATTCTGCTGTCCTACGCATGGCCCGTTCCTGATGTTCGTAAAAAGCCAATTATTAGAACTCCGCGTTTCCGGTATTGATAGATTATGGAGTTGCTCAATTTTTGAGTGTATTTCGATTTAATTATTTTTTTTGGCAATATTCTTGTTAGGCAGTTTGCAACGGGTATGCTATTTTTGAGGGAATGGGCTTATTTGACGGCTCAAACCCTGTTTGACAGCAAACGCTTTTAAAATGTACAGAGAGAAAATACGCTGAAGCTGAATTTTACATACAATAACCAAACAGATTTTCGTTTTTAGTCTGGTCTCGCACAAGAAGAAGAAAAGTTCGACAATGATGAAGTATAACTGGTTAACAGTCAATGCAACCCGGGTAGTGATGGGCGCGGCAGTATTACTGCTCTTGCAAGGTTGCGGCTTTCTTAAGTCAAAATTTGGCGGCAAAAGTGGCAAAGGTGGCGAAGTAGGCGTTACGAACGGGGAAATTACAGCCACCGGGCGTAAAGGCTGGAAACAACCGACCCCCTTTGGAATGGTTCTGGTGCCGTCGGGTTCATTTATTATGGGACAGGCCGATGAAGACGTAGCGGCTACTCAAATCAACATGAACCGTCAGGTGACGATTAGTTCATTTTATATGGACGATGCTGAGATCTCGAACCATGAGTATCGGCAGTATGTCAATGCACTGTTGGCAGACTCCGTTTCGACGCTGGGTGAAGAGGAGATCATGTCTAAATTTTATCCCGACACAGCCGTTTGGAAAAATGATTTTACCTACCACAATGGTGACCCGATGCTGGAGCACTATTATGCACACCCTGCCTTCGATACGTATCCGGTAGTAGGCGTAAGCTGGGCAGCCGCCAAACACTTTTGTAAGTGGCGTACGAACACCCTCGACGAATTCAGAACGAAAGATGGTGGTGGTTATCGTTCGTTCGGTTTCCGGCTTCCGTCGGAGGCTGAGTGGGAATGGGCAGCACGGGGTGGAAAAAGCGGAGCTAAATATCCGTGGGGAAATCCTTACGTAGCAAACGGTAAAGGCTGCTACCTGGCCAACTTCAAACCTCAGCGGGGCAATTTCGATGCGGATGGCTACCCATATACCGCGCCTGCAACGGCTTATAATCCGAACGAATATGGGTTGTACAATATGGCCGGTAACGTAGCAGAGTGGTGCCGCGATGCCTACGCTGATAATACCAACGCCATTGTGTGGGACATGAACCCTGATAACCAAAACGCCGATGAACCGCGTAAAGTGGTGCGTGGCGGTTCGTGGAAAGACATTGCCTACTACCTTGAAACAGGTACGCGTTATTATGAATACGAAGATCAGAAGCGCTCTTACATTGGTTTCCGTTGCGTAATGGATAATCTCGAAGGCCGTACCGCATCAGGTCGTGTTGGTGGTGGCAGCAATAAGGTCAAGAGCAGCAAAAAAGCATCGGCCAAAAAAGCATAACAAAATCAATTACCTATTCCAATCAACAATCGCTTATCATGGCAGCAGCAAAGTCCACAAACTTCATTTGGGATCGTTTAGTACCAACCATTTATAGTGCCGGTGCCGCCGTCGTTGTACTGGGGGCTATGGCAAAAATTCAACATATATCGTCACTAAGCTGGCTCTTAACGGTCGGCCTTATTGTCGAAGCCGTTATTTTCGGTCTATATGCTATTCAAAGTTTTCTCTTTCCGGTTTCTTCGGGTGCTGATTATTCCTGGGAGCGGGTTTATCCTGAACTGGCGGACGACTATAAAGGCGAGGCTCGTAAACCAACTCCACAAGCTAACGGCCTGACAAGTAATATGGACCAGATGCTGGCCCAGGCCAAAGTGACACCGGATGTGTTTGAACGTTTAGGTTCCGGTTTCCGCAATTTGAATGACACCGTATCCAAGCTTACGGATCTGACCGACGCAACGGTTGCTACCAATGATTACGCTCGTAATGTGAAATCGGCATCGAGTTCAATTGGTGAGATGAATAAGTCATACGGTACAGCCATTACCGCCATGAATTCAATGGCTGATGCAACGACCGATACGAAAGATTATCGCGATCAGTTTCAGAAAGTAACTAAGAATATGGGTGCTCTGAACGCTGTTTACGAACTGGAATTACAGGATACAAATAAGCACCTGAAAGCGATGAATGCATTCTATGGCAGCCTGACAGCAGCTATGGAAAACATGAGCGACGCCAGCCGTGATACACAGCAGTTCAAAAATGAACTGGCCAAATTAACCGGTAATTTAGCCTCTCTCAATGGGGTTTACGGTAGCATGCTAACCGCTATGCGCGGCAACTAAATTGGTTATAGAGTTGTAAAGTTGTAGGGTTACATAGTTTAGGGTTACTCCCGAACAGTCATGCTATAACTTTATAACGCTGCAACTTCATAACTCTACAACTCCTTTTTAAATACTACCATAGTTCATGGCAGGCACAAAAGAAACACCCCGTCAGAAGATGATCGGGATGATGTATCTGGTATTGACCGCGTTACTCGCTTTGCAGGTAACTTCGGCCATTCTGGAGAAATTCGTCCTGTTGAATAACAGTTTGGAGCAATCCACCGGGGCCGCCAATAAAGTTAACCAGTCAACAATTGACAACATCCGGGCTACGGTCGAAAAGTCCGGCAACCGGGCAAATGACTTGGCCATCGTTAAACAGGCTGAAGACGTTAGAAAACAAACGTCTGATGTGATCGGCGAGATGGATCGGCTTAAACAACGTATCATTGCCGAAGCCGGTGGTGGTATCGACGAAGCAGGAGCGATTAAAAATTTGAGTGAAGAAGAAAAAGTCGCTCAGATAATGGTAGGTGGCAACCATAATGGTGAAGCCTATACGCTTAAGAAAAAATTAGACGATTACCTCGCTGTTTTGTCGAAGTACTCACCGTCCAAATTTGCTTCTCTTGCGCTCGATGGCAAAGATGACCCCGTTACAAATCGCTCTCCAGAACAACGGACGAAAGATTTTGGCGAACTTAATTTTGCTCAAACGCCTGTTCCGGCAGCCTTGGCTGTGCTTAGTCAGCGCCAGACCGACGTTCGCCGGATTGAAGGTGAAGTTCTTGACGTATTAGCCAGCAAAGTTGGTGCTCAAGATGTTAAATTCGATAAAATTCTGGCGATGCTCAGCATGGAATCGAAAGTGGTCGTAGCCGGTACGAAATTCAAAGGCCAGATGTTTCTGGCTGCCTCGTCGTCAGGTATTCAGCCACGGATGAGCTTAAATGGTGGCGCAGTTCGGGTACAGGATGGACAGGGACTTATCGAGTTTACAGCGCAGGGTGGAGCTTATGACAAAAACGGTCTGGCCCGCCGGACACTGAATGGTTCGATCTCCTACATGCAGCCAAATGGCCAAAACAAAGTAGTCTCGTTTAATCAGGAATATTTTGTTGCCAAGCCCTCGTACCAAATTGAAACCGGAACCCTACCGCCTTTATATCTGGGCTGTGCGAATAAACTAAGTATTCAAAGTCCGCAGTTGGGAGCGTTATGGAATCCGAATATTTCGGCAAATGGTGCGGCAGTTATTTCGTCGGGTGAAAAAGGCAAAATAACAGTTGTTCCCAACTCGGCTACTGTATCGCTAAACATTAGTAACTCAGGAAGTTTACTGGGTACCGAGTCATTTAAAGTTAGTAAAGTACCACGTCCAACTTTGCAGATTTCTGTTGGCGGAACGCCAGCTAATGACCCACGTGGCGTACCTGTATCGTCAGCACGTAGTGTGAAAATTCAAGCTGTTCCTGACCCAAGTTTTGCGACTTTCTCGCCGGATGATGCCAGGTTTCGTACAACCGGGGCAACTGTCTCCCTGGTACGCGGAGTAAAAAGAGTAACTTTTGTCTCGGTAGGTCCGGGTGGTGGCTCTATTGCTGCTTTAGCGGCTGAAGCACAACCAGGTGACCGATTGGTTATCCAGGTTGAAGGCGTGCAACGTCAGAACTTCCGGGGAGAGATTAGCGACGTTCCTATGGGCAACCCACTTCAACAGGTTTCGCTCTATTGATGTACTAAAGCGGTTTTTTGGCCGTTAACTTACTGAATTGACAACAAATAGTAGCCATGACACAAAATAGAACGATACGATTTGCTGGTCTGCTGGCCGTAGCCACAATGGCTTTGGCAGGAGGGGAGGTATTGGCTCAGGAGAAAGCAAATAACGGTACCAACCCGAACTCGGTTCGGGGTATCAATGAGAACGATATCATGATGAAAAAGTCTCTTTGGCGTCGTATAGACCTAAAAGAGAAACAAAATCAGTCGATGTTCTCTAAAAATAATGAGATTTCGAAATACCTGATTGAAGCCGTAAAAGCGGGGTTGATCGACGCGTACGCGAACGACTCGTGTACGACTAAAATCACAGCCGCAAAATTCCACGAAAACATGCTGATACCCAACACGGGTGGAGGCTTGTCGGAGGAGGAAAAAGCCGCTGGTTTTACTGAAGATGCAAAAAGCGACGGTTGGGATGCTCCCAAAACGGATGCCAAGAAAAAACCCGCTGACGATGGTTGGGGAGCACCCAAAAAAGCGGCTACGCAACCTGCCGATGATGGTTGGGGAGCACCTAAGAAAAAAGCGACTGTAGCCAAAAATGCAAAAGGCAAGAAAGGTAAAGTTGTTCAACCGCTTGTTGAAGAGAAAAAAGATACGGTAGCCGTAGCAGCCGCACCTGCCTTCACGGGTGATGAATATTTTGCGAAAGAGTTGAATATTCTTGAAGTGAAGGAAGACTGGGTGTTCGATCGTAAGCGTTCGCGTCTATACTACGACATCCAGACAGTAACACTTCTGTTACCAGCCGATAAGAACCAGGCGGGTTACGAGAAACCTATCGCATCGTTCAAGTATAAAGATTTGGACAAGCTGTTTCGTAGCGATCCTAAAAAATTCATCTGGTATAACCCACAAAATCAGGCTCAGCACAAAAATCTGGCCGATGCCTTCGACCTGCGTTTGTTCTACGGTCGGATTACGAAAGTATCCAATCCCGGTGATACAGATTTAGTGGGTATGTATGGCGACCGTGAAGGTTTGCTGAAATCGTATCAACTGGAATACGAATTGATGGAAACCGAGCACGGTCTCTGGGAATATTAAAAATAAAAAAAGCGGCCTCCCAGCCGCTTTTTTTATGGGTATATGAGTAAGCGGCTTCACAGCCGCTTTACTTTTTTATGCGTTCTCAATCGTCTCGAAATATTTCTTCAACTTGTCCGCCCGATCTTTACCAACCACCTCGGCTATTTCGTCAAAGTTGGCATCGCGGATTTTAGTTACACCTTTGAAATGTTTGAGTAGTTTAGCCGCCGTTTTTTTGCCAATTCCTTCCACATTTTCCAGCTCGCTAGTCAGGCTGTTTCGGCTGCGTTTGTCGCGGTGATACGTAATGGCGAACCGGTGCGCTTCATCACGGATACGTTGAATGAGTTTGAGCGACTCCGATTTTTTGTCAATGTACAATGGCAAATTATCCTCCGGGAAATAGATTTCTTCCAACCGTTTTGCGATACCGATAATGGGTACTTTACCGTACAGATCCAGTGCTTTCAACGCATCGCAAGCCGCGCTAAGCTGGCCTTTGCCGCCGTCAATGACAATCAGGTCAGGCATGTCGATTCCCTCAGTTAGCACGCGGGTATATCGGCGCGTAACGACCTCATACATACTGGCAAAGTCATTTGGACCTATAACGGTTTGGATAGAAAAATGGCGATATTCTTTGTTAGCCGGTTTGCCGCCAATGAAACAAACCATTGCCGAGACAGGGTTGGTGCCTTGAATATTCGAGTTATCGAAGCACTCGATGCGATTGGGAATCGCTTTCAATTGTAAATCCTGCTTCAACCGAATCAGCACACGGTCTTTTTTGCTGGCATTGGCCGTTGCTTCAGCAGCAGCGCGTTCCTGCCGTTCGCGACGGAAATACAGCACATTTTTCAGTGACATATCCAGCAACTTCTTCTTATCGCCAATCTGCGGTACAGTCACTTCGGCTTTCAGATCGACGTCGAGCGGTATGTTCGAGATAATTTCCTTTGCCTGACTACCGTATTGTTCCCGAAATTCGATAATCATCATGGACAGCAAATCCGGGTCAGTTTCATCAAGTTTCTTCTTGATTTCTACCGTATGTGCCTGAACAATGGTACCGTTGACCACCTTCATAAAATTGATGTAAGCGGCCGTCTCATCCGACGCGATTGAGAAAACATCGGCATCAGCAATTTTTGGATTGACAACCGTCGATTTGCTTTGAAACCGCTGGAGTACATCCATTTTATCTTTGTATTTCTGAGCCTGCTCGAATGCTAACTCATTGGCAGCGTCAACCATTCGGTTTTTGAAATAATCCTGCGCCGGTTTCAGGTTTCCTTTCAGAATATGATGAATCTGCTCAACGTCACTGTTATAATCTCTTTCAGCTTGTTTGCCTTCGCAGGGGCCTTTGCAATTGCCAATGTGGTACTCCAGACAAACTTTGTACTTCCCCGCTTCAATGTTCTCAGGTGCGAGATTGTAATTACAGGTACGAATGGTGAACAACTGGCTGAACATATCCAGTACCGTGTACATCGGTTTTAGATTGGCAAACGGGCCATAAAACGTGCCCTGCTTCCGGTCGATACGTCGGGTGGTTATCACGCGCGGGAAATGCTCATTCGTCACACAAACGAAAGGATACGTTTTGTCGTCGCGCAGGAGAATATTAAACTTGGGCTGATACCGTTTGATGAGTTGATTCTCAAGGAGTAACGCATCAAATTCGGTATGTACGATGGTAAACTCAATCTTCCGAATCTGGGTTACCAGCCGAATTGTTTTTCGGTCGTGCCCTTTTGAGTTGGTAAAATAGCTGCCAACCCGATTTTTCAGGTCTTTGGCTTTCCCAACGTAAATTACTTCACCCGTGAGGTCGAAATACCGGTAAACGCCCGGCTCGTGGGGTACTTTAGCGAGTTCTTTTTTGTAGTCGAATTCAGCCATAAATGCCCGTTTAGAGGGTTGGGGCTTTATATTAACACGTGATCTATCCGAAAGGTTGCTCTTCGTTTTTCTACAGAATGAGTATTCTCAAAAGCCTTTCAGACAGGATTCCAGAATTGGCAGGTAAAAACTTTAAAATCCTGCCAATTCTGGAATCCTGTCTAAAACCTTCAGCGCAAGTCCAATAAAAAAGGCCAGTTTAAAGGCTGGCCCAATTTTGTTACTGCAAAATCTCTTCCTCGTCTTCCGGCACTACTTTCGGCGGAATATACCGCTGGGAGGAGTCTATGTGGTAGCCGCCACAATCGATTTTGAAGTTATTTGGTTTACGGAAGGGTTCCGGGCGGTACTGCGTCAGGGTCGGGTCTTTGTATATTTTCTGCATATACATAGCCCACGCAGGCATGGCTTGCCGACCGCCCTGCCCTAACTCGATGGTGCGAAAGTGAATAGACCGATCGTCACCACCAACCCACAAGCCTGAAACGAGGTGCTGAGTCATGCCCATAAACCAGGCATCCGAATAGTTGGAGGTCGTTCCGGTTTTAGCCGCAATCTCATTTCCACCCTCCAGTAGTTTGTATTGTGTTCGCAGCCGCTGGGCAGTACCATTGGGTTCTTCAACCGCTCCACGCATCAGATGCAGCATTTCATAGGCCCGGTTCGCGCTGATAACCTGTTTGGCATCGGGCGTGAAGTTCTTCAATACGTTGCCATTTTTATCCGTAATACGGATGAGCATCATTGGTCGAACACGCGTACCGCCATTGGCAAAGGCACAGTAGGCAGCAACCATTTCGTAAACCGATACGTCGCCGGTGCCGAGACAAAGGGTTGGATTGTTAGGCAGGTCTTTGCTTTCAATGCCCATGTCATTAGCGTACTTGATAACGGCACCAGCACGCGTTTTCTTAATCAACTGAGCACTAACTGTGTTGATTGATTGCCCCAACGCTTCACGTAATGACAGGCTCTGACCGCTATAGCGACCAGTCGAGTTTTTTGGCATCCAGGCAGGCCCGTTGTTATTATCCTCACCATGAGCAAATACGGTCGGTCGGTCGGTGATGTGGCTACAGGGCGTCACAAAACCCTGATCCATAGCGGTCAGATAGACGAATGGCTTGAACGTTGACCCCGGCTGGCGTCGGCTCTGGCGAACGTGGTCGAATTTTATATGCCTGAAATTCACACCGCCAACCCATGCTTTCACGTACCCATAGCGCGGGTCCATCGACATAAAGCCGGTGTTCAGCAACCGTTTGTAATACCGTATTGAATCCAGCGGACTCATGGTCGTGTCTTTCTCATTGCGCTTGCCACCGTACACAAAAACCTTCATCTTGACGGGCTTACGCATAGCCTCCCAGAGGGATTTTTCGTCATTACCATAAGCGGCTTTCAGTTGTTTGTAACGGGTTGTCCGGCGGGCACCCGCTTCAATAAAACCCGGAATCTCTACGTATTTCTTCGTTCGAGGGTCTTTCTTTACCCACGGGTTTCGCCCGCGCCAGTGTTCGTAAAATTTCTTCTGCTGGTCGCGCATATTGGTCATAACCGCTTCCTCAGCGTAGGCCTGCATACGTGAGTCGATGGTTGTATAAATCTTTAAACCGCTGGTATAGAGATCCAGATCGGCACCGGGATTTTCGTCGTTATATTGTTTAATCCAGCGTTTAATATCGTCGCGGATGACCGACCGGAAATAGGCGGCCATACCCGTATTCTGGTTCTCGATGCTGAAGTCTAATTTGAGCGGCTTATTCTTGTACACATAAAACTGCTCCTGAGTCAAAAATTTGTACTTCTTCATCTGCCCCAGTACCACATTCCGACGATCTCTGGTACGTTCTTCAAATAAGCGCGGGTTGTAAAAGGTCGGGTTTTTGAGCATGCCTACCAACAGTGCCGCTTCTTCAACATTCAGGTTCCAGGGTTCTTTGCCGAAATACGTTTTGGCCGCTGTTTTAATGCCGTACGTATTATTGCCAAATGAAACTGTATTGAGGTACATCATCATGACCTCCTGCTTTGTATAATTTCGCTCTAAACGGACGGCCAGAATCCACTCTTTGGTTTTGGCAATAATCAACCCAACAATTGGAATGTTACCCAACGCACCGCGCAGTTCTTCGCGTCGTGTATCGAACAGGTTTTTCGCCGTTTGCTGCGTAAGCGTACTACCACCACCTGAACTCGACGCGTCTTTAAATGTCACAAATCCACTCACAGCCCGAAACAGCGAGCGGGGGTCAATGCCGGAATGCTTGATAAAACGCGCATCTTCCGTTGCCAGCAGGGCCGACGTAACGTTGGGCGACACCTGCGAAATTTCAATCGGTGTGCGGTTCTCGACGTAGTATTTGCCCAGCAACTGATTGTCGGCAGTGTACACTTCAGAAGCCTCCTCGCTTTTTGGATTTTCGAGGGCTTTTAAACTCGGCATACCGCCAAAGAGCCACAGGAAATTGTAACTGACGGCCAGTACGTATAAGATCAGCAGCACGATGCCAATCAGCGAGTAACGCCAGATATTTCGGATTACGTTCCGGTATGCGCCGGTAGCAAAGTCAACCATTTTTATGGGTGTAGTTTTTGAATTACAGCTCTTGATTTAGACCTGTAAAAATCACTTTTGTTTAGCCGTTAGTCGTTCGGCAGCAGCCATCATTTCTTTTACGTTAGGCAGCAATTGACTGGCGGGATAATCGCGCATAAATTCGGTCAATGCCTGACGATAAGCGTCCACATTTTTTACTTTCCCGACCAGAATAACCCGTAGCAACGCCAGTTTATCTTCTAACTGAGTTCCGGAGAAACTACCTAATGCACTTTCCGTGCGGGCCAGAGCTTCAGCCGAATTGTTCGCTTTATAGAGTTCATAAATCGCCGTGTATGTTTTTTGCGCCTGTGCTTCCGTGTCGCCCGTTTGGGCTACCCGCCCGGTTAGTCGGGCGTAGGACGTATTCGGGTACTCGGCCAATAATTTATCTTTCCATCCCGATGCTTTGCCAATCTGCTCGTTCGACAGATGAAGCAGATAGTATATTTCCGGTTTCTGGATCGTGTTCGGATACCGCGTCAGTAACTGCTCAAATGTTGGAATGGCGTCGGCAGGCTGATTGAGTTCAAATTTATATAGTTTGCCTAATTTATACAGTGCATTCTCAATACGTTGATTGGCAACGGCCTGCGCTTCTTTTGTAAACGGAATTGTTGCTATCATCGCATCTTTCTGCCCTTTCCGTCCAGCCGCCGGTCCAGCTAATGAAACAGGCGCGCCCGCTGCATCGGATGGTTGCAAAGGTACATTTGGATTCACCGAGTTAGCGGGCGACTGTCCATTTAACGGGCTATTTATGGCAGCTATGGCAACCGATGCTTCTTTGTTGCTACGTCGCCAGTTATCTTCGAGCGTCCGGTTTCCCCAGCGTACCGAAAATTCCTGCCTGCCCTGACTTAAAGCAACGGGGTTGTACAGCACCCATCGTTCAGCGGGTTGCAAATCGGAGTTTGTCGCTCCCGGCACGGAGTTGATGTTGCCGCCGGTCGCCCGCTCCACAATTTGCTGCGCCAGTGCGGCCTGTTCTTTATCCTGTTTCTCCCGTTGCGTGAGGGTGTTTTCCAGTACTTTGTCGAGCGCGGCAGGGTCCAGTTTTGCCAGTGTTAACAGGCTATCGTCCGTACGAATGATGGTTTTATACCGGACAAACTCATCGAGCGTTCTTTTGCGAATCAGCAGGGCAGCATAATCAGGCGATTGTTGTGGAAGCAGAGCCAGCGCACTATCGTAATACACTTTAGCTTGGGCGTAGTCGGCCTTTTTCTCAAAATACAACTTTCCGATTTCTAAGTACGTGTACGGCACCTGCGTTGTGTTGGTCCCTGCCGCCTGAATCGACTGGCTATAGAACGAAATCGCCTTGTCGATACGTCCGCTACGGGCTTCGAGCAACCCCATCGTGAAGTATACCTTATCTTTCAGGTCAGCGTTTTTCCGGTCATTCAGCAACTTTTCAAACGTTTCTGCCGACTGTGCTATCCGCTTCTGATCACCCGTCAGACCGTTACTTTGGATAGCGTACAGATTTGCATAAAACGACTGGTCGTAGGTCGGGCGTGAGGTCAGCACCCGGCGGTAATGATCGACGGCTTTGGCAGGTTGCCCAAGCAAATCGTACAGTTGCCCCGCAATAAGATGAAGCCGGGCGGTTGCCTCACCATTTTTCAGAATCGGAAACGTTGCATCCAGAATACCGGCAGCGGTAGCATATTCGCCTTGCCGTTCGTGCAAATACGCTTTTGTTAAGTAAAAGTCTCGGGTATTATCTTTGTTAAGTGGCTGATTTCTAAGGTATTCTGCTACGTTGAGCGCGTTCGTATAATCATTGGCTTCCACATAGGCCCGCATCAGACCAACCAAAGCCGTATGCTTGTCGTCATCATTTGTGCCCTTTGTATTCACGTACTTAAACACCTCGATGGCATTGGGTAAATCCTGTTTCAGCAGCCTCGCCCGACCGATCAGAATGTACGCATTGTCGAGCCATTTGCTGTTCTGGTGGCGTTCGGGAATAAGCGAGGCTTTTTTGATAGCATCGTCTAATTGTGGCTTCACCGACTGAACGAGCATCGAATCGACCGGTAAAAGGATGGGGAGCAACTGGTTATAATTTTCCTGTCTGGTCCGAAACAACTCCTGTTCAGCCTGATTGATCTGATCGCGGGCAATCACATAGGCATTATAATGCGCTGTAAGGTTGTGATAGCCTTTGCTGATAGGTCGGCCGCTATACTGCGAACACGATACCAGTCCGCCGGTCAGTAAAGAAAAGACCGTTAGGAACAGAAATAGGGGAGAACTAAAATAGCGGGACATTCGGGAAAAACTCGTGGTCACTCAGGTAATAAACGTTTCCGGGTGGTTTGGTAATATGGAACCTTAGTTCAAATTAACGAATTTTGCACGGCATATACCATGACAACTCCTAATTCGATGGAAGACGACCCCGATCAGGCGAATGAAAATGAACGAAATAAGCCAGTTCGGGACAATGTTCCGCTCAAAAAGGCAACTGAAAAAACGACCTCTTTCGTCCAGTTTAGCGGTATTGCCTTTCAAATGCTGGGCACCATCGGGCTGGGCGTTTGGGCGGGTATGAAACTGGATGCCTGGCAAAGTAACCAGCGGCCCGTCTGGACAATTATCCTGTCGTTAACAGCTATTGGCGCATCCCTGTATTTATTTATTCGCCAACTGACGAAAAGGTAGATCAGCTTCTATCGTTCGTCTGACGACTCATCGCGATAACAGACTGTCGTAAAACGGTAATCCGTGAACTTTAACACCAGATGATCCGAACATTCCTATTTAGCATCACAGTAGCAATTGTACTTTTCGTAGCCAAACAATATTTTGCCTCCCCCTGGATACACCCCAATTGGACAATTCAGGTACTCTTTTTTGCCAGTGTATCCTTTCTGACCCATCGACTGGTAGAAACTGGTCTACAGGATAATCAGGAACGATTTATTCCTCTTTATATGGCCGCAACGGTTGCCCGACTGATACTGGGGCTGGCCTTTGTTGGCTTTTTTCTATTCCAGCATGTCGACCAACGCCGGACCTTCATTTTTGACTTTCTTGTACTATATATATGTTACACGGGCTTTGAGATTTGGGGCGTTACTCGTAACTTGCGACGCGATTCGTAAAAACGATCTGTCACGTCATATGATGCGTTCGGTAATTAATAAAATTCTGTTGGCAACGGCTCTCATTTTGAGTTCGTTCATTGGTGTTCAGGCACAGGAGCATGAAGGCGAAACACACGCCAACCATGAAGGCGCGGCACCCGCCAAAAAAGGGAAATTTGATGTAGGTGCCATGATTATGCACCACATTAAAGATGACCACGGCTGGGAATTGGCGCACGGTTTAACGATTCCATTGCCCGTTATTCTGTATTCGCAAGACCAGGGTGTAGAGGTTTTTTCATCCTCACAACTGGCGCACGGGCAGGCTTACAACGGCTACAAAATTGAACACGGTAAAATTCACCGTGCTGATGAAGCCAAATTCTACGATTTCTCGATCACCAAGAACGTAGCGTCGCTGTTTCTGAGTGCAATTATCATGTTACTGATCTTCTCGGCTGTTAGCCGCGGATACGCTAAGAACAAGGGTAAAGCTCCAAAGGGCCTGCAATCGTTTCTTGAGCCGATTATTCTGTTCGTGCGTGATGAGATTGCCAAGCCGAGTATTGGCCCGAAGTACACGAAATATCTGCCTTATCTGCTGACGCTGTTCTTCTTTATTCTGGTGAATAACCTGCTTGGGTTGTTGCCGGGTGCGGCTAACCTGACCGGTAATATTACTGTGACGCTGGTACTGGCCGTTATCACCTTTCTGATCGTTACGTTCAGTGGCAACAAACATTACTGGATGCACATCCTCAAGCCAACGGGTGTTCCGGTAGCCTTGCTTCCGATCATGATTCCGGTCGAGATTGTGGGTGTGTTCATGAAGCCGCTGTCGCTTATGATTCGATTGTTCGCCAACATTACGGCGGGCCACATCATCATCCTGAGTTTGCTGGGCCTTATTTTCATGGCCAATAACATGGGTGGCATGGGAACAAGTCTTGCCATCAGCCCGGTCGTTCTGTTTTTTACCCTGTTCCTAAATCTTATCGAACTGCTGGTCGCGTTTCTGCAGGCGTTCATCTTCACGCTGTTGACGGCCATGTACATCGGCGGTGCGGTAGAAGATCATCACGAAGCGGATCATGGCATCGGTTATGAAGATGCGGAAACGCACTGAAAGTAACAAGTTGCGGTGGTGTCGGTTTTGAAAAACCGACACAGACATTGGAAGTACAGTGTCGGTTTTTCAAAACCGACACCACAAAAAAGCAATCTTTTGTTTCACTAATAAATACGTTTGAATTTTATGTTCGCAATGATGTTTGCTCTGCTGTTAGAAGCCACTGGTAGTGTTTCGGTTATGGGTGCCGCTATTGGTGCTGGTCTGGCCGCTATTGGTGCTGGTTTAGGTATTGGTCGGATTGGTGGTAGTGCCATGGAAGGTATTGCCCGTCAGCCGGAAGCGGCTGGTCGTATTCAAACCGCCATGCTGATCATCGCGGCTCTGATCGAAGCCGTGGCTCTGTTCGCTGCCGTTATTTGTCTGCTGGTCGCTACGGCCGCCTAAGCAGTCGCCGAGTTTGAGCAGGCTGATTGCATTAGGCATCGGCTCCACTGCTCACCCATTCTCCGGAAAACGTTTGCCCGTTTGGGATTGCCAACGGGCGAACGTTCTCTAACAAAAGATTGATACAATAGTCTCTTTATTGATTTATCCATAATTAACACCCATGGACTTACTTACACCCGATCTCGGTCTTTTATTCTGGCAGGTAATAGTTTTCCTCGGCCTGTTTTTGATCCTTCGCGCCTTCGCCTGGAAACCCATTACGGAAAGCCTGAACGAACGCGAAAACAATATTCAAAGTGCGCTTGACCTGGCCGAAAAAACACGGCTGGAGATGACAGCCCTAAAAGCAGACAACGAAAAACTGCTGGTGCAGGCCCGTTCGGAACGTGAAGCCATCCTGCGGGGTGCTAAAGAAACGGCCGACAAAATGGTAGCTGAATCACGCGACAAAGCGGCTGCCGAAGGCCAGCGGATGCTGGAGCAGGCCCGCGAGTCGATGCAGAACGAGCGGCAGGCATTAGTGGCACAAATGAAAAAAGAGGTCGTTACGCTCTCGCTCGATATTGCCGAAAAAGTACTTCGCAAAGAACTGAGCGACAAAACATCGCAGGAGAAGCTCATAACGGATCTGGTCTCTAACTCACGCTTAAACTAACCGATTATGGCAGTTGCTACAGTTGCCGCCCGCTACGCCAAATCGCTGTTAGATCTGGCGCAGGAGCAGGGCCTGACCGAGACGATGTATAAGGATATGCAGTTTTTTAGAAACACTGTGCGGCAAAGCCGGGCACTGATGCTGATGCTGAAAAATCCTATTGTTCGCGCAGAGAAAAAAAGTGCCGTAATTAAAGCCGCTTTCACGAATCGGGTCGATCCGATGACGATGGCGTTTTTTGAGATTATTGCCAAAAAGAACCGGGAAGGGATCATGGATTCCGTTGCTGATGAGTTCGTTAAGCAGTACGACAAACTCAAAGGCGTTGATCGGGCAACGGTCATTACGACGGTAGCACTTACTACGTTGCAACGTGAAAAGTTCAAGGCAATCGTCATGAAAACGACGGGTTGTAAGTTGGTTGAACTGGAAGAGAAAATAGACCCAAATATTATTGGCGGCTACGTGCTGCGCGTGGGCGATCAGCAGGTTGACGGGTCAATCCGCAGCCAGTTAAACGACCTCCGGTTGAAATTTTTGAATTAAGATTTTTAATGGTTATCAACAAAAACAGCCGCTTTCCTAAGAAAAGCGGCTGTTTTTGTTGTGATCGTGAAGTCGGGTCGGGTGGCCAGCGCCATCTCAAACCCGATTTTATCCTGAAAATCACCACCATTTTTCGTAACCATGAGCTGGTCTCCAGGTTGATTTTGGCTCGAAATGATGCCACAAAATGGCTCCCACATTTCGTAGAAGAGCAAATCCCTCGTTGCTGCGTGTCCAGGTTTCATCTTTCTGATTCTTCGTCATCACGCAATACACATATTCACCGTGGGGCGCGTGAACAAACACAACCTCCGACCGCGACTGGTTGACGGCCCCGTTTTTACATGCGGTCTTTACCTCCGGCGGCACCTGCGACAGACCATCATTGTCCCAATATTGGCGTCCCAGATTTCGATACATCTCGTCACTGGCATCGGGGCTAACGGCACGACCCTGACGAATGTATGTCAGCAAGTTAGCCAGTTCGCGGGGGGTAGTCTGTCCCCAGCCGTAGCGGGTTCGGTCGGTTTCGCGGCCTGGCGTTCGGGAGTTGACGCGTGTTTGATGAAAACCGTTCGTTTCGAGCCAGTCGTTTATAGCAACGCCACCGCCAGCCAAAGCCTGGCACCACAAACTGGCCGTATTGTCGCTGACGGTTTCCATCAGCATAACCACTTCGCTGAGTGGAAGTTTGGCCCCGTCGCGCAGTGACCCCACAATGCCATCGTCGTAATGAAGCGAATCTTTATAGACCACTTCCTGACCGTATTTCAGTTCGCCTTTATGAATTTTGTCAAACAGGCCGCATTGAATCGGAATCTTTACGGTACTGGCTGTCGGAAATAACGTATCGGCATTGATCGCGACCGTTTTTCCGGTACGTAGGTTATGGACAAACACCCCCACATCGCCCCGAAAGCCGGTTAGGGTTGCACGGATTTTCCGTTCCAGAATAGCATCATTCGTGGTTGGCGATTGAGCATTTCCATATAGGAATTGACCGGTAAAGAGCAGACAGAGTAGCGTGAATCGCATTAGGACTGGATGGGTTTAACTAACTTAAGATGAGTCTGTTTGAATAATTCCCGTTCATAAAATCGGACCGTATCAGCACGTTTCTGATTCGTGGTAACTTCCAGATTGATGAAACCTTCCTCAACAGCTAATACGTTCAGAGCGGCTACGAGCTGATGGCCAATGTGCTGATTGCGCGCGTCGGGCCGGACGAATAATTCCTGAATTTCACCGACTTTTCCACAGTGATGCAGCAAATGCTGGACGTGACAACTTATAAATCCGACGACATCACCGGCTCGTTCGGCCACTAAATAATGGATAAACGAGTTAGCCAGATTCTGGTGAAAGATGGTATCGAATACGCTTTTTTCCAATTGGGTTTCTTCCAGTATGCAGATGAATCCATAAATAATCGATGCGTCATTTTTGGTAGCGCGACGGATGTGCAGGTCATCGGAAAAAGTAGATTGGACAGCCACGTTGATTTATAGCGATAGGCTTTGTAAAGCTTTCAAGTTCGTCATTTTTCGTCTGGCTATTCACCGGGTTATGCACAAAATTGTTGCCCTTGCTTTTATTTGTCTGGTCGCGTCCTGTTCGGGACGGAAGCCTACAAGCGAAGAGGAGCAAGCCTCCGGAAAAGAGTCTACTGCTCAATTGGCTACCCTGTCACCATACGCTAAAGACCGGCAGTTTTTGCGGCAGCATCACCCGGATTTGGTCGAGTTGCGGCAAGGGCAGGCCCGCCTACTCATTTGTCCGGCTTATCAGGGGCGCGTGATGACCAGCAGTGCCAATGGGAATGCGAGTTACGGATGGATCAATTACGACCTGATCCGTTCTCGAAAACGACTCCCGCACATGAATGCGTTTGGGGGCGAAGATCGGTTTTGGCTG
The DNA here is from genome assembly GCA_031425355.1 of Spirosoma sp. Classification (GTDB taxonomy): domain Bacteria; phylum Bacteroidota; class Bacteroidia; order Cytophagales; family Spirosomataceae; genus Spirosoma. The sequence goes on along the minus strand of JANPJE010000290.1, from coordinate 41,820 downwards.
GGGCCGGAAGGCAGGCAGTACGCCCTGTTCTTCAAAAAGGGCGATCCGTTCGATGCGGAGCACTGGCAGACACCAGCCGCCATCGATTCAGAGCCGTTTACGCTTACTGACACTACCCCAACGTCTGCCCGATTTACCCGGAACGTATCGCTGACAAACTACGCCGGGACCTCGTTTGATCTCGGCATCGAGCGGTCTGTCCGGTTGCTGACACCGACCGAAATAAAGCAGAAATTGGCTATCAATACCGACTCTGTCAATGTAGTTGGCATTCAGTCCGACAACGTAATTACCAACCGGGGCGCGCATGCATGGACCGCCAAAACGGGAATGCCGTCGATCTGGATTTTGAGCATGATGAATGCATCGCCCAAAACAACCATCATTGTTCCTTTTCGGGCCGGTGCCGGAAAACCCGTCAACGACTTGTATTTTGGTAAAGTCCCGGCAGAGCGGTTGCGCGTTGGGAAATCGGCTGCTCTCTTTACGGCTGATGCCAATTACCGGAGCAAAATCGGCGTTTCGCCCGCCCGTGCCACCAACTGGATCGGCAGCTACGATCCCATCACGAGAACCCTGACCTTGGCTACGTATGATTTCGATTCAAAAAATTGGCAATACGTCAATTCGGCTTGGGAGCAGCAGAAAGACCCGTATTCGGGCGATGTTATCAATGCCTACAACGATGGGCCGATGAAGCCCGGACAGCCGCAAATGGGTAAGTTTTATGAGTTAGAATCCTCATCGCCAGCGGCTAATCTGGCACCCGGTGCGAAACAGCAGCACCGGCATACGACGTTTCATTTGCAGGGATCGCAACAACAATTACGTCAGCTCGCCAGACGTTTGCTGCTCACGGATCTGGAAACTATTCGCTAAGTTTTTGGACATTTTTCGATACGTTGTTACAACTGGTAAGCTGTTGATCGGGTCTTACTGCTAAACGAAACACGATGCGACCATTTCCAGTACTGTTAGCTTTATGGATTGGCCTCAGTTGCCAGACATCCATAGACCATGCCGACCAACTGTATGGTAAATGGCTGTTGACAGGCGGCTCAGCTTTAATAAAAAGACAGGCGGGTTTTAATTCCAAACCGATTTACTTCACGTTTTTGCCAAGCGGCAGTATTGATTCAAACGGGTCGAATTGCTATTCATTCCGGTTTGGAAAAGCCAATGAACTGTTAGTCACTAACAATTGCGTCGATTGTGCAATGGCTGGTTGTGGGGATTCAGTATGGCATTACACATTTACTTCCCCCTACGACATGACGGTAGAATTTGAGGCTGGCGATGTTGGGTTGTTCCGAAGGCAATAAGCGGGCTAAAATTTCTGTAGCGCGTCTGATTCGAAAACGTGTTTGCCGGTTAGCCCCTGTTGTGTGGTAGTGAGCATAGCGTCGGCGACTTTGGCGGCTTCAACGGCTTTGTATTTTGCCGGAATCAATGGACTAAACAGCCGCATAGCTCCTTCGGCAATGCGTTCACCCAGCCGGTTCTCGCCCGAACTGGCCCGGTTACCGAGCAGGAGCGAAGGGCGGAAAATAAGCAGCGTCGGGAAATTCAGCGCGGCCAAATCACGTTCTACTTCTCCTTTGACGCGATTATAAAAAAAAGATGATTCGGTATCGGCGCCCATTGACGTAACGATGGCAAACTGCTGAGAACCATTTGCTAAGCTCAACCGGGCAATGTCTATCGGATACTGGTAATCCACTTTTTGAAAAGCTTCTTTAGAACCCGCTTTTTTCATGGTAGTGCCCAAACAGCAGAAAATATCGTCGGCCTGCGTTAATAAACCGTTGGGATAATCGAAATCGAATTGAACTTCCTGTAAGCGAGGATGTTGCCAGCTCAACGATTTGCGCACGAACACTTTTACGCTGGAGTAAATGGGCGAATCGACAAGTCGGTGGGCAAGCAGGTTACCGATCAGGCCGGTGGCACCAAGGATCAACGCTGTTTTATGAGTGGTTACATTCATGGGAAAGAGGATAATTTGCTAATTTAGTCACGTCAATAATGTAGAAAGGCCCAAACTCAGAAAATCTATTTTATGCGTCCACCCATTTTTCGCTTTGTCTGCTCATTCATTGTCCCCGTATTGGCTCTATTTTTAGCCTTTCGTCAGAACAGCGACGAATTTATCAAACGTTTGCTCGACCAGTTTCGTACGTACAATCAGCAGCGCCCCGTCGAAAAAGTGTATGTCCATACCGACCGCGATGCCTATCTGACGGGCGAAACCATCTGGCTAAAAGGGTATCTTTTTCTGGGCGAAACCCACGAGGCCGATACGCTCAGCCGGGTGTTGTACGTCGATTTGGTCGATCCGACGGCCTGGCGGGTGCGACTGCGGACACAACTCCGGGCAACCAATAGTTACGCCCCCGGACAACTTGCGTTGCCCGATTCGCTACCGGCTGGTACGTACCAGATTCGCGCGTACACCAGTTTCATGCGCAACTACCCGGATGCGTATTTTTTCACCAAAAACCTGACCATTCTTCGTCCCGATGAAACCGGATCGTCGACTGCAGGATCAGGAAATCCGGGTAAGAAAAGCCAGTTCGACGTACAGTTTCTACCCGAAGGCGGCCAACTTATTGATGGAATAGAGGGTCGGGTTGCGTTCAAGGCGGTCAGTACGTTGGGGCAGAGTGTGGGGGCTAAAGGGTTCATTATGAACGCAAAGAAAGATACGATTACGGGTTTTTCCAGTACGCATCTGGGCATGGGATTTTTTACTTTTAAACCCGAATTAGGGCAAAATTACACCGCTTTTATTCGGCTTGACGATGGCTCGATGGCGTCGTATCCAATGCCCGCTGTGCAGGCGCAGGGCGTGGTGATGCAGGTCGATAATTTAAGCAATAAAGACAATGTGCTGGTGTATGTGCGTCATAACAAAGCCATTACCGACCCAGCGACAACCTTCACGTTTATTGCCCAGACACGCGGTCAGGTCGTACAGGTTGCTAACGTACCAACGGCTAAAAAAATAGCTCTGATCCGGTTGCCCCGGTCGGGTTTTCCCGAAGGCATTGCGCAGCTAACCCTGTTCGATGAAACGAATAAACCGGTTTGCGAACGACTCGTCTTTCTTGATAAACAGGAACGTATGAACGTAACCCTGACGCCCGGAAAAGCCAGCTATAAAAACCGCGAGCCGGTTGAGCTAACCATCACCACAACCAATACCGAAGGTAAGCCCGTTGCCGCCAACCTGTCGCTGGCCGTTGTCGATGCCCGGCTCGCGCCCGAAGCCGATTCGAACGGCGCGACGATCCGGTCGCATCTGTTGCTTTCATCCGATTTGGCGGGCAGTATCGAGCATCCCGATTATTATTTCAAATCAATACATTCAGACCGGCATATTCAGTTGGATTTATTGATGATGACGCAGGGCTGGCGTCGATTTGCCTGGACCGACGTATTGACCGGTACGATTCTGCCGAACAAATATCCCATTGAGCAGGGGCTGTCACTGACGGGCCGGGTTGTTCGCCCGAATCAGAAGGATATTGGCGGTAAGGTTAAACTGACATTCCTGCTGGCCAAAAAAGATAGTTCACGCATTTTTCTGGCGGGAGAAAGCGACGAAAATGGCAACTACGCTGCGTATGACCTTGACTTTACGGACACCACTACCGTGATGATTCAGGGCGTGAAAGGCACGGCTAACCGCAACCTGGCTATTACGCTCGACCAGTTACTAACGCCAACGGTTACGATAACGCAGATACCCTATAACCCGCTGGAATTCAGGCGAGATGAGTTCGATGATTTTGTTAGACGAACGAAAGAGTATCAGGAAATTGAGCGGCAGATTCGGCGAAATGGCGAGGTGTTGTTGCAGGCCGTAACAGTAAAAGCGAAGAAATTTAAGGAGCAGGATTCGCGGGCAATTTACGGTACGCCCGATGCGACCGTTAAATTCGATCAGTCGAATACGTCGGGGCGGATGACCATTCTGGATGTGATTCAGGGTCGCGTGGCGGGTGTGCAGGTGACGGGTACGGGCTTTAGCGCACGGGTGCAAATTCGGGGAGCGGCTAATTTCAGCGGTCCCATCGAACCTTTATTTGTGATAGACGGGATGCCGATGGATTTGCAGGGTGCCATGAGTATCTCGGTGCAGGATGTTGACCGCGTCGATATCCTGAAAGGGGCGTCGGCGGCTATTTACGGGTCGCGGGCAGCGGGTGGCGTAATTTCGGTGCTGACCAAACGGGGGGCACCCGATTATGATTACACCAAAGATATTACACCCGGTACGTTGATGGCAAAACTACTGGGTTACGCGCCCGTTCGGGAGTTTTACGCGCCCCGCTACGATGTCAAAAAGCCTGAACACATAAGACCAGACTACCGCACGACGCTGTTCTGGGCACCGATGATTCAGACCAATGCCGAAGGAAAAGCAACTGTCTCGTTCTTCACTTCCGACGCAAAAACAGATGTACGTATTCGGGCCGAGGGAGCTACGATGGACGGTAAAACGGGCGTAAGTCAGCAGATGGTGCGAATCGAATAGGTGGTACTTAAAAAAGGTTATGCCGGATTGAAGCCCGGCGCAAGTTGTTTATTGACTTGCGCCGGGCTTCAATCCGGCATAACCTTTTTTAATGCGAACTTGCTAAACGGCTCCCAGAATTTTCATGCTGATGGGATCCCAGCTAACGGCTCTCTTTTGCGCAAAACTCATGTTTCCGCACTGCGTTGGTCCGCAGGCACGCAGGCCAAACGTAGCATCTTCAACGTTCGGCGATTTTGTGCGAATGGAATTGAAGAAGTTGACAAAGTGCTCGTAGCGGTCGCCTTTGTAGTCCTTCGGGAACGCGTATTTAAACTCCTTAGGTCCGTCGAGTTCGGGCCGGGATGGGTAGAGTTTGGCGTATTCCTGTATATATAAGTCCTTCTGGTCTTTCGGGAAATTATCAATCGACATGCCCGGCGCCTTTGGAAATTTGGTTCGGTGAACGGTCAGCGAGTCGAAACCAAGCGACAAATCGCCCTCCGTACCCACAATTCTGACCAAATAGTTGCCTCCCCCGCCATCGACAAAATTAGATCGGGTTGTGAGGTTAAATTCGGGGTGTTCGGCTGTTTTTGGATAATCGTAGATGCTCAGTTGAATGTCCGGTACGTCGCGGCCATCTTTCCAATAGCGGGTTCCTCCACTCGAATAAACCCGGTTTGGCCCTTTTGATCCCGTAATGCAGTGCAGCGACGTCAAGAGGTGAACGTATAAATCACCGGCAATGCCCGTGCCATAATCCTGATAATTACGCCACCGGAAAAACCGGAGCGGGTCCCACGGGCGTTTGGGTGCACTGCCCAGATACGTGTCCCAGTCAACGGTTTGGGGCGACGCATCGGGCGGAATCGAATACTGCCAGGCACCCATCGCGCTGTGGCGGTCATAGATGGCTTCGGCAAAAACAAGCTCGCCAATATCACCGGCTTTCAAAATCTCACGCGCTTTGGCAATGAGCAGCGAACTGGCAAACTGACTGCCAACCTGAAAAACTTTGCCCGTTTCTTTAGCTACTTTAATGAGTTTGTGGCCATCTTCAACCTTCTGAACCATCGGCTTTTCGCAATATACATGCTTGCCTTTCTGCATGGCGTCCGACGATATTTTTTCGTGCCAGTGATCGGTTGTGGCATTAATGACAACGTCGATATCTTTCCGCTCCAGCAGTTCGCGGTAATCTTTCGTCACCGGAAGCTGATCGCCCCAAAGCTCTTTCGCCCGGCGCAAGCGGCCATCGTAGAGATCACAGGCGGCTACCATCTCGATACCATCAACCATCAGGGCTGTCTGCGTATCGCCAATACCCATACCGCCCGTACCGATGAGCGCGATTCTGACTTTATCATTCGCCGACGTACTACTGTGGCTGCGAATCAGATTCAGGTATTGCGGCATGAAAACAGTCGTTTTGGCAAGGGCGGCTGGCGCGGTGGCTGCGGCTGTACCGGCCAGGCCGAGGGTCTTCAGGAACGACCGGCGGGAGTTATCCGCGCCCTGCTCCGACGACGTTGCCGGTTTGTTGTTTTTCATAACAGAATCAGATTGGAATTAGAAAAATTCGGTAAAAACTGAGCGAATTTGTAAGTATAATTAAAAAGCAGACGCGATCTACTTTTCCACCTTGCAACGCCCTCAATTTCGTTGTACCATTGATACATATTCCGAACGCAAACCGATGAAACTAACTTTTATTTTACTCGCTGGCTGGCTGACCACTGCGCTGCATCCGGCAACCGCTCAACCTACTCCGTTTCCCATTATTGGGCAGGTCGTACGAACCGACCCGCGAATCGACAAGCTCATTCCGACTGACGCCAAAGTCGAGGTGCTGGCAAACGGCTTTATGTGGACCGAAGGCCCGATCTGGGTGAAAGAAGGCGGTTTTCTGCTCTTCTCCGACGTACCACAAAATACCATTTTCAAGTGGACGGACAAAGACGGTGTAACACCTTTTTTGAAACCGTCCGGCTATACCGGCGTAGGCGTTTATAGCGAAGAACCCGGCTCCAACGGCCTGACCATCGACCGGCATGGGCGGCTTATTTCCTGCGAACACGGCGACCGGCGCGTCACGGCCTTACCCCTCAATGGGAGCGGGGGCAAGCGCACCTTAGCCGACAATGTGAACGGAAAACGCTTCAACAGTCCCAACGACATAGTGGCGCACTCGAACGGCAGCTACTATTTTACTGACCCGCCGTATGGAATGCCCAAGCGCGAAAAAGACCCTACCCGCGAAACGGAGGGCTTCGGCGTTTACCGGATCGCACCCGAACGGGCGGGCGTGCCGGGTGGGGTGTCCATCGTGGTGGGCGACCTAACCCGACCCAACGGCATCGCATTATCGCCCGATGAGAAAACGCTATACGTCGCTCAGTCCGATCCGCTACGTCCCGTTGTGATGGCTTATCCGTTGCAGGCCGACGGTTTAGTGGGCAAAGGGCGCGTTGTGTTCGGGCCTGAGGGCATGAAAAAACAGGGCCTCGACGGTGGTTTCGACGGGATGAAAGTGGACCGCGACGGGAATTTGTGGGTAACGGGAGGCAATGGTGTGCTGGTATTGTCGGCAGCGGGCGACTTGCTGGGTCATGTTAAAATTGGCGTGGCAACGGCCAACTGCGCGTGGGGTGACGATGGTTCAACGCTCTACATTACGTCTGATATGTACCTCTGCCGGATACGTACATCGGCAAAAGGGTGGTAAAAATTATGAATTATTACCGGGTCGCCGGAGCGATGATGAATGAAAAGGAAAATTTGTGATAGCGTTCAGTTCTTGAATTTATCATTAATAATTCATAATTCATCATTAATAATTACCCCTCTACTTCATCGTTAATAGGCTAACTTTGTAGAGAGTGCGTAGCTTGATTAGAAAGAAATATTCTCATGCTGGAGAATCGTAAATGGGTTATTATCGGCGTCTTTTGCTTAGTTGGATTGGCGTATGTGGCCCGATTGTTTTATTTGCAGGTGCTGGATGATACCTACTCCTTAGGGGCATCGAAGAACTCCATTAAGCGGGTCGTCGAGATACCGTATCGTGGTCAGATTTATGACCGAAATAACCAACTTATCGTTTACAATACGCCGGTTTATGATCTGTACGTAACGCCCAGGAAAGTCAAGATTCCCGATACGATGGCTTTTTGCCGGATGATGGATATCAGTCTCCCGGAGTTCGATAGCATCATGGGACTGGCGAAAAACTACTCTCCGCTGAAGCCATCGCTGTTTTTGCGGCAGCTTTCCAAAGAAGATTTCGCCCGGATTCAGGACGCGCTGGTCGATTACCGGGGGTTCGAGCCGGTCATCAGCTCCATGCGGACGTACCCGGCTCATACCATGGCGAACGCACTGGGCTACGTTAGTGAAATCAGCAAAAAACAGTTAGAAAATCAGGATATTCTCTACTACCGGCAAGGCGATTATGTGGGTCATAACGGCCTGGAGGAGCAATATGAAGAGCAGTTGCGCGGCAAGCGGGGGGTTAAATTCATGATGCAGAATGTCCGGGGGGTTAACAAAGGCTCCTGGAAGAACGGAGCATTCGATACGCTGGCCGTGGCCGGGCAAAATCTGATAACGGGCATCGACGTTGAGGTGCAAAAATACGCCGATAGCCTGATGCAGAATAAGGTTGGGTCGGTGGTAGCCGTCGAGCCGTCGACGGGCGAGATTCTGGTGTCCGTTTCGGCCCCTACCTACGACCCGAATCTGCTGTCGAGCCGGTTTTTCTCCAAAAATTATCGAGCGTTAATCAAGAATCCCTACAAGCCACTCATCAACCGGCCCATCATGGCCAGCTACCGGCCCGGCTCAACGTTCAAGCTGATTCAGGCCCTGATTGCCCAGCAGCAGGGATCACTTTTTCCGAATACGATGTATGGTCACGCCGGTTCGCCAATGCGCTGTCACTGCCGGGGCGGGAACGATCTGCGAGGGGCGGTACAGAACTCATGCAATCCTTATTTTTACCACGTATTTCGTAAGTTTCTTTATTTCAACGGCGAACATAATACGTTCAAGGCGTCGGCAATCGGACTGAAACAATGGCACGGCATGGCCGAAAAGTTTGGCATCGGCAGTCGGCTGGGCGTCGATTTGCCCAGCGAACTGAAAGGGAATCTGCCCGATGTGGATGACTACGACAAAATGTATCGCGGTCAGAATACGTGGAAATTCTCGAATATTTATTCTCTTAGTATTGGCGAAGGCGAATTGCTGATCAGCCCGCTTAAATTGGTTAATCTGGCCGCAGCCATTGCCAATCGCGGCTGGTACATTACACCCCATTACATCAAAGGTTTCGGCAAAGCGGGCGCGAGTGTTCCGGCAGCGTATCTCGAACGGCACGAAACGGGTATCGAATACAAGTATTTCCTGCCCGTTATCGACGGAATGCGGGAAGCTGTGGCGCATGGTACGGTGACACCTTTGGCGAACATTGCCGGTATTGACCTATGCGGCAAAACCGGTACGTCGCAGAACGCTAAATTCGGTCATAAATTCGATCACTCCATCTTCATCGGATTTGCCCCCATGAATAACCCCAAAATTGCTGTGGCTGTGTTCGTTGAGAACGCAGGCTGGGGCGGTAAAGCAGCCGCTTCCGTGGCCGCGCTGGTAGCCGAACGCTACCTGAAACGCAAAACAGAAGCGAAAAAGCTGGATGAGCAGGTGAAAGCATCGAACTATTTGCCGGCCATCGTTGGGATTCCTGAACCGAAGAAGCCAGTCGTGCCCAAAAAAGACACGTCCCGAAAAGTAGCCCCGCCCAAACCCCTGATGACCGTTACCAGACCCAAACCGACTATGGTAACTGCTGTGAGTGGCAACTAAAATAAGTTTGTGGTTTGTGAGTTTGTAGGTAATAAGAAGTTAACCAACGTCTGAGCCTCACGCTCGCAAACTACAAACAACAAACGACCAACTATTTTGTCCCGTAATAACGATCCATTTTCTCAAAACATTGACTGGCTCACGCTGCTGCTGTATTTCGGCTGCGTAACGATGGGCTGGCTGAATGTCTATGCCGCCGTCTACAGCCCCGAAGATCACACCAGCCTGTTCGACATGACGACCAACGCCGGAAAACAGATGATGTGGATCGGTACAACGGTGATTCTCATTATTTGTATTCTGGTCGTAAATCATACCTTTTTCGATACGTTTGCTTTTGTCTTTTATGGCTTCATGATCCTGATGCTCATTCTGGTGCTCTTCGCTGGAACGAACATCAATGGGTCGCGGTCGTGGTTTAAGTTCGGGTCGGCACTGTCTATTCAGCCTGCCGAGTTTGCCAAAGTCGCAACAGCCCTGGCCCTGGCAAAATATCTGGACGTACCGGGGATTAACCTATCGAAACGAAAAGACCTGCTCTATATTGGCGCTATCATTGTGGCACCCTGTATTCTGATTCTGGCCTCCAACGAAACCGGGTCGACGCTGGTGTTTGCCTCGTTTGTGATTATGCTTTACCGCGAGGGGCTTCCGGGCTGGATTCCCGCCGTTGGCATCACCGCAGCCGCCCTGTTCGTGCTGGCTTTGGTATTTCCCAAACTCTATATCTTCATCGGGATCGTGGCTCTGCTGGCATTGATTATTCTGATTATGCCCCGCTACAACCGCACCGTAGCTAATTTTCTGGCGATGGGTTTGGTCGGAATCGTGATGATGGGCTATGTAACGGGCGTTGATTTCTTTGTGAACAACGTGCTCCAAAAGCACCAGCGGAACCGCATCAAAGTGCTGGTCGATCCTAAAATTGACCCGCTGGGTGTGGGCTGGAACGTAACACAGGCCAAAATAGCCATCGGTTCCGGTCGGCTTCAGGGCAAGGGATTTCTGGAAGGTACGCAGACAAAATTCGACTTTGTGCCCGAGCAAAGCACCGATTTTATTTTCTGCACTATTGGCGAAGAACACGGGTTCATCGGCAGTTTAATTGTCGTCGCGCTGTTTATCGGGCTGATTTCCCGAATTGTGATTCTGGCCGAAAAGCAACGGTCCAAGTTTGCCCGCGTGTATGGTTACTGTGTGGCCGGGATTATCTTTTTTCACGTCATGGTCAACATCGGCATGACCATTGGGCTGATGCCCGTTATCGGAATTCCGCTGCCCTTTTTTAGTTACGGCGGCTCGTCGCTCTGGTCATTCTCAATCCTGCTGTTCATTTTCCTCAAACTCGACTCCCGCCGAACATCGCTGATGCGCCGGTAAACCTTGAGCGTATCTATTTCATATAATGCCTGTGAACGATGAGGGAGATGGGCAGGCCAACCAGCACCATCAAAACGACCATGCCAATAATAGCACTGACAGGGTTGAACGGCTGCACGGGTGCGTTGCTGATCGGCAGAATAATTCGATTCATCACGACCCAAATCAGCAGTCCATACAACAAACCAATCGCAACCGGATTGCTGATATATACTCGTATCCGGGGGTAAATCAGGAAGAAAAAAGTGGTGAAAATAAGGGCAATGCCCATGTGAAAAACGACTCCCCAGACGACCATAGCTGGCCCGCTCGTAAACGCATCTTTCCCGAAAACACCGCTGGCGATAAATTGAAAAACCCTGGCCGGATCTTTACCGCCCGCGCTCAGAAACATGATTACGGCGGCAATGGCATCGAGGGTTCCGGCCATAAAACCGGCTAACAGGATAGTTAATAACGGTTTTTTGCCAATGGGCGATGAATCAATCTGATTCATAGAATAATGCTTATTGCCAGAAGTGTACGTCACGGAGTATACAGCCGTGAAGATAGAGCTAATTTCAGGCAACTACTACCCGCCCTCCGCGTCCAGATGTAAGACAAGTTCTTTTAGACAGGATTACAGGATTTAGCAGGATTACCATTCTATCAAACCCTGTAATCTTGTTTAAAAAAACTTGTCTTCTCCTACACCCTGCGCGATCAGTGCGTCATTCTGAAAGGATTATTTTTCGAGTGATACGTTGGCTATTCTGCGTCAGACTTAGAACGTAAGACCCACGGGCCAGATTACGCACTGGTATTTTAACGTTGTTTTCACCCTGTGTAGCCTGATGGAATAACTGTACAACCTCCTGACCCGCCGTGTTAATCACCCGCACGGTTGCTGGTCCGGCTGCTTCGGCATAATAACGCACCTGAATCTCGTCACGGGCAGGAATTGGATAAACTTGCACCGACCAGTCAGGATTGAAAAACTCCGAATCAACAGCCGCAATCCGTGCCGAAGCCGTTGTAGCAGGATAAAGCCTGTTCTGCGGAATAATCTGCCCATTTTGACCCGGATAGGCCCACAACAGGCGAGCCACCGCCCCAACGGCTCCATCAAAATACTCCATCCGGATGGTGTACTTCTGACCGGCAGTCAGGGCTATTGACGTACCGTTGTTAGTTATTGGCGGATGACCATTCCAGTCGTTGATGAGCTGTACCCCGTTTACCCACAACCGTACGCCATCGTCGGTGTTGGTGCTGAACGTATAATTGCCGCTCACAGGAGCCTCAACCTGACCCGTCCAGCGAATCGAGAAGTTGTCGGCATTGATGGTGCCAGCCGCCGGCGAATTCGTACCCCAATCGAAGTTGACCGTTGCATCCGTACGAGTCAGCAGAATGGGAGCGGTCAGGCTTGTGTTGTTGAAGTACTCGCCCCGCAACCCCGTACCGGTGCCCGTACCTCCGCCAGTTGACGGAACCCGGTAGTAAGCGGTTGCCGGAATGATCTGTTTGCCAATATTAGGCCCTTCATAGCTTACCTGTAAGCCCTGACCTCCGCTCCCCTGAAAGAAGCTCACCGTCAGGGCATGGGTACCTGCTTTCAAGCCAATCGTGCCTGATTTCTCAATCATTGGATGCCCACCATCGTTATTGACCACTTCCGTCGTGCCAATATATAGTTTGCTGCCATCGTCAGAATTAGTGTAAAAGGTATAGTTACCGTCTGTGGGCACATTGACATAACCTTTATACTGCACGGCGTACTGCTGATCCCGGTTACGCACCGACAGGTCAGGATTACCCACAGTCCCCGTTTCAATAGTGTTCAGCGTACCAAAGTCAGGCAGGTTACCCCAGTTTCCTTCGTAATACGTATAGTCCAGACCGTTGACGGCGTTCGCTGGATTTTCCGGCGCCCGCAGTTCAGTAACCGGTGGTGGTGGTGGCGGGGGCGGGGGTGTATTGCCAACCACTTTCAGCAGCAAAAGTGATGTAAATGGAGCCAGTGTTACTGTGCCGGAATAGGCCTGATTTTTCGCGTCGCGCCAGTCTCCCGAAAGTCCGACCGATGTATTTTGAGCGGTTGGATTATACGCTAACCGAATGAAGTCATCGGGATTATTCGGTGTGGCCGTCGCTTCCTGTAATTTGACATTGTCGAGCCAGGCGGTCTGCCCGTCTTCATACACCTGGAAAACCATGATGGCATTCGCTTCGTCGGCAGTGGCGGTAAACGCGGTCGTGAAGTGTTGCCTGTTTGTTCCGGTTAAGATGCTGAATCGTGGAGCCAGATCGCTGTATGAACCCGATTGCTGGCGGATAAATGCGTCAATGCGCTTGGCACTCGTCCCGATGGCGTCAAAATCAAGCTGATAGGTTTTATTTCTCGCAACAGACCCAATTGGAACGGTCACCAATACGTATGAATTGGGTTGATTGGACGCATTGGCAAACGATACTCGCAAGGTGCCGCCATCGATTCGGTTGCTATTGTCCCAGTCGGCACGGCCGTTCCCGTGTGGACTCCAGGTGCTCCACCCGTTGTTGTCATTGGTAAATACGTTATTCCGCAGTACGTTACCCGTCGGTGTTAGGGTATTGGCCGCATACGTTATAGGGCTGTTTTGTGAGTTCGCATCCTGACCAAACTGGGTTTGCCACTGCGCCAGAGCCAGATTGGCTACGCTGGTGTTGTTATTGACTACGTGAACAGCCTGAATTTTGAATACATCGTCGAACGGACGCATGTAATAGTTGTAATTAAATGGGCCATACTGGTTCAAATCGTTGGCGTTCGATCTGTATTTAGCTACTAATTGGCCGGGCACCCGACTTGTCAGTATGTTATTCTGGATCGAATTATTACGGGCCACGCAATGTCCCCGGTTGTCTGTCAGCGTTAACTGACTTTCACCGTTGTTGTAAATCGTGTTACCTGAGATCGTCAAATTTGAGGTTGCGTTTAAAAATATACCCAACCCGGCGCATTTGAAAACTGTGTTACCGGTTATCTCGGCACCCTGCGAACAGTCGTCAAAAAAGATACCGTTCGCACCTGAATACGTACTGCCGGGCGTACCTTCGGGAGCGCCCAGTCCGTTAAAAATAATGTTCGACAGAATACGAATGTCGCTTCTGCTGTTTCTGTTGCCATTCCAGGTATAAATACCGCCCCCGTCGGATTTGGTCATGCAGAAATTCGAGATTACATTTTTCCGGATGGTCGTGCTATTCGTAAACGAAATGCCATTGTAGCCGATGCTGTCAATGACGTTATTCTCGATTACCATCGTTTGCCCAACCGCTGTCTGCAACCCGTTTCCCTGTCCATCGCCACTCCTGCTGCGCCCTGCATCGATGCCCACATGCCGGAGGATGCTGTTCCGGAAGGTGACGTTTTGATAGGGCGTTATCGAAACGCCATTGTTGTTAACGTACTGAATGGTACTGTTTTCGATCACTACGTTCTGGCCTGAGCCGGTCATGAACACACCATCCTCACCAGCATTGAGTACATCGAGACTCGAAAACGTTAAGTTTGAACTGGCATTAATGTACAGGTTAGCGTTCAACGCCTGAATCACACTTAAATTACGGACTGTTATGTTGGACACATTACTCAGATCGACGGCCCGGTCTACCGTTGTGGCGGTGATGAACTGATTGTTTGGGTCTCCTGTGGCACTATAAAGCTGAATCGTTTTCGTGTTGGAATCAAACGCCCACTCTCCTTCCTGATCGAGCGTAGCGGGGTGATTCTGGACAAAGTATCCCCATCCGTCCTGAATGCCGTAGCCCGAATTAGGGCTTGTCAGGTTGAGCGAACTGCCCGACTGCCCGGTGAAACCATAGCGGTCAGTGACCCACTGCGTGGCCCGGATAACGACTTCAGTTCCAGTCCAACCTGTGTTGAAATTCAATCCAATACCCTGCTGAGATGTGATCTGGGTATTATTCTGATGCGACTGGATAGTCAGATAGCCTTTATTGGCATCGCTCCGGTTTGGATAACGGCCTAAAGGTAGGGCATTGTTGCTACGGTAAAGGCCCGTAATCCGTCCGTTGCAAGCCGAACAGGTCGTTTGCCAGCGGTTATTGCCCTGGTTGGTCCAGTTACTTAGCGGTGCCGAACCACTGAGCATGGGTTTATTGCCACTGCCATACGCATCAAAAATGATTGGTTGAGAGGATGAACCTGACCGCCGTATTTGCAGCCCACCCCGGAACGTATCGCCCCGGCGGAAAAGGACCTGATCACCCGGCTGGAGAGTATGTGAATTGACTTTGGCTATCGTTTGAAACGGGCTGCCCGACGATTGTCCATTGTTGCCGTCGTTCCCGTTGGCCGCTACGTAATACGTTGTCTGGGCCGAAACGCCTGTGATTGATGCTCCCAAAAAAAGGAGTTGCATCAGGCCACAGTGAACCACTGCTATGGCTGGTGCATAGATTTTCTGTTTCAAAATACAAGTTAAGTTGGGTGAAAACGGCGAATCGAACAGCCTAAAAAGTACAAATGAGCCTGTACTCGATTATGCTTGTAAACATAAGACAAAAACACCGTTTAATCAATTAACTTAGCATTAATTATTTAATATTATTTATTAATAGTAACATCATGTTAAGAGTATAGTCATATTTAACCATATATTGCACATACACAATACAGGCATTCACCAGATGATTTTTAGGCTCAATGAATCCCGTAATCGGCTATACGGGAGCGACATAATGCAAATAAGTATCAGGCTTGGAAATGGCTGATTATCGGTACGTTAGACTGCGTATGTTAAAACAACAAATTATTTCAATTGCTCATATTAGACTATTGAGTATCGCCAATTAATTATTGATGAGATTTATTTTAATGTAAACTAACTGGTAAAAATAGCGTATTTACAATGTATAAAATTTGTTAGTGCTTGACTATAAATTAGTATCTGATATTTGACTAAAATGGCAAATAAAGAGTCTAATTAATTGCAGATTTTATTCTACATATTTAAGTTTGAATAACCTGAAAAAAAGCCAATCATGCTACGTAAATTCTGTATTTACGTAGCATGATTGGCTGTAGATTTATCGGATGAAATGATATTATGCTGAGAAGTAATGTTATTTTTTTTAACTAAAAAAGAAGATATGATTTATTTAGCGTTCGTGTGGTTTAAATAATTACGCCGTTAGTCCACCATTTGCAGCCTTTATTACAGTTTAGTAGGACTGTTTTAACCGACTTGAGAGGTCAATGTAACAGACTCAAGCCAATAACGCCGAAATGTATAGAAGCAGTTGAGCCATTGGTGATAAGTGACTGGCTTAACTATGTAGGATGATGCGTTGGCCGAATACGACTGCTCAATGTCGCCGGCATCTTGTGAGTGACTCAGCACAATAACGGGCAACTGACGGTAAACGGAATGGCTTTTTATAGATTCAAGTAATGATAAACTGTCTTCCCGACGGGGTAAATACAAATCCAGTAGGATTAACTTCGGGAGTTTTTTTTCAGTAGATACGCACTGTTCCAGATATGTCAGTACCTGCGTTTTATGATTCAGCCAGATCGGCTCTACTTCCGGGAAACATTGGGCTAAAGCCGAACGGATTATAAGCCAATGGTCGGCATTATCTTCGACAACCAAAATAGGAATTTTATTCGTCTTTCGGCGTCTTGTAGTAGATAATTTAGTCATTTTATTCATATAGGTTAGGTAATAAATCGCTTCACTGATACTTGTAGATACTAAAATAACAGATTATGCCGATGAATGTCTGATTTTCGATAATATATTGGTCAAATTGTTATCGTACGTATTACTTATATGGGATTTCATAGGTAATACGGACCTTTTCATATGGTTTTTATAATTACGCAGGGCGAACGACATCATCATCCGCCCTGCGTAATTAATTTCAGGCAATCAGGCTACCGGTCATAATCCATTACTTGTGGATTGAAGTTTGTCCAGCCCGCAACCCAGTTTTGCGTACCAAATGCACCCCGGTACATAACCGGTGTAAAGAATGAATCGGCCAGTTTATCACCCGTTACCGCTCCGGTCAACAGGGGCGAACCTGCCTGTGGTATAAAATTGGGAGCAGTCAGATCGAAGTTGGACCCATTTAACAAGAGTGCTGCCAGATTGGTCGATTGAATAATCTGGTTGGTACGTCCGGTGGTCGTAAAATACGTGGTAGCCAGATCATTGGTAATGGCTCCCGCACCCACCACCGGCGTTAGCACATTAGCCAGTACGTTGCCCTTCAAATCCAGTGCGCCACCTGTCAGATTTGCCAGTGTGCCTGTGCTTGTTCCCTCCACATAAAGCCCTTCCGGATATCCATACAGCAGCGAGTTGTAAATGCTGATGGCTGTATTCCCGCGCAGGTAAATCCCGGCCCGATATACACCTGTGCCGGGGGTACTGGTAAACGCGAAACTGCTGATATTGGCAAATATGGGTGCGGTTTGGGGTAAGCCATTTTGCTTAGCTAAGGGACCCGTGGCGTTTTCGCCCGGATCAAAATTCTGTGATTCAATCCCGTTTGCACCAGTGGGGTCGCCAATGGCCGGATCGCGCAGAGCTACCCCAAACTGAACTTTACCCACATAGCCCCAGTCCGAACTCCAATCGTCGTCGAAACTCCGGTAAGCCACTAAATTTTTGGCATTGACCGTGCCGCCAAACCATCCGAACGCGTCGCTGCTGCTGTGCGAAACCTGAACGTGATCGATCATCGTATTGTAGCCCACGCCGTATAAAGTTAGTCCACTCAACTTGTTGGTCGGTACGCTTGGCTGCGACGTACCGGCAAACTCGATCCGTACGTATTGGAGCACACCCGAGTTGTCGTCAAATTCGGAATACGTCTCGGCCACCCCGCGAACACCCCCGGCAAAGGGCGTGGCAGCAGGCCGGTTCAGAGCCGCTTTGCCGATTAAAACAAGCCCTCCCCAGTCACCGGGTGCGCGTTGCCCAACTGGTTTGCCCGATGTAAATACGATGGGTTGCGCGGCAGTTCCTTTCGCTATGATTTTCCCGCGTCGTTCAATAATCAACGTACCGGCTATGCCTTTTCCTTCGGGATCAAGCTCAGGCCCGGCTCCTTTAATGACCGTTCCCGGCTCAATGGTGAGGGTGAAATCGGCGGGAATATAGACCATGCCGCGAAGCAGATAAACGGTATCTTTTTTGAAGGTTCTGTTCGCAAATAGTGTCCCCCGTATCTCTTTTATAGGTTTGAGTGCCGGAATCGCGACTGTGAAAGAAACCGTGCTCTGGGCCGTTTGCCCCCCGGCAGTTACCGAAACGGGGCCGTTTACAGCCCCCGTCGGTACCACCACCACAAGGCGCGTAGCGCTGGCCGATACGATGGTTGCCACAACACCCCCAATGGAAATGGTGTTGCTGGCCGGATCGGTGCTGAAGTTAGTTCCGGTGATCGCAATGGTGCTGCCAACCGGTGCCGTAGCCGGGTCAATACTGGTGATGGACGTAACGGGCAGCGGATTGGGCTGAGGGGTTTCGGGTTCTTTTTTACAGGCGACAATGGCCGCCGACAGGCTTGCTAAGAGTAGCAGCACGTTAAGAAAGCGTCTATTGGTTTTCATGATTTTTTATAGGTAAATAAGTTGATTGACTGATCGTTAGGCTTAAACACACACTCTAAAATTCGATGTCCTTCAATAGCAACCGGGATTTCGCGAATGACCTGAACCCGGCCTGTCTCAATAAAATGCTCGATCTGATAATTGCTGCTTTCGTCGATCACGTAGAAATGGGGAACCGTAGCCGACGTGAATTCCGGGGTTGGAATGACCGCATCGACCTGATATTTCTCCCGAACCGATTTCATCACTTTATGCTCTACGGTCGCGCTCAGGATGTTGCCTTCTGTGGCTGCTGTTTCCCAATCCAGTAGGTAACGCACTTTAGTCGTTTTGTCGTGGAACCAGATAGGCAGGAAGTAATCCGCCGTTTCCACGAAAACGGGATACTGTTTATCCAATTGGGGTAGGTAACTGAGCACACCGCTCGGGAAAATGACAACTTTCCGGTTCTGATAGAAAAGGAATCCAGCCAGTAACAGAACATATACCGGCAGGAGCCTGAAGCCCAGTTTTTTACTACCAAACCGAACATGCCACCGGTTCTGGAAAACATACCAGGCATAGACCAATTGGTAAATGAGCAGCAGATGACCCGGCCACAAGTATCGGCTGATAAAGACTGATGTGTGAGTGAGCGAAACGACCAGCGAAATGCCAATTGTAGTGAAGTATATACAGCCAGCGAGGAGGTAAAACAGGAGCGCTTTATCAGTCTTAATGGCCTGAAAGCCAGTTTTTACGCGGGGGAGGGCAATGTAGAAAAACAGCCCGATAACCAGGAAGAATCGCAATACCGGGAGGAATGAAAACAGCGGTCGGTGTTCCAGAGATGAAGATACCGTTGGGACCAGTTCGCCAATCGTGTGGAAAAAAGACAAAAACGTGGGTACTGGAATCCAGGAATGGGGCCTACCTGCCTGGGTCTGAATCACAAAATTAGGATACCAGATCAGCAGCCAGACCAGACCAATCAGCGCGTGGGCACCCAGCACATACAGGTAATTTTTTTCCTTGGACCAGACCAGCAATAAAGCGAAAAATGCTCCCGACGCCACGACGTAGAACAGGCCAAAATTGTGCGTGAACAAGAACAGGCTTCCTATCAAACCGTACATAATCAATGGTTTAGCTTGGTTTGGGGAAGTGATGAGTCGATGCAGAGTGACAAAATAACCGAGGCCAATCAGCAGAAAAAGTGCGTACGTACGAATCTGCGTTGCTAAGGTCATGTTCAGGTATGTCAGTGCGACAATGGCCGATATAAGCACAAAATTCGTGGTGGCCGTACCAATCAGCGTTGTCGTATACCGATAAAACAGGGCAATGGTCAGAGCGAAAATCACAACCGTAACGGAACGCAGAAACTGCGGGTCCAGGCTGATAGTGTGTCCAATGAGCCAGTAAATATTGGGAAAGAGGGGCGGGTTGGCGTCTAAACTACTAACAACCGCATCGTTCAGATGGGCGACAGACGGGTCCGAAACCAGTATATAGCTGAGCACTTCGTCCATCCATAGCCATTGTTCCTTAAAGAATAATGATACGATAAGGCTGACGGACAACGTTACCGCCAGGATTATACTCAGCAGTTTTACTTGTTTATGTTGTACCATCGTTGCATGTGTTTACTGGATGAATAACTCGCTCTTATTCGCTGGGGCTTAGGGTTGCGGATTCGGCTACCAATGGCTTGCCTACGCATCGATGATAAAGGTCAACGTACTGATCTGCAATGTGCTGAACCGGAAATCGCGTTTGCACAATCCGGACCGCGTTGGTCGATAATCGCTCGTAGAGTATGGGGTCCGACAGTAATTTGTCGATGGCTTCCGTAATGGCTTCGACCTTTGTTACGTCCACCAGCAAGCCCCCATCGTCGACCACCCAGGGCACCGCCCCGCTGCTTTTTCCGCCCACAACCGGTACGCCAAAACTCATCGCTTCGGCCAAAACCATCCCGAACGATTCTTCCAGAGACGCGTGAAGGAGCAGGGTGCTTTGCGCTACTTTATCCAGCACCTCCACGTACGGTGTTGATCCAAAGAGTGTTACGTTGGAAATCTGATGCTCCCGGCATAAAGCTTCCGCTTCGGCACCGGGTTCAAAAGCGGTGCCAAACGCCCATAGCACCGCCTTTGGGTACCGTTGCTGAATGGCTTTAAAGGCCAGCAATGCTTTTTTGCTGTTTTTTCGGTCATCCCAGCCATTAACGACCATACTGATAATCGGTACGTTTGGAATGGCCGATCCGTAATGATTGACGGGCATCGGCACCGGGTTCGGCACAACGGCTACCGGCGAGGCTGTCCACTTCTGCACCGACCCGGCCATGTAGGGCGACACCGCCGTGAACCACCGCCCACGCCGGAAAACATAACGGGCCAGCAGCATGTGGAAAAATCGGTTTAGCGTGCGGACGTATCGGAAAATTGTCTGGGCGTTGTCGTGCACGGTTATTAGTGCGTCCGGCGAATAAGTTAGTGCGGCCAGTGCATATTCGTATGTCCAGTGCGCATGAACAACATCGGGTTTGTATTGCTGCAAAACAGCCAGCAGTTGTGCCCGCTCGAAGCGGAAAAAATCGGCGGTTCGTCCGGCACGTTTGCCATTGGGCCGGAACGTGTGTTTCCGGCGGGGGACAACAACATACGTCAGCCGTTGATTTTCGTAGATGAACGGTGGCTCATCGTCGTTCAGCTTATCGTCCTGCGTAACGGCCAGAACCTTGTATCCGCGCGTGAGGTATTCGCGGATCAGATTGCTAATCAGCGGAGCACCGGCCTGTCCTTTAGGATACGAACCGAGTCGTTGCCGCTCGGTTTCCGGCAGTAGATCATCGGTAGCAATGGAGCCTAATATGCTGATATACATCGTGATATGTGTGATCTGACTGATTTGGTACGTTCGGTAAATGCTGACTTTTGCGTTTCTTTTATTCGGCCATGCAACTGGTGGCAAAGGCTAAGCCGGCAGCTCCGCGCTCCATCACCGAATTGTAATATTTCTGAACGATATGGCTGACCTTCGATTCCCAATTCTGCTTTTGGGCGAAATGAAAGGCATTCAACCCCATTGCAATCCGCTTATCTTCATTGACATACATCCAGGTTATGGCTTTCGCCAGGTCAGATGCCACGGTTTCGGGGTCTGTGATCGGGACGCGAATGCCGGTCGAATCGTCGACGAGTTCGGCTTGCCCATGCAGATTCAGCGTTACCACCGGCAGTGAATACGCCATGGCTTCCATCAACTGAGCAGGGCCGGTATCGCGCAGACTCGTGAACAGAAATACATCGGCTTTTTTATAGTACTCCTTAACCTGTTCATAGTCGACTTTCCCCACCCAGGTAACCCGGTTTTCCAGCTTGTACTTAGCGATGTATTCGGGTACGTATTGACCCATTTCGCCATCGCCGACAACGGTTAAGTGAATGGGTAACCGGGCCTCTACTTTGCTCAAACCATGTAGCGAAAGTTCAAGCGCTTTTCGCGGCATCAGGCGGCCAACCCACACCAATTCCAAACCAGGATGGGCCGGGCGAAAAATCGGTTTCGACGGGATAAACCCTTCACCAACGCCCCCAAATTCTTTCTCGACAAATTTTTCGCGACCTAATGAATTGACCATCAGACGGGTGTCTTCATTCCAGGCCAGAATATAATCGGCGTGACGTACTGACTGGTAGCAGCCGGGATTGAAGCGAAGCATCAGGCTACTGACCCATGATCTCATTTTCTCCTTTATCCAGTAGTCCTTAAAATAGTGACGCATTATTTCGGGAGCCTCCTGCCCGCCACCCACCGGCCCGTAGATGAAGGGGAGTTTGAGCTTATACAGAAAACTACCCAACTGAAGACTGGTATAACTTACATGATGAACCAGATCGAACTGTTGCTCCCGATTGAGTTTTTGAGCTACCCGCAATGTGGCCCACTGCCAGTAGAGGTAATGGAAATACATCCCGAGCAACCCCCGGTAGTAGGCCTGGTCAACCCAGCGCGGAACGGTCACGTATACAAACGTCAGGTTTGGATGAGGAAATTGCTGTAGTTTCTGCTCAATCTCCGCCTTGCCAACGTCGCGGGTCAGGCACCAGACGCGATACCCTTCTTTGCTGATCAGCGACGAATAATACCAGCCGTTTCCTTCCTCCGAACCTCGGTCCGGAATGCAGGCATAAGCAGAAACAATTACTTTTTTCATATCGGGAGTGAGTACGGAAACTAATTTTTACGAAAAGAAAATCAGATATAAATATGTGTAAATCAATATTTTATGCGTTGTTTTTATGTTTCAGGTGGTTTGCCAGCAGCAGCGCGTGGGCAACAATGGTGAACGTTGGGTTGGCGTGCCCACCGGTAGGAAACACCGACGAACCCGCTACGTACAGGTTGGCTAATCCATGTACTTTAGCATCCTGGTCAACGACGCCCGTTTCCGGATCGACGGACATTCGTGTGGTGCCGATGTGGTGCGAAGACGAGTTGAATGCCTTCAGCCGGTCGGCCAGATACGCACGAAGTCCCGCTTCGGAATAGCGTATTTCGCCCAACTTCCGGCTGGTAAACTGCTCAACGAAAACGGTGTGCGCCTTAACAATCGAGTCAATATCTGCCTCCAGAAACTCCAGCCTGACCTCCGCTCTTGGCATGCCAAACCCATCGGTTTGAGCATTGGATAAACTAACCCTACTGTCCCGATTTGGAGCCTGTTCGGTCTGGAAATACAGTCCCCAGAAGTCATTTCGTTTGGACGGTAGCAGGAATGGCAGCCGCCGTTTGGCCATTCGCTTCGCACTCAGCCGCACTAAGTCAGGAATCTCCGAAAAACCATTCCGGACAATATTTACCGAATGCTCTTTTATAGAAGGCATCAGTTCCCTTACCTTTTTCATCGACCCGTTAACGGATCGTTGACTCAGTATAGACAGTACCGATTTGGCAACGAACCGCGACGAAAACAGCACATCCCGATGTCCGTTGGTGGTGTTGGCGTGATACAGGAAAAAGATCGTATTCAGCAGTTTATGCGCTTCCTGAGCCGGTTCGGGAAACCACCAGCGTCGGCGGCAGTACACGCCCCCGGCATCCCGCTCAAAGTCGGATACCAGTTTCTCCTTGTCATACAGTTTCACTTCGGCATACGTACCGCTGAAATGGACCATGTAATACCGACCCACATTGTCGTGCTGATTCCCAAGCCCGGTCAGAAAACGTTTGGTTTTGGAAACCAGCAGCAGACGCGCATTTTCGATACCGCCAGCCGCCAGCACGAACTCCCGCGCCTGAATAGATAAATCGACTCCGCCCATCGAAGCCAGTACGTGGCTAACCCGGTCGGGCTGATCCCGCGTTTGCAGAGAAAGCGCGTGGGCATCCATCAAAACCTGAATATTGGTGCTTTTCTCCAGAGCGGTGCGGTAGGTTTTGCCAAAATGAACGGGCGGACTCCATCGCTCCAGCGGGTAAGAAACCAACTCCTCCGAATCCAGTCCAGCCAGAATTTCGGGGTTAGCACCGGGAAATGCTTTCTGGGCATCGAACTCAAACCGTCCGATTTTGCACAGATCAGCCGCTTCATAATAGTAGGGCAGCAGGTCCTCATACGTGATGGGCCATCCGCTGTCGGGCACCCACGAACGGGTTTTGAAATCAATGGGTTCGAACGGAATGCAACGCCCGCCCCAGGCCGACGATGTGCCGCCAAACTGCCGACGGCGGTTCTCTTCCAGCGGTTCATGCGAGCCAACCGGCGATACGCTTCCCCGGTATAAATCCTGATTGGTGACCGTTTCCGACCAGCTTCCTCCGGTCAGCAGAATCACGTTAAGTGGTGATCCATCCAAACTCAGGGCCATTGAAATAGCCGCCGGACCACTGCCAATAATGCAGATGTCGGCGTTGAGTTGGTGCCCCGGCTGAAACGTATTTTTTGTAACGATCATGTCAATAGCTGGTTAATTCTCGACAGGGCCGGTGCCAAGTTCGATACGTACCGCAGTGACGCTATGTTGTGCTGCAAATGCTCCATGTCGCTGGTGCCGAACAGCACCGCATCTGCTTTTTTCTCCGCCAGAACAGACGCGATCAGGAACTGTGGCAGCGATATATTCGCCAGTCCGTCCATCTGCCGGATGGCGTTTGCGTGCCGCGAAAACGTGTCCTGAAGGGCTTTATATGGCCGCAATACTTGATTGGCTACCACCGGAATGCCATGCATCCGGCATAAGTCAGAAATGGGCGACGAACCATCAGGTTGCCAGGCAGTTGATGTTTGCACGATCTGAACCTGCCCGCTGCGAATACCTTCCTCCACCACCCGATAATCGTTGGTCGATACGCCGGTATACCGGGCGAGTCCCCGATGCCTGATTTGGGCCAGCCCATCCCAGGAGTCCGCATCGGCAATGTCATCCCAGGTCGGCTCGTGCAGCAGCAGGGCATCGGCGGCTTCGACCCGTAACCGCTTGTTGCTTTTCTGAACACTCTCGATCAGATAGGCCGCCGTATAGTTATTTTTGGCTCCGGTACGCTGCTTTATTTTTTTGCCGATCTGGTTCAGGGGCGACAGCCAGCCGGGTGTATGTACGCAGGGAAGCCCCGCTTTGGTCATCACGAAGAACGGTAAGCCTGTGGTTTTCAGGCTCCAGCTAATCAGCCGTTCGGAATCGCCCGATCCGTAAAAATCGGCGGTGTCAATCAGGTTGACGCCCTGTTCGGTGGCTAACCGGAGAAAATCGACGAAAAAATTTGGTGCCAGCCGACTTCCCAGCGATGCCGTCCGACTGGTTCCAATCCCTACTGGTGATAGTTGATCCAGGGTTATCATGTTGAGAAGTGTTTAAAAATGTCAGGTGTTGTCAAGCGTAGTCAAGTATTGTCAAGTATTGTCAGATGGTTCTTTTGAGCGTAGCCAGATGAGGTGTTGTTCCTGATAGTACAGCCGGGTAGAGTTCATCCACGAAGAGTCTGACTTTAGCATCCCACACCTGCGATTGGGCGAAAGCGTAACCGGCTTGACCCATCGCCAGCCGTTCGGTCGGGTGTGCATACATCCACTCGATGGCCCGCGCCAGTGCCGATACCGTTTCCTCTTCGGTCGTTACGGGAACGCGAATGCCGGTCGAATCATCGACGAGTTCGGCCTGCCCGTGTAAATTCAGCGTTACTACCGGCAGCGAATACGCCATGGCTTCCAGCAACTGATGCGGGCAGGAATCGCGCAGGCTCGTGAAAAAGAAAACGTCCGACTGCTCGTAGAAATCCTTTACTTCCTGATACGATACGTGTCCAACCCAGTTCACCCGGTCACGGACGCCATACTGCTCGATATACTGCGGCACCTGATCGGCCATTTCGCCTTTTCCACCCACAATCGTCAGCGAAACGGGGATGGACGGGTCAACTTGCCCGAGTGCCTGAATGGTCAGTTCCAGTGCTTTCCGGGGTAGCAATCGTCCCGTCCACAACAGTTTCAGGGTGTTGCCGGGGTAATGTTGAACCGGTTCTGCCGGTAAAAATGTCGAACTCAATCCGGCATCCCAGATCCGGTCGATGGGTGAGTTGGGGCGCAGTTTTCGGGCCAGTGCATACGTATCCAAATTCGTGACGACCAACCGGCTGGCCGTTTGTACAGCTTTATAAAAACCGGGATTGACGTATTGCAGCAGGGTGCTGATCCAGTCGCGCATCCACTCCCGCGACCAGTACGTACCGAAATACCGTTTGAACGCCTTGGGCGCCCGCTGCCCGCCACCAACCGGTCCGAAAATGAACGGCTTGCGGAGTTTATACAAAAAACTACCCAACTGAATGCTGCCGTACGTAACATGATGGACAATATCGAAATTGTATTTTCGGTCGAGCTTTCGGGCCAGTTTCAGGGCACTCCACTGCCAGTAGAGGTAATGGAAATACATCCCGATCAGGTTGGTATGACAGAATTTGTCCACCCATCCGGGCAGGATAACGTAATGAATCATCAGATTGGGAAAGACACCCTTGACCAGAATCCGGTCGATGGCGGCTTTGCCGTCGATCTTCGTCAGGCAATGCACATCAAGTCCGTTCTGGCTTAACGTAGTGGCATATGTCCAGCCGGTTCCTTCTTCGGAGCCTTGATTGGGAACGCACGCATAAGCGGATAGAAGTACTTTTTTCATGGCGTTACAGTGGTTTCATCAGCCGAACTTTCCGTAGTAAAAATCCCGTGCAAATTCGGGCAACGTCGAAGCAGAAATACACAACTTTGGTCTTGGAATGGTCGATGGCAAAGTTGTAGCGGATGCGCAGGTTGGTTGGCGATTTTATGGATGTGAAGCCTTCAATAAATTCTTTCAGGCTTATTTTCCGCTCTACCTGAATCCCGGTTGCCTCCACGTATTCATACACCACGCTCGGTACATTGACAATCAGCCGATAGCCCGCTTTCCGCGCCCGCACCGAAAACTCGATATCCGACATATAATGAATGTACCGTTTGGAATCGAACAGCCCGATCCGGTCGAAAACCTCCATCGGAATCAGCGTTCCCCGGCCAGGCAGCGAGTGCGATTCCACGTAGGATGTACGCTCGGCCAGTTCGCGGTAGTTGTTGTGATAATCTTCCGACAAGTGCCGCCCGCCAGCGGTGTATAGTTCAAAAGCCGCCCCGGCATACTCCAGTTTATTGGGATTGTCGCTGTCCACGCTAACCGATCCGATCAGACACGGCTTATGCGTCCGATACGCATCGAGCATGGTTTGCAGGTAGTCGGGGGCGACACGGGTATCGTCGTTGAGGGTCAGAATAAAGTTTTCCTGACTCTTGTCCTGCTTTTTCTGTGCATACCGAATGCCCCAGTTCGTGGCTTCTGTCCACCATAAATTGCCGTCTCCCTTCAGCACTACAACATCCGGAAATTCCTGCATAATCATCAGTTCAGTGCCGTCGGTCGACCCATCGTCAACCACGATAATCTTAAACCGGCGATACGTCTGCACCGACAGACAGGCCAGGCATTGCCGGGTGAATTCTAAGCGATTATGAACGGGAATAACGATAGTAATCATAGCAGTGTGGGGCTTTTAGCCAGTTCTAAGGGGTTTGGTGAAGACGGATAATCGGTTTCCTGTGTGAAATAATCGGCTGGCCATTCTTCGGGCGGTCGTTTTCGGGCGTAGTACATCCCAAGGCCGACAAACCCCCAGTAATAGACCGGAAGCTGGTACGATATGCCGAAAATGAGGCCGCAGAAAATGAATCCAAACAGAACAATCTGTTCGGTTGAGAAGGTCCGGTTTAGACTATACAGACTGATTAATGTGCCGATGATGAGCAGTAAATTGATCGCCAGCCCGGCAATTCCGTAGTTGTAGAGCATGTCGATGTACTGCGAGTGAATGATGGTCCCTTTCTCCGGGAAATCCTCATTCTCCATAATTTCACCCCGGTCGTAGCCATCGTATCGCCAGCCGAGCAGGGGCCGTTCGGGGAACTGACCTAAATAGTACGTCGACTGCTCCACGCGCCAGCTACCCGTATTATCTTCTTTCGGATCGAGAATGCCGCTGAGGTTTTCAATAAAACCATCTACTTTATTGCCGGGTAATAAACTGGTCAGTGGAGCCAGAATCAGGAGCAGAACGGCAAATACAACCACCGTGCGACCAACGGGCAAACTATTGGCTGCCAGCTTGCCAACGAACGATAAACCAACAACAAGGCCAGCCGCTATAACCACCGTTGAAATCACGGAGCGGTGTAATAAAAAGACGATGAGGGCGAAGGTAAAAAGCGTTACAAACAGGTGAATCAGTTTGTGCTCTTTCAGGTACAGCACGAAGTAATACAGGAAAGGAATAACCAGATAAAACGCTTCAAATGCTGATGTCGTGCGGCTTTCGGAGGTCAGGCTGTACGAGAAAATCTGGCCCAGCAAAATCTGATTGATAAAGAAAAATCCGAAAATAATGTAAACGACATAGTCAAATTTGAGCGGTTCTGCTTTGTCCATTACGTAGTAAGCGCTCAGAGCTAACCCGCAGTAAGCGAAGCGTTTAATGACGAAATAGGAGTACACGAACTGACCGTATTCGTATTTCGATTCGAGCACCAGCCCGATGAGTCCGAGCACTAATAACCACGCAACGATTTTGTATAAACCGGGAAAGCTGAAATAGCACAACACCAAAGCCGGAATACCCGCCAAGGCCGTCACATTGACCATCATGCTGAGCAGCGAACTTCCCTGATTGCCCCCATAAACGAGCGCGCTCACGCCGAAGAGGAGAACAAAAAGCAGAAGTCGGTGAATCCAGGTTATCATTGGTCGTTTGTTGTTTTATAGTTAAGCTACCCCACCGATACGTCGGACCGCCCCGTCCCCTTCCCGACAGGTAGGGGAGAGACATAGTCCACTTTTAGTCCTTCCCTGACGGGTTGGGATAGGGTAGAACGTACATAGTCCGGTTGCTTCAGCATGGACTGATAAAGAGCAATGTGTTTGTCGATCATAATATCCAGCCGGAACCGGTTGACTGCGTACTGCCGCTGTCGGGACGCCAGCTTGTGGCGGGTAGGCGGAAACTGGTAGCGCAAAATGGCATCGGCCAGCTCGGAAGCGGTAGTTCCGGCGGGCAGCAACCCCGGTTTTTCTGCGTCGAACTGTTCGGGAATGCCGCCGGTTGCCAGCGCCAGTACGGGCGTTCCGGCGGCCATAGCCTCCGTAAGCGTATAGCCCCACGATTCGTTAGTAGCCGTATGAACGTAGAGGGAAGCCTCTTGCAAAAATGTTGTTACGTCGGATTGAAAGCCCAGAAAAGAGACATAATCTTCAAGATTTTTTTCTTGAACGAGTGCCTCCCATTCCTGCTTTTTCGGACCATCGCCCAGCAGTTGAACCTTAAAGTGAGTATAGCCCCGCGCCCGTAACTCATCGGCTGCGTCGATGAGTAACCGCTGGTTTTTGCGGGTTTCTACCGTACCGATGTTAACAAGTAGCAGGGGGCCGTCGTCCGGTCGGGACATGACAGGCGGGAACTCGACGCCGTTGTGAATGACAGTACAGGGAGTTTGTTTCGGGCGCAAAAATGCAGACGCCCGTTTGGTGTAATCCGATACCGTAATGAACCCATCGCACTGGCGGAAAAGAAACTTAAACCAGTTCGCCAGTCGCTGTTGAGTCCAGCGGGTGAGCGGGTATTTTTCACAGTATTCAGCTAATGGATCATCATTGAAATGGCACGTAACAACAACCGGTATCTTATGCGACAAACCGAGCGCGGCAGCCGCACCGGACGTAACATCCTGCGCGTGTATGAGGTCGAAGGAACGCGACCCTTTCAGCCAAACCGACACCCGGATACTGACGAAATTTTCCAGTTCCATACATAGCACGCGGGCATTTTGTCCCATGTTGGCGGCTAACCGGCGCAACAGGCCAAACGTCTTTTTAACCAGAAACGGAGCATCTGCCGGGGTAATTAGCTGCACGGATTCCACCTGCCCGGCCAGATGTGCCAGCAAGCGGTTATAGTGCGCCGTTACGCCCGTTCGGGACGTTTGCGTGGCAGATGAAACGAGTAAAATTCGCATACGAATACAGGTCTGGTTAGCGATTGACAGGACGCTACTTATTCAATAATCGGTACAGTTTCAGGGTGAGAATACTGCCCGGTTTCTTGCGGAAATTGTTGAACAGGCTATCTAAAGCGGCTTCGCTGTAGAGTAGGAAATTGTATAGTTTGTTGTTATGCTTCGTTCCAATTTGACCCAGCGTGGCACGAATTGACCACCGCAAAAAAACGAACACACCGTACTTGTCGCCATGAATATTCTGAAATACCCGTCGCTGATTCCGCACAGCGTAGTACTGTTTCCAGGCACCTGGCCAGGGAATACCGTCGCGGTCGAAGGAGGGCGGATGGTAAAAGAGGGACCGGGGCACGGTGACCACCGGGTAGCCTAATTTCTGCACGCGGGTCATGTACTCAACTTCATCGCCCCAGATAAACAGTTTCTTGTCAGGCAGACCCACGTTTTTAACTACTTCGGCACTGACTAACGTACCATTGAAAAAGAAGGCCACGCCGTATACCAAGTCAAAGGGTGTCATATCAGCCACTTTCCGGTAGCTCCGATTGGGACGATCTACGAAAAAAGCCAGCTCGCTATGGTCTTTATTGCTTACAGAAACGCTGTTTTTGATGCAGGGGCCAATGTTGGGTGCCGTCATCAGGGCGTCAAGCGCGTCGGGTGCGGCTAAACAATCGTCATCCATGCACCACAGCCAGTCGAACCCGCCCCGATACGCCGTGTCGATGCCCGTGGCAAAGCCGCCCGCACCGCCCAAGTTGGGTTGGGTAACCACCTGAAGGCCAGATTGCTCTGCCAGCCACACATCCGTACCATCCGTACTGCCATTGTTAATGACAAGAATAGCGTTGAGCGGACGGGTTTGCGCGTGCAGACTGGCAATGCATTTCTTCAAGTCGGCAAGCCGGTTATACGTCACCACTACGGCGGCTACTGTTTCCATAATCAGTTCATTTGTTTAAACAGGGTGGATAGCCGGGCTTTCGTGAAGTGAACAGCCTCCCGCAAATAGGCCGGCTTAATCACCTGTATTCCTTTGTTATGCAGGTAGATGTACATTGACAGCACGATGTACGCTTCGGCTCCTACCCAGGCATACGCAGCCCCGATGTAACCCATTTTCTGGCTCAGAAAGGCGTTAAGCAGCAACCCGACAACCGAACCGACGGCCGTAATGCGGAAAAACGCTTTGTCCATCCTCAGATTTAGCATTGTATGAAACCCCAGCAGATTACTGACACCAACCAGAATGGGCAGTAGCGACACGATTCGCAGCACCGGAATTGCCTCCTGAAATTTGGGCCCGTAAAACAGCATAATGAAGGTCGGTGCGACTAACCACAGACTCACTGATACCAGAATCATGAAGGCTACCAGCGGAAAAAACGTGGTGCGAACAACCCGCAACCCCTCTTCCTTGCCGCCCCCGAAAGCACTGGCGACAATGGGAAAAAATGCCTGATTCAACCCCAGCGTGACAAATGCTCTGGCAATACTTTCGAGCCGCGTACCCGCTGAGAAAATGCCCACGTTGTAGCTGTTGCTCAATAAACCCAGCAAAAAAACGGTCGAGCCAGCGTACAGCGTAATCATCACCGACGAGAAAAACAACGTGCTGTCGGCCCGGAACCGCGTCGTTAACTGACTGACTGTCGGCCAGGTAAACGTCAGACGAAACCGCCGGAGAGCCACGCTAAACGCAATAACACTAACCATCACCTGCGCCACACTGAGCGACAGATTCTGGTAGAAATAATCCTCGGGTTCCCGGATCAGCAGGAACACCGACCCGGTCAGGACAACTTTTACGACCAGATTGAATATCGCCACTCGCCCCAAATCTTCCATCGCCTGATAGAGCCAGACCGGGAACAGAACAATCCCGATGCAACTTATATAGGTGCAGGTATGCAGCAGGATATGCGACCGGAACTCAGGCGTAAACCACGTAATACCCATGAAAATCACGGTCGATAGCACCCAGAGCAACGCTTTACCGGCAATAACCTCGCTGAATGCCCGGTTTACCAGTTCTTTGTTTTCCCGGTTGGCAGCAATGGTACGTACTGCCGCCATGTCGAAACCGTAATTGATCAAAAGCGTGAAATAAGCGACGTAGGCTTGCGAAAAATTAAGCAGACCCAGCCGCTCGGGGCCAATAATCCGAACCACATACGGCACCGTGAGCAACGGCAACAGCATATTGGCGACGTGAACGCTGAACAGCGACGCGACATTGATCGCGAACCGTTTCAAAACAGTCCTCGACAATGCCTTTGGTCTTCGGTCCAACATGGACTCGGCCGCCGTGGACTCGGCCCCCGAATCAACGGTAGCCTTATCCACGGCGGCTGAATTCACATTTGCTGTCTGCTCACTGACCATGCTTTTCTTCGTTATTAACTGACTCAATTCGTAGCGACCCCGAAATAAACGTACTCCAATGGCTCCTCTCCGGTAGCCTCCAGCCGGTGCGGAACACCAGCAGGAATCCGTACGAAAACGCCGTGATGCAACGCAATCGACTGATCCCCAACGATATAAACGCCCGTTCCTTTCAGGAAAAAAAAGCATTCTTCCATTGTCGCGTGCGTATGCAGATCGCAGTAGTCGGCCCTGGAAAAAGTACCGTAGGCAACCTGCGTTACGTTGGTTGGCGTGTCGCTATTCCTGAGAAAAACCTGCTTGGCCCCCTGCGCGTGAGCTGTTAGTTCATGCTCAAGGGTGCTAAGCGAGGCCGTAATTCGTTCCATCAGGCTTCGACAGGTTCGAGTACTTTTTTCTGGATCTGCTCCGAAATCCAGTCATAGGTTTTTTCCACGCCTTTGCGCAATGGAGTCGACGGTGCCCAACCTAATCTTTCCTGAATCAGGTGGTTATCAGAGTTGCGGCCCCGCACACCCAGCGGTCCGGGAATGTTGTTGATGGTCAGGTCTTTCCCCGAAATGTCGATCACCATTTTGGCGAAGTCATTCAACGAAATCATCTCTTCAGAACCCAGATTGACCGGCCCCGAAAACTCCGAATTCATCAGTCGGCGGATGCCTTCTACACATTCATCCACAATCAGGAACGAACGCGTTTGCAGACCGTCGCCCCAAATTTCGATGGAGCCACCATCTTCGGCCATCGCTACTTTGCGGCAAACGGCAGCGGGTGCTTTTTCGCGTCCACCATCCCACGTGCCCTGTGGCCCGAAGATGTTGTGGAAACGCGCAATGCGGGCTTCGATGCCGTGGTTCTTCTGATAAGCCAGGAACAGCCGCTCCGAAAAGAGTTTTTCCCAGCCGTATTCGCTGTCGGGAGCCGCCGGATAAGCCGATTCTTCCGAGCATTTCGGGTTGTTGGGGTCCATCTGGTTGTGTTCGGGGTACATACAAGCCGACGACGAATAGAAAATCCGCTTGACGCCTTTGTTTTTGGCCGCTTCCAGTACGTTCAGGTTGCAGAGTACCGAGTTGTGCATGATGGCTGCGTCATTGGTACCCGTGAATACGAACCCCGCGCCACCCATGTCGGCGGCAAGCTGGTAGATTTCATCGAGGTCATCCGTGATGACTTCGTCGGCCACATTGGGGTCTCTCAAATCGCCGATGATGAACTCGTCGGCATTGTTGTTGTCGTACTCATTTTCCTTTATATCGACTCCCCGAACCCAGTATCCTTCCGATTTAAGTCGATTGATGAGGTGGCCACCAATGAATCCACCGCCACCGCAGACGAGCGCTTTTTTCATAATTGCATGCTTATTTTACAGGTGAGAAAATTTCTTTTACATTGAGCAGAATGAACATAGGAACAATTTCCAGGTACCTTCTGTAGAGTCGTTTAGGTTCGGCCATGAGCCGGAAGAGCCATTCCAGTGAGAGGTTTTGCATCCAGCCTGGAGCCTGCGCAACCCGGTCGGTGTGGAAATCGAAAGCCGCCCCGACCGTAACGATGAAGTGGACCGAAACCCACTCCGATAGCCGCCGGGCAAACCGCTCCTGCTTGGGTGTGCTAAGGCCAATCCAGACAATACTGGCGCCGGATTGATTGATTTTTTGGGCCAGTTCCTGAAACTCGCGGTCGGTCATTTCCCGGAACGGCGGGCAGAACGTACCGGCAATCCGATGGTTACCAAACTTCTGACCAACGGCTGTTTTTAGCGCATCCGCCACGCCTTCCTGACCGCCACACAGAAAGTGACTCATTGGTTTGGCCGCGCTGTTCTCCATTACGTACCGAAAAAAATCAGGACCATAACAGCGGGTCATCTGCCGGGCACCTTTCAGTTTACCGACCCAGACACCGGGCATTCCATCGGGCAGATTCCAGTAAAATGAATCCAGCACCGATTTGAAGGCTGGTTCTTTAAACGCGGTCACCAGTCCATGTGCCCCGGTCGCGCTGACGCACTTGTTTTGCCGGGGGGAAGTCGGTTGACATTGGTCAATAATATCCCGCACAGCCGAGTCCAGCCCCGCATCGTACATGTTGACTTGTAATACTTTTGTCACCTTAGTAAAATTTATTTGTGGATAAAAAGAATTACTTACCAGGCGTTTTTATTTCCCTTAACAGCCGCCATAATCGTCCACCAGCAGATTTTAGCGTCCAGACGAGTCGACTGGCGACGGATATACAGATGGTCGTAGCGAACCCGAATCTTCATTTTATACAATTCGGCGGTTTCGCCCCGTGCTCCTCTGGCCTGCGCCAGCCCCGTAATGCCGGGCCGAACCATGTAGCGTTCTTTGTAGCCGGGCAACGTGTGCCAGTGCTGGGCGTCTAACGGAATCGGGTGGGGGCGGGGGCCAACAACGCTCATGTGTCCGGCCAGTACATTCAGAAACTGGGGCATCTCGTCGAGATTCGTTTTCCGCAGAAACTTCCCGATCCGCGTGATGCGCATGTCATTTCGGGTCGCCTGCACGAAACGGGCATCGCGCTGATAGGTCATTGTTCGGAATTTCAGGCACGGGAATACCCGTCCGTTACGTCCCGTTCGGGTTTGCACAAACAGAGCGGGTCCCGGCGAAGACAATTTGATCAATAGAACAAGTAGAGGAATAAGCCAAATGAGCACAGCCACCACCATTATACTGGAAATCAACAGATCAAAGCTCCGCTTCTTGACATCCTTCAGTATATGCCTTGCTGTGTAAGGTATGGTATCGCCATTGTAGCGTACATACACATGAAAGGTCTTTTCGTTTGTAGAAGCCTGCATAAAAATGTCTAATTACAGGTATGGGTAGTTGAGTTATCGGGCAAGCGTAATAAACCGTTTTTACGGTCCGGGCAGTCTATTTGTAGGCGTAGCTGTTCTTGTACCGATTGTTGAAATGATACGCATCACCACCACTGCCAACCGCATTTAGAATGATGCTCATATTATGAAACCGCTGTTCACGATAGAGCGTATCCAATATTTTCAGGCTCTGCTTGGGCGTTACACCGTGCCGAACCACAAACAGAGTTGCATCGGAATAAGGCGCAATGGCCTGAGCATCGGAAACAATACCAATCGGTGGCGCATCGATGATGACGTAGCGGAATCGCTCCCGTAAGGCCGCGATCAGGGGCTTCAGGTTCGGGCCGCTCAACAACTCCGACGGGTCGGGTGGGAGAGGGCCGCTTGGAATGATAAAGTAATTTGGGTATCCCGGAACCGGTTTCAGAATATCGGCCAGCGTAGCCTCTCCGTTCAGATACGTACTGATACCCACCGAGTTATCAATGTCGAATAGCTGATGCAGGCGGGGCAACCGCATATCCATTTCCAGAATGACAGTTGGCTGTTTTAGCATCGCCATGCTTGCCCCGAGGTTCAGCGATATGAATGATTTGCCTTCTCCGCTGATGCTGGACGTGAACAACAGCACCTGGGTTTCGTCCGAATCGGCTTTCCCGATATGCAGATTGGTGCGGATGGTACGGATCTGCTCCGCAATCACCGACCGGTTATAAGGCGCTACAATCAGTACATCCCGATGACGTTTGTTCATC
Source organism: Spirosoma sp. (assembly GCA_031425355.1). Taxonomy (GTDB): domain Bacteria; phylum Bacteroidota; class Bacteroidia; order Cytophagales; family Spirosomataceae; genus Spirosoma. Next base: position 5,877 of record JANPJE010000290.1, on the reverse strand, counting down.
ACCTCGCCCAGAATGGGAACCTGCGTCACGTCCTCAACATCTACCCGACGCGTCACTTTCGTATTCAGGGCACCTTTGCCCGCAACAGCGGCTGTTGGCAGTAACAAACCCACAAGCCCAAACAATGCGTAAATGACAATGCCCACGGGTTTGACCGGTCCCAGGCTGCTTTTGGCAGCATCAATTGTGCGGCTATCGGCAATAGCGGCCGCAAACGTGACGGCCATCTCCTCGCGTTTCTGGAGCAAATAGGTATAGAGATTATTTTTGATGCCCTGCTGCCGGGTGATCTCCACAAGAGCGCGTTCCTGCTGCGGGATGGTGCGGATTGCGCTCTCCATCTTCGCGTTCGTTGCTACGTACTGCGCCTTTGAACTGGTCAGCATCGACTTCATCGACCGGATATTCTGATCAATGTTATTTTTGGTATTTCGTATCTGCTTATCAACCGATTGGATGATCGGATTTTCGTCTCCGCTGGTTTCCCGCAGGTTGTCGCGCTGTAGTTCAAGCTGCGACAATTTGTCAATCTGATTCAACAGCGTAGCGTCATTCAGCCCCACCGTAGCGGGTGTGTTGCCGCGTTTATCCGCCTGCGTATCAACAAATTTTTGCAGATCGTTGAGCACTGCCAGTTGAATGTTCACCTGATTGAGCTGTGCGTCGTTCTGTTGGGTTGTTTCCATAAACGACTTTGCCTGTGCGCTCAGGTCGGTGATTCCCAGCGTAGATTTATAGTTCTCGACGTTTCGCTCAACCGAAGCCAACTCACCTGATACCATCCGGAGCCGGTTTTCGACAAACCGGAGTGTATTGGCGGCAACCTTATTTTTATCGACAATGGCTGCCTGGTTATATTCGTTGATGAGGTTGTTCAAAATGGCTTCACCTTTCTGCGGAACGGCATCTTCGAGCGTCAAATGAATAACCGTCGAGGTTTTGCTGGTCGGCTCGGCTTTCAGATTGCCCAGATACATGCCCACGGCAGCCGCCTGTGGCATCGCCTGAACCAATAGCGGCTCGGTCGTTTTGCTCACAGCCTGCCGGGTCATAATCCGTAATTGGCCATAAGGCGTTTTGATACGTTCGTTAAGCGGATACGTCTGTTCGTCGATTTGTACAGATTGCCCACTAACGAAAGAAAGGGACAGGGGCTTTTTATAAAGTGACGGGTCGCTCTCTTCAACAAGCAGCCAAACCGGCGATTCGGAGTAGATTTCGCGCTTGCCGAATGCTGTTTTCCGAAAATAACGAGCGTCCAGATGAAGGTTCGATACAACCCGCTCCATCAGCGTAGAGGAACGCAGCACTTCGAGTTCGTTTTCAACAACCTTCTTGGGCGAATACACTTCCAGTTCTTTGAGCGGATTGGTTTGGCCGCTGCCCCGCTTCTCATCCTGGAGCATCAAACTGGCCTGAATTCGGTAAACGGGTTGTTTGTATAGCAGATAAACATACGCTGCAGCCAGCGACAGTCCCAACGACAGGATATACAATGGCCAATAGCGAAGGTAGGGCGATAGATACGTTTTCAGGGCTGACTTGTTGGGGTCAACGACCTGATAGGGCACGTATGTGGGAGTTGATTTCATAGTTATGTCGGTGTAGTGATTGCGTTGAGAGGTGGGTGCTGTTCCGGTTAACGCCGGGTAGCAATAATGGCAATGAGCGACAAAATTCCGGTAACGATTGGGGCCAGTTGATACGTCCTGTCCACTGTAGTTACTCTGGCTTTACCTGGCTCCACATACACAATATCGTTCGGGTGCAGGGAGTAGTAAGGCGAACGAAATGCATCGCGCCGGGTCAGATCAATCCGGGTAAAAATGCGCTGATTGCCTTCTTCCCGAATGATTAGCACGTTATCGCGACGGCCGTAAATGGTTAAGTCGCCAGCAAGGCCCAAAGCCTCTGGAATCGTTATCTGCTCGGTAGGAATGTTGAACAAAGAAGGGCGGCTTACTTCGCCCAGCACCGAGATCCTAAAATTCAGGTTGCGCACGTTGACGGTTGGCTCTTTGAGGTAGTTCTTTAGCTTACCACTGATGAGTTCACCCGCTTTAGCATTTGTCAGACCCTCAACGGCTAACTGGCCGATCAGCGGTAGTTTGATAGTACCGTCGTTTGCCACCACATAGCCCGCCGTTCGCGCCAGTGGATTAGCCGGATTGGCCGTTGCCGAAGCATCGGCCATGGATACCGGATTGAAATACGATGACGCTTCGGCGTTCAGGCTGCTTACCTGAACCGACAATACGTCCCCTTTTTTAATTAATGGTACAAATGGCGTGGGTATAGCTACTGTATCTTCCCGGCCCGATATACCCTGGAAATAAGTCAGCTTCTTGGCTGATGTACACCCTTGCAGTGAATTAATTGACAGAACGATTACCAGCAGGAGGCTCCAACTGGCTATTCGTGTTTTTATACTTCTACGCGTCGTTTTACCCATTCTTAAACTGTGTTGTTCATTTTGTCTGGCCTTAACAACCAAATAAATTGACAATTTCAGGTCAATTTATTACTGATGGTTTTATATACAGGCTGACAAGTCATCGAGACTATGGCACTGATAATCAGCAGTTAAGTTATGTTTTCTACAGCTTTTTGGTTACTGAATAGCTGTAGTGGTACACAGGAAGTGTACTTAAGAAAATGAGCGCACGGTGGGCGACAACGGATACGAACAAGTCATTCATTCTTTGTTCTATCTATACGACGAAAGTAGAATGTTGGTTGTTGCGGTCAAAAGGTAACGGGTCATACCGGCGTTTGGCTATTGTAAACAACAGGCATTATTTGATTTATAAATTTTATTTATCGTTAACAAAATTTATATGTTAGTACGTATATTGAATCAAGCATATGGCATTTATTCCATGTTTTCTGTAAACCTATTGAGTAATTCCCGCTTAGAAATTAACTTCTGTTTTTAGTGGTTTAATACTATAATTATACTCTTGAATAAAATTGTACTATATAAAGATATTAGCCCTATCTCGTCGTCTTTGTATTATTTAACCAAAATTGTGTACTAAAAAATGTTCCGATTATTGCTGTGAAGAAATGAGTGGTTAAGGGTAATTTGGCCAATGTACCGGAGAGCATAATCCTTGTGTCCACATACGCGAACTGCCCGTCAGCACTAATGCTGACGGGCAGTTCATTTGTTGTCCGTTTTAAAATCGACGTATCGTCCTAATTCGAAGGCAGCAGGTTGCCCAACTCATCATAATTCATTGTCGCCCGGTAACTGCCACCCAATACGGCATCATACGGTTTTCCACCGCTCCCCTGGATCATCTTGTTGTTGGTCAGCACATTATTAGTTGCTTTGTCGCCGTAAGCCATAAACGTAGCCTGGTTCTCGGTGCTGCTTTTATTGGAAATCGTGTTGTTGGTAAATGTATTATTGGGCGAGTTATCGCAAATAATGGCCTTGTTCCATGAACTGACAATGGTATTTTCGGTAAACACCGCACCCGCTGTAGAGTGAGCCAGTTCAATCATCCCCGTCATGGTGAACACGTTTTTGGTGAACTGCATCGCGCCACCATTGAAGATCTGTATGCCGCCCGTACACAACCCGATGGTTGTATTTCCGGAGATCAGCATACCGCCAACAATCGATCCGTTACCGCCCCCGTCATTGGAGCCTTCAAGAAATTTATCGAAAACGCCTTCAAACTTGTTGTTTGTGATTTTGACGTTCTGGGCAGCCCCCGCTATCTCAATACCAAAATGGCCGCAATCTTTTACGTAGTTGTTATCGACCGTAAGCTGGTTCAATGGGCCTGATAATGAGATGCCAAAGTAGCAATCATAGAACGTATTGCCGCTCACAACGATATTCTTGCCAGCGTAGATGCTGTAATTGTCATGGTTGAAAATTTCGCAACCCATGCGCTTTGCCCGAACGACGTTGTTACGTACTGTAATGTTGGATGCCGTACGTCCAGCCTGGATTTTTACCGTAAGCCAGTTTGTACTATCCTTTGCGGTAACGTCTGTACCGGTGCAGTTTTGTATGGTAAGATCGGTAACAGAAGGGCCATCAATGTAAATTGTGCCATACGTACCCTTCGCCTGGGACGTAACAACCCACGATAAACCATCAATCAGCACATTGTGTAAGGGTATGGATGGGTCGTTGGCGTTGACTAAGGATACGTACGACTGGGGCAACTGGATCGTTACCTTTCCCGGATTGCCCCGAATCGCCAGATCACTACGCAGGTGAACCGGTGTCAACTGGGTATAATTTCCATCGGGCAGGGTCAGGTCATCCGTAGCCGTTACGGCCATCTGCAACTCCGGGCCAATGTCGGTATCAGATGTCTCTACCCCAAACCAGATGGCATTTGCCGATCCGGAAAACTCCCTTTTATAGCGATAGCCTTTCGTAGTTACGAGCGTCGTTCCGGTATTGTCGACACTGGTGCGGTCGGCTTCATCGATTTTAAAAACGCCTTCTTTACCGGCGTCCGTAATCCGGATTCTGTTGGGAACTGAACTGTTAACGAACGACCGCAATCGGGCTATAGTCAGTGTGTCTTCCCGCTGAACGATGGTATCGGGAACGGGGTCCGATGGTTTACAGTAACAGAGCATTGTAATGACTGTTACGGACAGGAGGATCTGGAGCATAATTGACTGCTTCATAACGATGATTGATGATTGGTGAATACACAAAAAAACAGGGACCCTAAACGAGCAGGGTCCCGTAAATTTGCCGTATAAAAGCAGGTTCAGGGTTCGTCAGCGCATACCGGCCAACGTTTTCAATCGGTTAAATACCCGAATCGGAATGCTATAACGCCGGAGCGTCTGTTGCTGGTAATAGTCAGAAGGCTGGACAATGTCGGGGAATTTAAAGACCCGCCGGGTGCCGTCGTCCAATTGAGTTTTATAGCGATTGTAGATGTTGGTATGGGTCGCTTCTTCGCCAAAGCCAATATTTTCTACTTTCGATTGGGTTGGGTAAACGGTCAGCCCGTCGGCCTTAAACCGATTGTAGCAGAAGCGGATGTCCCAGGCATCGGCCCGTCCTTCCATCTGGTTTCGTAACATACCCAGCAGGTCGGAGCCGCCCTGCATAAACGCTCTTTGCTGCTGCTTGTCTTTTGTAAAATCTTGATAGTCAGTCATCTCCCAGTCAATAGACTGCCAGCGGTCTGCCCAGGTAGCCCATCCCCAGGGACTGTGGCGTGGGATAAAATAGGCATCTGACCCGTGATTGGCCGGTTGCTGAAACGGGAACGTATATCCAGCAACCGAATACACACGCTTGCTGCTGGCGTACTGGACCAGGCCCTGATTCATGAAGTCCAGAAAATTCGGACTTGTAACCAGATCGTCCTCAACGATGATGGCGGTAGGGTGGCTGGCCAATACTTGGGAAATACCTCTGATGACCGAATCAGCACAACCAATATTGGTTTCTGCGTAATCCCGATGAATGGTTCGAAAGCCCGAAATTGCATCTAAAAGCTCGCGGACCTCAGCGACTTTGGCAGCATCTTCTGATCGTTTGGGTGCATCCGCGAAGATGTATAAATCACTTTCAGCAGCCAAATAATTTGCCTGTAGAGCCTGGATAGTTGCTTTAAGCTCACGAGGACGCTTGTAGGCAAATAAGAGTACCGGGGCGTTCATAACGTACAATATTGAGTAATAAATGAGTGAATCGTTGACCGGCTGTTACATCAGAGTCCGGTTTTATGTCTTGCGTTTCACCGATACGTATCCATCAGGGAATACGCCACTCCTGCTACCAGGTGCTTACAGTGAATCAACCAGCAAGGCGTTTAGGGGAAATAAACAGAGTACATAACAAGCACTAATAGTCAAGTCTATTTACAACCTGAAGGTCGTACG
>JANPJE010000289.1:0-8063 GCA_031425355.1 Spirosoma sp. | reverse complement strand
GCCCAGATCATTGACTTCCGTGTTGACCACAAACAGTTTTCCCTGACCGGGATTGGTGGCATCGAATGCAGTCAGTACATCGTTGAGGGTTCTTTTGAACGCGCCTGTACTACCCGGTGCATCGTATGGAAACATGCTGCCACTGGCTTCAAGATAGAGTTTCAGTCGCAGCGGTTTGGCTGATACGGTCGTGCCTGATAACGCAATTTCGGGCGTTTTTCCTTCTTTCGCCAGTTTACGGTAGTCGATGCTACGTTTGATATAGTTCGTCAGGCCTGCATCGTCAACGCCACCGTTGGCGTTGAAAAGCTTCGCTGTTTTTTTCTCGTCGGCGAGTTCTTTTTTCTCTTTCAGAATGAATGCCCGGATAGCCTGGGCTTCGGTGGCATCGAGTCGATTGTCGTTTGTTAGCGCATCGCTGATCTGGCTGTCTACCTGATCGACCGGGCCGGAACAACCGGTAAGCAGACCAATCGACGCCACCAAAACAGGTAATAAATGGAAACGGGTGTGAATCATGAAGGTTTTCGGGCGAATTAGACGACTACTTGTTGGGGGCAAATGTACCAAACCCCACACACACAACACCGCCATTGGCTAAGTGACCTTAAATTTTCTTAAATTTCTATACAAGGTAACGAAGCAGCCTGCCATTTTATGTCAACCGGTACGGATTAACCATGAACGGACGTTTACCTTTGTAGTCTGATTACACCCACTATGACGTTTCGCCATTTCGTACTTTCTTTTTTGCTGGTTCTCCCAATCCTTCTCCAAAACTGTGCACAGGTAGCGCAACCGCCCGGCGGTAAGAAAGATACGCTGGCTCCCAAATTAGTCAGCAGTCTGCCATCGGCCCGCCAGTTAAATTATACCGGCAAAACGGTTGAACTGACGTTCGATGAATACGTCAACAGCGAAAATCTCCAGCAGAAGATAACCATTACCCCGCAGGACAGCAACACGTTCGTGGTGAAGTCGCTGCCGTTGGGTATCCGGCTGAATTTCGCTAAACCATTTCTGCCGAACACGACCTACACGATTGATTTTGCCGATGGAATCAAGGACATCACTGAACGTAATATTGCCAAAGATACGAAAGTCGTTTTTAGCACCGGTTCCGTTATCGACTCGCTCTACCTGACGGGCAACGTAGTAGACGACGAAAGCCGACAACCGCTTCTGGGCTTCGTGGTGGGGCTTTTCGCGTCGACCGATACGCTGCCCATCAACCGAAAACGACCACAGTATTTTGCCCGGACGGACAGCAGCGGCAACTACCGCATCGAAAACGTGAAAGCCGGACTGTATAAAGTATATGGATTCGACGATAAGGATTTGAACTTGGTGAACAACACACCGGGCGAACGTGTGGCCTTCCGCGATAGTGTGCTGAACCTGACCCGCAACTACACAGACATTAACATGGTGGCGTTTCGCGGATACGGGAAGCCGCGTATCAGCCGACGCGAACGTACTGACGAAACGCTTGGGCTGGAACTCAGCAGCGGCATTGCCAGCTACCGAATGCGGTACGGCAAACCCGTTTCCACGTCGGCTGTTTCTGCTACTGCTACAACGGCTGCATCCACGTCGGAAACTAAACCGGCCACGGGCGATACGTTGATTTCGTTTCTGGAAAGTCCGAGAATGATCCGGCTTTACCGACCGGCCAACCGCGCTGCCGATGATACGCTTCACCTGACCATTGTCGCCGAAGATTCGGTAGGTAACGTAACGGAACTGCGCGAGCGAATTTATTTCTCTCCGCTCAAAACAAAGGCCAAAAACCGCGTGGGCCTCACGGCGCAAATCACTCCTCCGACGGGCGAGCAAATTGATAGTAATCTGGAGTTTGCAGTCGTGTTCAACAAACCCGTGCTGAGTTATAAAACCGAGCTTATGGTTATTGGCCCCGACAGTACGAAGCCGATCAAACTCACGCCCGCTAACTTGAACTGGAGCAATAATAACTCCCGGCTGGTCATCAAACAACCCACTACGTTGCGCGATACGTTGCTCTTTCGACTGCAAAAAGGGGCGTTTATCAGCGTTCAGGGCGATACGTTGCCCCGATACTCGGCCCGATACATCATTGCCGAAGAAGACAGTTATGGCCTCATTGCCGGACGTATCAACCCAGCAACGACTGGTTCGGCGGGCACCAACTTCATTGTAGAATTGCTGGATGATAAGTATAAAGTTATCCGAACGGCCTATGGTGCGGCAAATTACAGTTTTGGTCGGCTTCGGCCCGGCTTGTACCGCGTTCGGCTGATTATCGACGCCAACGGCAATCGAAAGCGCGACATCGGCAACGTGCAGAAGGGCATTCAACCCGAACGGATTATTTATTATACAGGCTCCGAGGAAGATGGGACAATCCGGGTGAAGCAGAATTTTGAATTGACCGACACGGATTTTTAGCATTGAGTTGATCACCCCAAATTGTGCGATTTTGTCAGGTTGCTGACATCCGGCGGACGAGCCATCGGCCACCTTTGTCAAAACAAATCGCACAATGAAATCTTTAGTTGCCTGTCTATTTCTGCTGCTGATTGGCTCTCTACCAGCCTGGACACAAATTCCCGACGCTCAGCGTCAGGCTCAGTATAATCTCGATAAGGGCGTGGCAATCAGCGGCTACGACCCCGTGAGCTACTTCGATGGCAAAGCCCGCGAAGGACGCACCAGTTTTACCCAGACCTACAAAGGGGTAACGTACCGGTTCGCCAATGCCGCCAATGCAGACCGTTTTCGGAAAAATCCAACTGCCTATGAACCAGCTTATGGCGGCTGGTGCGCCTACGCGATGGGTGCCACAGGCGAAAAAGTGGCCGTCGATCCTGAAACGTACAAAATTGCCGATGGTCATCTGTACTTGTTCTACAACCGGTTGTTTAATAATACCCTGCCCAAGTGGAACAACGATGAGAAAACGCTGGCCCGCAAAGCCGACGCCAACTGGATGAAGTTTTACCACTGAAAATCAACCCCAACATCATGAAAACGAACACAATCATTGGCTGGGTTTGCCGGATCGTTGCGGCTCTGATTCTCGCACAGACACTATTTTTTAAATTCACCGCGTCACCCGAATCGGTTCATATTTTTTCAACATTGGGCGTCGAACCGTGGGGACGTATCGCTACAGGCGTTATGGAACTGATTGCGTCGGGACTGCTGCTCTGGTTTGGTCGAAACAACGCTATAACAACGGTGCTGGGCGCGGGTCTGGCCCTGGGCCTGATGGCTGGTGCAATTGCCTCGCATATACTCGTGCTGGGCATCGAGTCTAACGGCGACGGCGGGCAGTTGTTCGCTTACGCGCTCATTGTAGCGGTAGCTTCGGCTGTGCTGCTGTTTTTGAACCGGCGGCTGCTTTTTCAGTTGATACCGATTAAACCCGCACATGCATGACCGCCATAACTGATGTTCCGGAGGAGGTATTGACGGACCTCGATAATCTGTTGGTGCAACTGACCGCTGAGGAATACAGTCGCCCGCTGGCTGTGTTTTCGGGGAGTTCGATGGGACAGCATGTTCGTCATATTCTGGAGTTTTTTCAGTGCCTGGCAACCGGGCTTGACTCCGGCGAAATTGACTACGACGCCCGCCCGCGCGATCGGCAAATCGAAATCAGTTCTGCCTACGCCCGCGCTGTGCTACAAAATTTGACCGTAACGCTACGCCTGTTCGATGTTCAGCAGCCGTTATTGCTACGTCAGACGTACGTACCGGGTGCCTGCCTGATGGTACCTACGAACGCGGTCCGCGAACTGGTTTACACCATCGAGCACGCCATTCATCACATGGCTTTGCTCCGCATTGGGGTTCAGATTCATTCCCCGTCTATTCAGTTACCCCGGCATTTTGGTGTGGCTTATTCAACGCTTATCCATCAACAAACTGCCTGATGTGTACCGTATCGTTTCTGCCCACACCCGCCGGTGCTGCATTCGTGGAAGGGTTTATTCTTACCTCCAGCCGAGATGAGCAGGCAAGCCGTCAGCGAGCCAGTTTCCCGCGTCGGTACAGCCTGGGGGGGCGAACCGTTTTCTACCCGAAAGATGGGCAGGCGGGTGGCACCTGGATCGCCACCGACGAGCAGCGATATACGCTGTGCCTGCTGAATGGAGCCTTTGACACGCATCAACACTGCCCGCCCTACCGCCATAGTCGGGGTCGTATAATCCCGGATTTTTTTGGGTATGAAAATGAAATCGACTTCTGTTTACATTATTCGTTCGCTGATTTGGAGCCGTTTACGCTCATTGTAGTTGCGTATAATCCTGATCTTGCATTAATTGAGTTGCGGTGGGATGGTATCCAACTGCATCGAACGATGCCCAATGCCGGCCAGCCGCATTTATGGAGTTCGGCCACTCTGTATCCAAAACCTGTTCGGCAGAAACGCGAGAAATGGTTTGCCGAGTGGCTGGCGCAGCAGACCGTTTACAGTCAGGAAAAAAGCGTCCTTTTTCATCGGCAAACGGGCGATGGCGACCCCGAAAATGACCTGCTGATGCAACGCCCCAACGGCATTCGTACCATCAGTATTACGTCGGTCGAACGCAACGAGCAGGCCCACCGACTCTACTACCGCGACTTACTTACTCAAACGGCTACTACGTTTCGCATCCTGTCATGAATACATTAGCTCCCCTATCCTTATCATCGACTACGTCAGTACGTTCGCCAACCCGAAGGCCGCGCTGGTTAGTGCAGTTGCTCAATTACGAATACTGGCCGTTCTACGTTTTTTTTGCCCCGATGATCGGGTATTTCGCGTATCTGGCTTTGCGGTCACGGTCGCTTACCTTCTTCACGGTCGTCAATCCAGCTATTCCGCTTGGCGGGTTATTTGGCGAATCGAAAGGTGCAATTTTAGATAGTGTTCCGGCAGCATTTCGGCCTCAAACATTGCTTTTTGACACAAAAACAAGTGCCGAACAGGTACTTGATCAGATGGTGCAATGGGGTTTGTCGTTTCCTGTTGTGTGCAAACCCAACGTAGGGGAACGGGGTAGGGGAGTTGGGGTTGTGGCCTCGAAAATTGAGTTGATACACTGGCTTTCGGTCAATGGCAACGAACCGTTTCTGGTACAGGAGTGGGTAGCCGGGCCGCTCGAATTTGGCGTGTTCTACTATAAACTTCCCGACGGCTCTGCCTCTGGTGTGACATCGGTGGTGCAGAAAGAATTTCTGACGGTGCAGGGTGATGGGCTGTCCACGGTGTGCGAACTGCTCCGTGAGAACGAACGGGCGCGCATGACGTGGAACGAACTGTTGCCCGTGCTGGATACGCTGGGCGAGCGCGTTCCGGCCAACGGCGAGCGGGTGCTGGTGCAGCCCATTGGCAATCACTGCCGGGGTACTATGTTCTTGAATGCCAATTACTTGTGTTCGGCCAGTCTCGACCGGGTTTTCAACCGGATTGGAGGGCCAATGACCGGTTTCGATTATGGGCGCTTCGATATTAGGGTGCCGAGCGTGGCCGATCTGCTGGCCGGACGTAACATTCGGGTGCTCGAAGTGAACGGAATTTCTTCGGAACCGGGCCATGTGTATGATCCTGCTTATTCACTGCGTCAGGCCTACATCGACATTGGGTATCACCTCCGGCTGCTTCACCGCATCAGTCAGCAGCGTCGGCGGGCGGGGGCATCAGTGGCATCGGTACGAACGGTTTGGCAGTGCCTGAAAACGCGGTTTGGTAACTGACAGGCGAAAGGGTTTTTGACAGGATTATAGCCGGGCTAACCGGTCAAATAGCTGTATCTCCGCCACTCCGGTTCGGATTTTTATTCGAACAAAATAAAGTTTTTATTATCAAATTTTTTCAACGTAAACCACTGACTGTAAAACATTTATAATATAAATACTTGATGTTAGCAATGAAAAAAAATGACAATAGGACAAGAGTTATTACAGGAATTAACGTTGGAAGCAGCCGTTACCAGACGATATTTAGAAAGCGTTCCATTTGATAGGCTTGACTACAAACCAGCAGAAAAATCGGAAACGCTGGGACGACTTGCTGTTCACGTTGCCGAAATCGTTGCCTGGTGGACGGATTGCATTGATAACGATAGATTAGACTTTATTGATTTCGAGCCAAAAGACGTCAACTCAACGGAAGAACTCTTAACCTATTTCGACAGGTTGCTGTCGGATGCAAAAAGGTCTTTATCCGCCGTTAAAGACGAAGAGTTGGCTAAAGAATGGTCGATGACACACGGCGATGATATTCTGTTCACTTTACCTAAAAGACAGGTGGTACGATTGTTTTGCATGAACCACCTGGTTCATCATCGTTCACAACTGGGAGTATATTTACGACTCCTGGACATCCCGGTTCCAGCGACGTACGGACCATCGGCAGACGATGACAATGTGCTTTTGATTAGCCCATTTCAGTGAGGTATTTATAGCTACAACTGTCTCACTAACAGAGGGCTGAAAACCAAAATCGTGTTATCTTGCTTCTGTTTATCCTACTTCTTCTTCAATAAACCAAAAACGCGAATGGCTCCCGATATTCAATACTGGTACCTGCGCGACCATAAGTTGTTTTCGACTATGAACAATGCTCAGATTAAAGACCTGTGCATCATTACACGCTATAAAAAAGCCAGTAAAAACGAAATTATTTACTTTGCCAACGACCCGGTTCAGCGGATTTATCTGCTGAAAAAAGGAATGATTAAAATTGTGGAGTCAGACCCCGACGGGCGCGAGGTGATTAAAGATATTATTCAGAAGGGCGATATTTTTGGCGAGTTGTCGCTGTCGGGAACCAACGGTACATCGGAGTATGCGCAGGCTATTTCGTCGGAGGTGCTGATTTGTAGTTTTACGCTCGACGATTTCGAGAAAGTTCTGTCGCAGGATTCTTCCATTTCGCTCAAGTTTTCCAAGTTCATCGGTTTTAAATTTAAGCGGTTACAAAATCGGTACGCCAACCTGGTTTTTAAAGATGTTCGGCAGCGCATTCTGGAGTTTATGCACGAGTGGGCCGAGAAAGAAGGCAAGCCACAGGGCCAGTCACTGATTCTTACTAACTACCTCACCCATCAGGATATTGCTCAGTTGGTTTGCACCTCGCGTCAGACCGTTACGCAAACGCTCAACGCCCTCGAAGCTGAGGGTAAACTCACCTACAGCCGCCAGGAGATCGTTTTTCCCCTCGCCGATTTCCCTAATATATCCGCTCAAAATCGGTCAATTATGTAAGGTAGCCGACATTTCGGCAGGGCCACAGTCGGTAGATTTGTTTATCCGAATCAACCAACGGTTTCGCCATGATTGCGCTGTTTTTGCTCGTCAGCTTCATTAGTTTTATAGGTTCTGTGCATCCCGGAGCCGTTAATGTTGCGGTCGTGCAGACAACGCTCACCCAGAGCCGACGCGCCGGTTTGTGGCTGGCTCTGGGAGGTAGCCTGCCCGAAATCGTGTATAGTTGCTTAGCCGTTCGGGGCGTGTCGCTGCTCAATTTAAATACGACCTGGTTAACGGGGATGCAACTGCTTTCTGTTCCTGTGCTGCTGGTGGCGGGTATGGCTTCGTTTCGTCAGAAAAAACCATCTGTAGGGCCGGTTCATGAATCCGTTGTGAAGCACGCGTTTCCGTTTTGGCGGGGGCTGGTGCTGGCCGCTACGAATCCGCAATTGCTGCCGTTCTGGTCGGCGGTCTGGTTTTCATTGAGTAGCACTATGTTGCTGGCAATGAATCGCCAACAGAGCCAGTGGGTGTTTATTGTCGCTACGTCCGTTGGCGCGTTTGCCCTGCTGACTGCTATGGTTTGGCTGGCCGACCGTCACCGCCCGCGCCTGTCGCGTTTCCTGAACCATTACCCAATTAATCACCTGACTGGCGCGACCTTCATCGGTATGGCCTGCTGGCAGGTTGTGCAACTTTGGTAGCTCGGTTTGGCTGTTTCATCTCAAATTAATCAACCATTTCCCGCAATGAAAACGATTCTTTTTCGACTAACTGTCTTGGTTCTGTTCTCTGCTACGGCAGCGTTCGCCCAAAAACCGCGCGTATTTTCGCCCGATGGT
>JANPJE010000288.1:0-2825 GCA_031425355.1 Spirosoma sp. | reverse complement strand
ATTTATCAGATTGAGTTCGACACCACAGACAACAGAATGTTGTTCGTTGAATCGCATTCTCCGATTTATACGCCCAAACGTTACCGGAATAATTTCGGGCAGTTGCTCGAACACGCGCCTTTCTGCGAACGCGACATCATCCGCCCACGCGATCTGGAAACGCACGACAAAACCGGCGATTTTCTCATCAAAATCAAGAAACAGGGGTCGCTGCATTCGCTTGTTTATGCGTCGCATCCGTTCGATGTGGTGGGTTGGGATGGCTATAATTTCCCGTATGGTTTCTCGATTTTCAACTTCGAGCCAATCACGGGCCGGGTGCATCAACCGCCACCGGTTCATCAGACGTTCCAGACCGATACGTTTGTAGTTTGCTCGTTCGTGCCGCGCCTGTACGATTACCACCCGATGGCCATTCCCGCGCCCTACAACCACTCGAACATCGACTCCGACGAGGTTATTTATTACGTCGACGGCGATTTTATGAGCCGAAACGACATTGCTCCCGGCCATATTACGCTGCACCCCGGCGGCATCCCACACGGACCTGCCCCCGGCGCGATGGAACGCAGTATCGGCAAAAAAGAAACGCAGGAATATGCCGTCATGGTCGATACGTTCCGGCCCCTGATGCTCACCGAACAGGCCATGAAACTCGATGATGGCAAATACTATAAATCGTGGCTGGAATGATACTGCTGGAACACCGGCATGAATGCCGGTGCAAGTCATCCTTCACTGTGCCAATCACTTGTATCGGCATTCATGCCGGTGTTCCAGCAGACACATTCAGGCAACAAACAACATCAACAAACATGGAAACACTCGAACTTTTAGAACCGCAAGCCGCAGAAACGCAGGACTTTCTGCCGCTCAACGGCACAGATTATATTGAATTGTATGTGGGTAATGCCCGGCAGTCGGCACATTATTTTCAGACCGCTTTCGGCTTTCAGCCGGTAGCCCATGCGGGGCTTTCGACGGGGTTGCGCGACCGCGAATCGTATGTGGTGCAGCAGGGAAAAATTCGGCTGGTGCTGACCTCGCCACTTCATGGCGATTCAGAAATCGGGCGGCACCTCGACCAGCACGGCGACGGTGTTCGGGTGGTGGCGTTGTGGGTCGATGATGCCCGGCAGGCGTTTGCCGAGACAGTCAATCGGGGTGCAAAACCGTATCTGGAACCAACCCGCGAGCAGGACGAACACGGGTATGTCGTGCGGTCGGGGATTCAAACCTACGGCGATACGGTGCATGTTTTTGTGGAACGTACTAACTATGAAGGCGTCTTTCTGCCCGGCTACGAACCCTGGAATCCGGCTTATAACCCCGCCGATGCGGGCCTGAAATACGTCGATCACATGGTTGGCAATGTGGGCTGGCACGAGATGAACCAGTGGATGACGTTCTACCACGATGTGATGGGCTTTCAGCAGCTTGTTTCGTTCGACGATAAAGACATCTCGACCGATTATACGGCCCTGATGAGCAAGGTGATGAGCAATGGAAACGGGCGCGTGAAATTCCCGATCAACGAACCCGCCGAAGGTAAAAAGAAGTCGCAGATTGAAGAATATCTGGATTTTTACGGTGGTCCGGGCATTCAGCACATCGCCGTGGCAACCGATCATATTGTCGAAACCGTCATCGCCCTACGCGACCGGGGCGTTGAATTCCTGACCGTACCAGACGCCTATTACGACAATCTGGGCGAGCGAATCGGGAAGATTGACGAGGAAATAGCGACGCTACGTACGCTTGGTATTCTGGTTGACCGCGATGAGGAAGGCTATTTGCTACAGATTTTCACGAAGCCCATTTGCCCGCGCCCGACGTTATTTTTCGAGATCATTCAGCGCAAAGGTGCCCGCTCGTTCGGGAAAGGCAATTTCAAAGCTCTGTTTGAAGCCATCGAGCGCGAACAGGCGTTAAGGGGAACGTTATAAAAGGAGAAAAGGGAGGAGAGGGAGGAAGAAAGGGAGTTACAACGTGATACTGTTTTTCCTTTCCTCCTTCCTCCCTTTCCTCCCTCTTTAATCATGAACCAGGATTATCAAAAATACACCCCCGACGAGCAGGCGGTTTGGAAACTGCTGTTCGAGCGGCAGATGGCCCGGTTACCGGGGCGGGCCAGTCAGGCGTATATGGACGGAATTGTGGCGACGGGTTTCCCGAACAGCCGCATTCCTGACTTCGAACGCGATCTGAATCCGCGTTTGCTGCCCATAACGGGCTGGCGCGTGGTGGCCGTGCCGGGACTGATTGGCAACCGCGAATTTTTCGAGCTGATGGCCGACCGACAGTTTCCGGCTACAACCTGGGTGCGTGGCCGTGACCAGTTGGACTACCTGCCCGAACCCGATATGTTTCATGATACGTTCGGTCACGTACCGGTGCTGACCAATCAATCGTTCTGCGATTTTCTGGCCGCGCTGAGCCGAATAGCCCTGCGTCATGTGGAGAGCGAGGAAGCGATTGCCATGATTTCACGGCTGTACTGGTACACGGTTGAGTTTGGCTTGATTCAGGAAGCAGATGGTTTGAGGATTTACGGCGGGGGCATTCTGTCATCGCCGGGGGAAACGATTTACAGTCTGGAAAGTCCGGTTCCCAAGCGGCTGCCCTACAACGTACCGACGCTGTTACAAACGCCCTACATTATCGACCATTTTCAGGAGCAATATTTCGTGATCGAGTCATACGAGCAACTGTTCCAGTCCGTGCCCGAAATCGAAGCAACGTTAGAGGGATTGCTGGTCAGTTGATTACATTTGTCATTTATTGTCGGACACAGTCAGCATCTGACTACTTCTGACGAAACCTGA
>JANPJE010000287.1:0-5357 GCA_031425355.1 Spirosoma sp. | reverse complement strand
GTGGGGGTGCGGTTAAGGTATTATTTATGTCACCTGCGAACCGGAAAATTTGCCTATACGTTTGGCTGGATGCACAGGTTTTAATGTGGTTTCTACTAAAAAAAACACGACCGGGGAGAGCTAAATGGTTCTCCCCGGTCGTTTTCATCCATTATAAGGTACACTTTATCGCTGTTTAAATGGTCAAATTTACAGGACTTTAACTGGCCTCTTCCAAACGCCTGACCATCACTGCCAACCATAAAAACGTATTACTTGTCAGTTGTTCATCTGTTATTCAATGGCTCATCAACGTAGCGCAGGGTCAGATCAGTGATAAAAAGTACATGCAGGTCGTCGGCATCGACGCTCAGCAGAATGTAAAAAAATTAGCAGGCTACATACTGTATGGACCGGCCACAGCTTCGGTCGCACTCGATCCTATTGGCGATGTTGTCTTTGGACTCGAAACGCTGTGGCAGCATGGCTCGGCGAACTACCTCAGTCTGCTTCTGCTGGGAGCCACCCACTTATCGACAGCAACAGCCAAGTTCAAACGTACTGCCGCCTGACCCCGCCATTCCGGGCTTTAGCTTTGCAAAAACCGAAGCAGCT
Organism: Spirosoma sp.; assembly: GCA_031425355.1. Lineage (GTDB taxonomy): Bacteria > Bacteroidota > Bacteroidia > Cytophagales > Spirosomataceae > Spirosoma. The sequence goes on along the minus strand of JANPJE010000287.1, from coordinate 4,763 downwards.
ACGACAGGCGATTGAGAACAACAATTTGAAACACACGCACTTAGGCGAATAACAACGATTTAAAATTTATACTGAACCCCGGCGGGCAGGGCTTCTACCGCCAGTTTCATCCACTTGCCCTCAATTTTAATGACTACTATTTTGTGGTCTTTGTCGTAGAAGATAGTGCCGTCAGGGCTGTCTTTCAACTCTTTGTAGTTAACGTACTTCGCATCTTTTGCATAGTTCGGCTCGTCGTCGCCCTCGGTGCGGGTTTCGGCCAGATCGTCTTTGCCAATGGCTCCCAGCGTCAGGGCGTTGGTTAGGCGGAGGGAGCCGTAGAAAATAGCCCGGTCGCGGCTGAACATAAACGAATGCTGGCGCACATCGGAACCGATTTTAAACCAGTTGTAGGCCTGTTCGGTGTGATTGTACGTAGTGCCGTAATAATACAGTTCGGCAACGGGCTTGTCAAATTCTACGTGTTTGTTCACCAGCATGGTAATCCGAGATTTATCGTCGCTGGCGTATCCCTCAAAGACGTGAAAACCCCATCGTTTTTTGTTCCTTTCGTCGGACAGACTACCGTTGCCCCGCACCTGAATCATATAGGGCGTACTCAGAATGCCGTTAACGGTGCTGTACATGGGCGTCAGAGCCGGATTGAACCCAAAACTGTAGCCCCGCTCTTTCCAGCGATACCAGGACGCATCAATGTCGGACGATAGCTCGATTCGCTTTTTTGTCGAATCGGCATTACCGGTCACCGTCGAAAAATACGTATTGGAGGGTACGGGCTGGGCAAGTGCAGCCGACGCAAGGAGTACAGCGCATAGGATCGTCAGGATTTTCATCATAAATCAAAAGAGTATTTTCAGGCAAATAATACCAGATTTTGCGTCAACTATTCAAGCAGATAGTTCGTCGCCCTATGGTTAAGAGTTCATCCGAAAGATAAACGAAAGCAATTTGCCAATGAAAATGGAAACCATAATCCGAACACTATCACTGCTATGGGGAACACCAACGCCAGAATCAGGAATTATCGAAATCGTATAAAGCACCTTAATCCGGTGTGTTGTAACATCAGTACACAAACCACTACCGTTAAATATTTTTATTGCATTCTTCGGCATTTCACGACCAAAAGACCATTGGACCATTCTTCCTTTATTTATATCTTGCTCCCAGTATAGTGCCGGTTTCAACTCTTTCTCATTTTTCCCAAATTCTAACCATTATGATCAATCTTTTCGGTAAACAAACAGTCTGGGTGGCTGGGATGGCGGCCCTGTTGACGGCCTGTCAGCCACAAGACAACCTCCAGAAGCCCGACGACGTAAGCCGCTTTGACAACTCAGCGGCATCGGCCCGACTGGGTACCGGTTCCCAAAAGTACATTGTTATTTTCAAGGCCGATCCACGCATCAGCCGCTCCCTCACCGGGGCGGGCACGTATGACACGCGTGTTCAGCAGGGAAAAGCAATGATTAGCCGAATGGTAGGCCCGGAAATTGCCGGTAAAACCCAGGAAATCTATACGACAGCGATTAGAGGCTTTGCTGCCGAACTGACTGAGGCTGACCGCCAGCGGCTGGAGAGTCTTCCGTTCGTTGCCAGTATCGTTCCCGACCAGATCGTCAGCCTTTCCCTGCCGCAGGGTAATGCAATTGCGATTGGTTCACAAACAACGCCCTGGGGTATTGCCCGCGTAAATGGGCCGCGTGCGTACTCGGCTTCTAAAAAAGCGTGGATTCTCGACACGGGCATTGATCTGGATCACCCAGACCTGAACGTCAACACTGGCCTGAGCCGGAACTTTGAAAACCCACGGCGTGGTCCGGACGATGATAACGGACACGGTTCGCACGTTGCGGGTACGGTTGGTGCCAGAAACAACAGCTTCGGTGTGGTAGGCGTTGCTCCAGGTGTTGAGTTAGTAGCCGTAAAAGTACTCTCGTTCAGTGGTAGCGGCTCCTATTCAGGTGTCGTTGCGGGCGTTGATTACGTAGCCAGCGCGGGAGCCGCCGGTGATGTGGCCAACATGAGTCTGGGCGGACCTCCGTTCGCCCCCCTCGATGATGCCATTAAGGGGGCGGCCGACCTGGGTATCCTGTTTTCGCTGGCCGCCGGGAATGAAGCCCAGAGCGCGACCGCCAGTTCACCCGCCCGGACGGAGCACCCCAATGTCTATACCGTTTCGGCCCACAACATCAACGATGTATTCGCGTCGTTCTCCAACTTCGGCAATCCCCCAGTCGATTGGTGTGCGCCCGGTGTCAGCATTTTATCTACATGGCGGTCAGGTGGTTATCGCACCATCAGCGGTACGTCTATGGCAGCACCGCACGTAGCGGGTATCCTGCTCTTCGGTACGCCAGCCTCGCGTGGTCCGGTAACGGGCGACCCCGATGGCAACCCGGACCCAATGGCCAAACTGCCATAGAGACGGTAGCATTAAGCAACAAAAAAAGGCTGGGGATATCCCCAGCCTTTTTTTGTTGATACTAAAAGAAAAATGCTTATGGCAGCACGACACCTGATGACTGAGAAATTATGCCGGTGTTGCCATCCCCAACTTGCAGAACAGTAGCGAAATGGCCATCGCCCAGTTGCGTAATATCGACCAGGTTGAAAGACCCCAACTGCAAAGCAGTGGCAAAGTTCAAATTACCCTCTTGCGTAATCAGGCCTGTGCTACCAAAACCAGACGACTGACCCGGTGCCGCACCCTGGCCGATGTAAGCTACGTTATCATCGCCCGTTTGGTTGATCGTTGCCTCACCATTAACGGCAGCAAACTGCTGAATCTGACCCGTATTGAAAAAGCCGGTCTGGAAAACAGTCGCTTTCGTGTTGATGGTGAAAAAATCAGACTGATCAATAGAACCAAAGTTGCCCGCGCCAAACTGATCGACGGTGGCTTCGTTACCCGGACCGGCATCCTGTTCCTGATAAATTTCGGCTGAGTTTATATCGCCCACCTGAATGATGGTAGCTGTTTGCGCGTAAGTACTGTTCTGGCTTATATACCCCTCATTGGCACCAACAAAAAAGAGCGTACCTAACTGGAAGATGCTCGCCGTTTGTGCCTGCCCATTCTGCCTGATTTCAGCCGCGTCCAAGAGGCTCAAACCGGTCTGAACGATGGTCGCCGTGTTGCCCGTTCCTACACCCGTCTGCTCAATGCCGGCTGTGCTACCAACGGCAGCAAGTTGCGTGACCGTTGCCGTGTGATTTGTACCTGTCTGGCTAACGGATGCCTCACTGAAGTAGGTCGAGAAGTCAGACTGGTCGACAGTAGCCTTGTTGTTGCTGCCCTGTTGGAAAACCTGAACGAAATTTGGACCTGAGTCTTCATCCTGGTTAACCTGAGCCTCGTTGTTGGACCCGGTCTGGCTAACAAAAATTTCGTTGGCATAGGTGCTGGTCTGCGACGTAGTGGTTTTGTTCTGGGTTCCGTCCTGTACAACGGTTACCAGTTGATTTACACCTGTCTGTGTCAGATCAGCCTGATTGCCGCTACCCGTTTGGCTTAACGTAGCGGTGTTGGTTTGGGCTTGTGCGGTAAGCATCATTACCAGAGCAGATCCCGTGAGTAATAGATTTTTCATTAAAGAAGTAGGTTAAATTAAAAAGAGTCGTTTCACGCATCGATGCCGCCGGAGCAGCAGGCCACAACGTAGTACAAGGGGCCAATGTTTACACCAGTAAGGACTAAGCCGGCAGATAGTTGATTAAAATGGATGGATAGTCGTTGCAGTAACCGGATGGCCGTTCAGCCCCTTGCCTCGGGGTGCCGTTGCCCGTTGACAAAATGTCCTGAATAGCGGTTTTCCAACCAGTAGAAAACCCCATGCTAAATGTAGACACGGGACCTCTAAAATGAAATCCGTTCACTAAGTAATTACGTTATTTCCCCCTAAGTTTCTTAAACGGTAGTTTAACCCGGGTAAACGCACTCGTACAATCGGAAAAACAAGGTATTATCACAGGCGAGCTACCTGCGATGAAGGTGCGTAGTCAAACTAAACGGCCTTTATAGCCTGCAACTCCTTGTACCATTGCCGGACAAAATCGATTACGCTAAGTGCGCATTCGTTATCCTTCTGTTTAGCTCTTTCTTAAAACCACGTTACTCTTCGCGTTCATTGAGTTCACGCGAGGAGGCATCCGGCGTTTCAGACGTGTCCGGCGTTTTGGACGTAGTCGGCGTTTCAAGTATTTCCGGTAATATCTTTTTTTCTGATAGCCCGGTCTCAATGGTCCTCTGTTAGTCGTTTTCACAACAAGTTGGGGAGCCACTGAACGGGGTTGCTTCACCACCTGACTATCTGCTTTCGTCACGATTCCGGTTCCCTTGACTGGTTGGTTTTTCAACCGTTGAGTGACTAAATCGGCAGAAGGAACACGGGTATTTACCAATGCTGTATCCGGAGTTGTTACAACCGGTTTTGGTATGGGTTTAGCCGGTTCCAACGCAATTTTAGCTGGTTTTGGTGCAGTTTGAGGCTGACATAAACCAGGCATAAGTTCGCATTTATATACGTAGCCTGCACCCGCCAACCCACCTAACAGAAGAATCGTCAATATCCCTGCCTTTCGAACGCGGCCTGTATCTGGCTGTCGCACCTGCGTTCCCCGCGTTGTGCGTGAAGTAGACCACCAGTTCAGCAGGCCACCGGAATTGCCTCGTAGGGAAACCGTTTTAGTCGCATAAGGCGCTTCTGCCACCAAGCGAGCCATATGCCGACCGGGCCAGTTGGGAGCGTAACGAATGCGGA
>JANPJE010000286.1:0-5588 GCA_031425355.1 Spirosoma sp. | reverse complement strand
TCCACCGGAATTTTCTCGCCCGGCCTCACAACCAGCAGATTATCCACGCGCACCGACGCAATCGGAATCTCGATTTCGGTGTCGCCGTCAACCAAGCGAACCGTTTTGGGCTGCAATCCCATCAGTTTTTTAATGGCTGATGACGTATTCGATTTTGCCCGTTCTTCGAGGAGTTTGCCCAATAAAATAAAGGCAACGACAACCGAAGCAGCTTCAAAATAAACGTGGGGATGCAGTCCGCGACGATGCCAGAATTCAGGATAAATCGTATTGAACGCGCTGAATATGAACGCGATGCCCGTGCTCAATGCCACCAGCGTATCCATATTGGCTTTCCCATGACGCGCTTGTTTCCAGGCGGTAACGAAAAACGACCGGCCCAGTCCGAACACCACTGGTGCCGACAGCACCATCATCAGGTAATTGCCATACCAAGCCGAACTGTCGGACCACGAACTATCGGACCCCGAACCGTCGGACCGCTCCATAAAGAACATACCGATGATGACAACCGGCAGCGACAGGATCAAGGCCCAAATAGTTCGCTTTTTGATTGACTGAACCTGTTTTTGCTGGGCTTCTTCCTGCACCTGCCGCGCATCGACCCCATTGCTTTCCGTTTCGACAATAATATCGTAACCCATTGACCGAACGGCATTTTGCAGATCGATTGGCGTTACAACTTTAGGATCGAACTGCACCCAAGCTGTCTGATTGGCATAATTTACGCCCGCATCGCTGACGCCCGGTGTGTGTTTCAGTACCGACTCAACGCTGACAGCGCAGGCAGCACAGGTCATCTCCAACACCGGAAACGTTTGTCGAACGACCGGTTTGGCGAGTTTTTCCGCTGGTTCGGTGATGGTTGTGTGCATGGTCTTATTCCGTTATTGGCTCGGCTTTATAACCAGCTTTTTCAATGGCCTGCTTCACAACTGTAGCATCGGGATGATTGACAGTCAACACTTTGTTGGGATTCTGCGTATCCACCTGCCAGTTTCCTTCCCCAACCGCTTCGTTCAGGAAAGGGGTTACGGCGGCTATACAGCCACCACATTTTATATTGGTTTTATACGTTTGTGTTTTCATGATAATTCGTTGTGTACTGGTCGGAATTGACTCTGCAAAGTTCGCTGTCGGCCTATCCTTTCTATTACACAATTAATGGTGTGTAGTATGAAATTCCCGTCAGGCAGACTGTGCAGATCACAGTACAGAACCGGTTGCCTCCGGATAGCCCCCCGATGCAAGCAGTCCGGCAGGCACGCTTAATTCTCCGGTTTGAAAGTCGATCAGACCGTTACGTTCGTCTTCAATATTAGTGGCCTGCGTATACACATCGCCCGCAATGGAACGTTTGCGCATTTCTTCTTTGAAGAGCCGGATTCGGTCGGCGCGGTCTTCCGACTCCTGCGGGCCACCGTAATTAACAAACCCGAAACCACCCCACTCGCTCACGACAAGGGGAACTTGCCGCCGGTAAAAAAATGGGTCGCCAACCACCAGCGGAAAAGCAGCCACAGAGTCTAAATCACCCAGCACTAAGCGATCCAGCAGTGACTGCCAGTGCCCTAAGTCGGGGGTGTATAAATGGGCGGTCAGCAAATCCGACTTAAGTCTGCCTTCGTGAGAAACGTGTTGCCAGCCATCGTTATCTACCACAAGAAACTGAGGATAAGCCAGTTGCATAAAATGGTACATCTCACTAACGTACTTTTGGGTGTCGGGATTTGTAGCAATATCCTGCGCACCCCAATCCTCATTGTAAAGACTCCAGATGATGACCGATGGATGGGTACCAATCAGCGCCAGCATACGTAGCAGTTCGGCCTGGTGGTTATGGCGGCTCCGGGCCGTTGAACTGTGCGGACTGGGTACTTCGACCCACAACAGCAGACCCAGCCGGTCGGCCAGATTATAAATACGGGGATCAATCCCGGCAATGTGAACCCGCACCAGATTACAGCCCAGCTCTTTCATGGCCTGCATGTGCCGCTTCATTTCATCATACGTAGCAGTGCCCGGCTGATAGAGAATACCATCGAGATAGACAGGCTTGTTGTTCAGGTAAACGAAGCGACCACGGGCCTCAATCTTACGAAGACCAAACTGGGTTTCGATTTGAGCCGCGTGCCCGTCAGCGTCGATGAGTTGTGCCACCAGCTTATAGCGCACCGGCGTTTCGGGCGACCAAAGTTCGGCACCGGGCACCTCCAGCGAAACGCGCTGCTGCTTCTGACCAGCTACCAGCCGTAATGGAAAATCGGATGTAGCCATTGGCGGTTCTCCCTCAACGGCCTTACGCTCATACACTTGCAGACGCAGTACATAATTACCGGGGTCATGAATGCGGGTTGTTATGGTAAACCGCATCAGGTGATCTTCAATCGTGCTGGCTACCCCCACCCGCGACCGCAGCCGGTTCCGCTCAACCGTTTCTATCCATACGGAACGTACGGCGCCGGTGTATGTCTGATACCAGATGCCGCCCCGTTTGTACACGTGCGACTCCTGCTTGCCGCGTGTCGTTTCGGCGTCCATTGTGTCGGCAATACGCACGGTTAGCCGGTTAACGGGCCGCAGGAGTTCGTCGGCCAATTCATACGAGAAGGACGTGTATTCACCGTAATGAATGTCTTCTCCTTCGATGGTGCTCAGCGGGAATCCATTGAGCCACACGCGCGTCTCATAGCCGCAAGCGCCAAACGTAAGCTGGAGTATAGACGGAGTAACGGACCCGCTACGTTCGGGCAGGGGAAACTCGCGCTCGTACCAGGCAATAACCTGGTCATGCCAGATTACCGGATCAAGCTGGCCTTTAGCCTGAGCCATGTGTTCCTCAACGGAGCCGGGCCACTGAGCTCCACTATCATATTGATGACCCAAATACCATCGTTCGCGCAGGCCGGAATCATTGGCATCCAGCGAAAATTTCCAGTCGCCGTCGAGCAACCAATGGGTATTGGGCCGCAGAACGGCTCGGGGCAGTGGATTGATGGGTTCTTCGACTGCGAAATATTCCTCTTTGCTTCCCGCGAAGCCATAATTTGATTGTAATTCAACCATAACAGGGAAATGGAATAGGTACGTAAACTACTGTGATACATGATAAACGTATCAAACGGATTTATCTCACATAAAAAAATAAATTTTCGGTTAAACAATCGACCAGCTATTGGGTTAATACATTAATAGTCAGTGGTCTTATAAATACCCCGCTTATTTCTTTTACCATCAAATCTGGTTCATAACCAAACCGGCGTTTGCGTGGGTGCCGGGTATTCGATTCGAGGTAAAAGGCCCACTGTTCAGAATTACGTACCTGCATTACCCACTACTTTTATCAATTTCTATATACTACGTAGACATTGGTTTAAGAAAAGTCAGCGTTCATACTATTTTTTTCTCCGATTGATAATTTTAACCGGTTATAATCGTTTTTTATAAAAAGATATTGCAACATTTGCAGTGTTCCGCATAAACAGAAAAATTACTCTTTTCTGTTATGTAAGAAGAAATTGCTTACTTTAGCATAACAATCCTTTACAAAGGGAAGGTTGAACATCAAGATTTGACGGCCTCCCGGTCGTCTGTCTTGAAATGGTGTGGATAGAAGCGGAAAGCCGCCCCGATATTCGGAGCGGCTTTTTTGTACCTAATGACTACAAAACAATAAATTCGGAACACCCGTCAGGTCAACAACTATCTTCATAAGCGTTGTCTAAAACTGTGAACCAGAACAACCTTTTTAGGCCGGAACATTCGGCGACTCATTATTTTTAGTTATCGTTGTAACGAAGATTATTTCACGAAACAAGCAATTTGCACATGGCACTCTACGATGAAGTTTTTGCGAATAACAAGAAATGGGTTGAGGAGCAGACAAAACAAAATCCAAAGTACTTCACGGACATGGCCCTGAGTCAAAGTCCTGATTTTTTGTACATCGGCTGTTCTGACAGTCGCGTTCAGCCCGAAAACATAATGGGCGTAAAACCCGGTGAGGTGTTCATCCACCGCAACATTGCCAACTTAGTACCCAACAATGATATTAATTCGCTCTCGGTGCTCCAGTATGCGGTTGAGCACCTGAAAGTCAAACACATCATCGTGTGCGGTCATTATGGCTGCGGGGGTGTTAAAGCGGCTGTCGCGCACGACGATTACGGCTATATGAACACCTGGCTTCGTAATATCCAGGACATTTACCGGATGCACAAGAGCGAGTTGGAAATTTTAGAAGACGAGGATACCCGTCACCGCAAACTGGTCGAAATCACCGTTCGTGAACAGTGCCTGAACATCATGAAACTGTCGTTTGTCCAACAGAAATATTTCTTTGACAAAACCATCAAGATTCACGGCTGGGTCTATGATCTGGAAAACGGATCGCTAACCGACCTGAAAATTGACGTCGATCAGATGGGGCGCGACCTTGCCATTTACCGCATCGAAACGAAACACTAAATGTACATGGGCCTAACAGCCGGATGATTTCTTATACATCCGGCTGTTAAGCATCAATTTCCTAACCACCGCAACGCTTGCCCCCGCAACTGTACTTCGGCTTTCGGTGATAGTTCTTTCGTGAAAGCAGCCATATACGTATCATTCAACTCAACGCCACTCGAATCCTGAACAACCGTTCGCAGCGATCCGTAGCGATCAGGGCCAAGCACGGCAAAACTGTTCTGGCTGGAAGTGAGGTCGAACCCATTTTTAACGGTCAGGCCGTTTGTCCGCAACCGGCTGTTCAGTAGCGAGACCGCCACATTTGTAAGCGTTAACTTGCGCAGGGTAAGCCGCCCGTTTGTGATACGTATACTTTGTACATCGGGCAATCGCAGAACCAGACCAGCGCCTAATTCGTAGTCAGTGGCATTACGGGGAGGTTCACGCTGGTCGTTTTCGAGTGTAAATCCGACAAACAACGTATCACTCTGCTGCCGAATCCGATAAAATTTAATCATGTCGGGCTTCACTAAAACCTGTGCTGCCGTCGTACCCTGTTCGACGATAATCTCTGCTCTTGGCGTCCCCTCAATGACCCAGTGTTTCGCCGTGGGCAGGCTCCGCTTTTCGTAGTCCTGATAGGGGTTACTCCAGTCTATTTTGTCGTATTGTTGCTTCAGCAATACATCGGTAGCCACCATACCGGTTAGGGTTATGACAGCAATCAGGGCCAGAAGAATATAGCTTGTTTTCATTATGTGTTCGTTGTGGCGTTTACGTATTCATCGTAACGTGTTTCGATTTCGCGGAGGTTAATACCCAGCAGGGACAGGTTTTTGAAGAATTGCGGCAGGTCGTTCTGCAGAAACTGCTCGCGCCGAAACGAGCGAATTTTATCGGCAGCATCGTCGGTAGAAAAATAACCAATGCCCCGTTTGTTGGCAATGACACCCTGCTGGTTCAGAAACTCGTACGTTCGCATAATCGTGTTTGGGTTCACTTCCAGTTCAGCCGCCAACTCGCGCACCGACGGTATTTTGTCGCCCGCAGCCCATCGACCCAGCAAGATTTGCTCACTCACATACCCGGCAATTTGCAGGTATATGGCTTCTTTATCTCGAAAATCCATCGTTATA
>JANPJE010000285.1:0-10334 GCA_031425355.1 Spirosoma sp. | reverse complement strand
TGAGCACAAAATTCTGGAGCAGAACGGCGACAAAATCGCGATTATCGGCGTACAGAATCTTGGTTTTGGACCGGCGAAATTACCGGTGGGTAATCTGGCGAAAGCGTATGAAGGTACGCAGGAGTATCCCGTCAAACTGCTTCTCTCGCACGATCCCACGCACTGGGATGCCGAAGTTCGTCCGAAATACAGCGATATTGATGTGCAGTTCAGTGGCCACACGCACGGCGCGCAGTTTGGAGTTGATCTGGGCAATGTGAAATGGAGTCCGGCACAATATTTCTATAAACAATGGGCGGGGATATATCAGGAAGGCGATCAACGATTGTATGTAAACCGGGGTTACGGCTACATTGGCTACCCGGGTCGCGTTGGTATTTTGCCGGAGATTACAATTTTTGAGTTGGTGAAAGCTTGATTTGTTAACCAACCCGCTCTACAGTCCGTTACCTCAATTAACTAACCATCAAACACGCATGAAAATCATCTTTATTACGGGTCTGTCCTTTTTTATGTCCGTATTGGCTTACATCAAGCCAGTTCAGAAAGTTGAAGAAGCCCCAATTCCTCTCTGTCACGCGCCAGCCAACGATATGTCGGCGATGGCCGCTGATCCTGCTTTCCAGCGGTTGCATGAAGCTCCCCTGCCCTTTACGTATGTGGGTGCTGGTGAAATGGTTAAATTCTCAACGCCCGACGGTCAGTCGGCCAGTGGCTTCCTGCTAAAAGCCAAAAAGCCATCGGACAAATGGTTGCTGGTGTACCAGGAATGGTGGGGTCTGAATGATAACATCAAATTACAGGCCGAAACGTTTTACAACGATCTGAAAGACGTTAACGTATTGGCCGTCGATATGTATGATGGTAAGGTTGCCACCGAGCCTGCCGAAGCCGGAAAGTTAATGCAGAGTGCCAGCAAAGAGCGGCTTACCAGTATTCAGAAAGGAGCCATTGCTTATGCCGGACCCAAAGCCGAGTTTGCCAGCGTTGGCTGGTGCTTTGGCGGGATGCTTTCGTTGCAGTCGGCTATGCTCGAAGGTAAACAGGCAAAAGGCTGCGTCATGTACTACGGTCGGCCAGAGCAGGATGTGGAAAAATTGAGAACCCTGAATACCGATGTATTGGGTATTTTCGGTAGCCAGGATAAAGGCATCACGCCCGAATCGGTTAAACTGTTCGAGGAGAATATGCAGAAAGCGGGCGAAAAAGTGACGGTCAAAATGTATGACGCCGGTCATGGTTTTGCGAATCCGAGCAACCCGATTTATGACAAAGAAGCTGCTGCCGATGCCTATAAACTGGCATTGAACTACCTGAAAAAGAAGCTAAACGCTTAAGCCTTCCGGCCTTCTGTTCTAAGCCTGACTGCTCTTGGTGGTCAGGCTTCTAAATAAACTTTAAGCTTATTTTTTCGTTTCGATTAAACGTAGTTCAGTACGAATTGTCTAACAGGCAAATCAGCACCGATAAATAGACTTGGTTATGAAAACGATAAAATTAATGCCTTTGCTCACGGCTGGCATGTTAGTCGTATTGCTGGCAAGTTGTGGCCCTTCCTACGTAAATACAGGGGTTGGATATGGCCCCCGTCCTTATTACGGGCCTCAGCCTTATGCCTATAATAACTACGGCTACCGGCCTTATGGGTATTCCCGCAGGCCAGTCATCGTTCGTCCGCCGGTTGTTGTTCGTCAACGGTATTATGCTCCGGCACCCCGTTATAGAAATAACAGTCCGAACGCACGTAGCGGATACGGCAGAAGTTACGGTGGTGGTCGTGCGCGCGGGCCACGTTAATCACCTGATTCATCAGAGAAATCCCGGTTCGATATGTGCCGGGATTTTTTGTGACATGTTTGGCTGAAATGGCTCCTGATTCAGGCTGAAACGCGGTCAATCGAAGGCGTTGAGAATGCCCGGTATCGTGTAAACTTGACAAATTCTAACACGTTTGACTATACCTGACAACGTAGTTAACTGGCGATGTGAAGGGCATAATCACCGGATTCAATCAACGGCTTATCGTTGGTTGGCAGGTTATAAATGTAAATCCAGCAATCTGCAACCTGATCGTTAAACTGCACGGGAACAACCGTTCGTACATACTCGGTTGGCTGGTCGAACTGGTCACCAACGCCCTCATAATAATCCAGATACGTTAAAATTGCATTCTTTTGATTACTAATGTCGAAGACCGTTCCGCACACCTGAGTATCGCTGCTTTTTTCATAAATAGCTCCCGGATAGCTGCCCATATCGAACACCTGACCGGCAAACGTACCCTCACCAACACAGCGGCCACGCTGACGTAAATACTGCGAAAACGCATTGTCGAACGGGGGTCGAAGTGTGCCATAAACGATCAGAAAGTCAGGGTTGGGTGTCATAGAATAAAAAAATGATGGCAGCGTGACGAAAGTAATTTATTTGACGTTATTCAGGAAATAAGTTTGCTATGAAAAAGACGAAAGTCATACTGATGATGGCCGCATCGCTGGTGCTAATCGAAGTGCCGCTGGAAACGATGGCGTACTCGTCAACCAATACGACTGAGAAAACTACGATTGGTCGCAAACGAAAAGGGTACAAGGCCAAGCGTGGCGGACTGTTCAATACGGGTCTTTTTCGTAAGAAAAATGGCTGTGGATGCCCGAATCATTAAGCGCTTGTTAAGAAATTGTATTTATAGCATAGTCAGGCCCATATCAGGGCCTTTTTTTGGTCTTTTTACTTGTAAAATTCTGTGTTTCAGCGTAAAATTTCGTACCTTTGCGGCTTGAAAGACGTTAAGCCGGGTTTATTTGATTTTCATGATTTCATGATAACTTATAACTCGTTCAAGATGAGTACGTTTAAATCATGAAAATCAAAGGAATCGGACAAATTCTGGTTCAGACAATGTATGCAATCAATTCGCAATATAGCAATCATCGCCCACGTTGACCACGGTAAAACAACACTGGTTGACAAGATTATTCACGCATCCAAACTGTTTCGGGACAATCAGGAATTTGGCGACCTGATTCTGGACAGCAACGACCTCGAACGTGAGCGGGGAATTACCATCGTTTCAAAGAACGTATCGGTACGTTACAAAGACGTTAAAATCAACATCATCGACACACCGGGCCACAGTGACTTCGGCGGTGAAGTTGAGCGCGTGCTGAAAATGGCCGACGGCGTTTGTTTATTGGTCGATGCCTTTGAAGGCGCCATGCCACAAACGCGCTTCGTGCTGGGAAAGGCTCTGCAATTGGGTCTGAAGCCGATTGTTGTTATCAACAAGGTCGACAAAGAAAACTGCCGTCCCGATGAGGTGCATGAGCAGGTATTCGATCTGATGTTCAACCTCGGTGCTACTGAAGATCAGTTGGATTTTCCAACGGTTTATGGCTCATCGAAACAGGGCTGGATGGGGCCGGACTGGAAAACACCAACTGACAACATTACGTATCTTCTCGATACCATCGTAGCCACCATTGCTCCGGCTGCCATGAATGAAGGCTTGCCGCAAATGCAGATCACCTCGCTCGATTATTCAACCTTCGTTGGTCGGATTGCCATCGGACGCGTACATCGCGGAACGCTGAAAGAAGGCGGTAACATGGCCCTTATAAAAGGGGACGGTTCGGTCAGGAAAGTGAAAATCAAAGAGCTTCAATCGTTTGAAGGTCTTGGTAAAGTTAAAGTAAGCGAGGTTGCCTGCGGTGACATCTGCGCCGTAACCGGTCTGGAAGAGTTCGAGATTGGGGACACGCTCACCGACATTGAAAACCCCGAAGCACTGCCCCGGATTTCGGTGGATGAGCCAACGATGAACATGCTGTTCACCATCAACAACTCGCCGTTTTTTGGTAAAGAAGGCAAGTTTGTTACGTCGCGCCACCTGCGTGACCGGCTTTACAAGGAAATCGAAAAAAATCTGGCGCTACGTGTAGAAGCAACCGACAGCGAAGACCGCTTCCTGGTCTATGGCCGGGGTATTCTTCACTTGTCGGTTCTGATTGAAACGATGCGTCGCGAAGGCTACGAACTGCAGGTTGGTCAGCCACAGGTTTTATACAAAGAGGACGACAAAGGTCATAAGCTGGAGCCTATCGAAACCCTTGTGGTTGACGTTCCGGAAGAAACAGCCGGTAAAGTCATTGAACTGGCAACGCAGCGTAAAGGTGAATTGCTGATTATGGAGCCTAAAGGTGATTTACAGCACCTTGAGTTCGAGATTCCGTCGCGTGGCTTGATCGGTTTGCGTTCCAACGTTCTGACCGCTACGTTCGGTGAGGCCGTTATGAGCCACCGGTTTAAGGAGTATCAGGAATACAAAGGACCAATCCCTGAGCGAATCAACGGTTCGCTGATTTCGATGACGAGCGGGCAGGCAACAGCTTACTCGATTGATAAACTTCAGGATCGGGGTTCGTTCTTTGTTGAACCAGGTGATGAGATATATGCGGGTCAGGTAATTGGCGAACACAATCGTCAGAACGACATCGTGGTAAACGTGCAAACGGCCAAGCAGTTGACTAACATGCGGGCTTCGGGTTCGGATACCAACGTTCGGATTGCGCCGAAAATCTCGTTCTCGCTCGAAGAGTCGATGGAGTATATCCAGAAAGATGAATACCTTGAGGTGACGCCAAAGTCGATGCGGATTCGCAAGGTTTATTTAGATGAGAATGAGCGGAAACGCAATCAGAGCAAGTTCGCGATGGCGTAATAGCCATTTCGATTCATAAAAAATCCCCGCTGGCTAGCCAGCGGGGATTTTTTATTGCCTACTACCTTATCAAAAGGGTGTTTTTCTGTTGCCAGCAAATGAACTGTTTAGACGAAGCGCGAAAATAGGGCGCAATTTAAGAGGCTTCACATCCGAAGTGGTGGTAGTGGACAGCTCGGTTTTTGTTGATACGTAGTCGGCGTGGCGGTGAATGTAGTGATAACCGGCAATGAACAGCGCAACGCCAATAATCGGGGTAATAAATTTTTTCATGACTCGTTGAGTGTGAATGAGTGTATTTAAAAACTGAATCCCATCTTAAAATACAGCCTGTTATAAGACCGGTACTCGATTTGCGACAACACCTGAACGCCATCGACCGAAGCAACCTGTTTCGCTTGCTGATGTTTGTAGCCTGCGCTGATCAAAAACCCGGTTCCATTGCCTTTATTTATCCGGATACCAACTCCCGGACTCCACAGCCAGCCCCCTTTCAATTCGTTATCGTGTGGGTTTGGTCCTGCAAATGCATAACCACTTTCCAGACTATAAAAGGGCGTAACCCGTTTCACCCGTTTGAAAATATCCCCTTGAATGGCAGCCGCTACGGGAAAAAATGCCGAATTATTGTAGTAATCGACACCAGTTGCCAGACCGGCTGTCAGGCGAGGTTGCACTCTATAACCCATAAACGCATGAATAGTTAAACCTATTCGGTTACCAGCGGCACGAATTGGAGAATAGTTATAGTAGTTCGGCAGATAACCATAGCCCATGTATGGATAGCTGTTGCGCTGGTCGGGCCGCACACGCCCTGCTTGTATCCCCATTTGAACAGTCGTTTGCCACCGGCTTTGTTTAGTCGTTTCTGTTTGCCCGTGAGCAAACAAACGTACCAGAAAAAAGAGCAGAAATAGATAAAGTCGTTTCATACCGATTCGGAGAGAAGAAGTTAGTTGGGTTGCTGTACCGAAATTTTGCTTAGTAAGCGCAGATTATCCGGGTTCGAGTAATCGTACTGATACAAGCCATCTTTCCCAATCGTCAGCAACGTTTTCGACATCGGAATTACATCAAACGCATTCACATCGGCGAACGTCTGGCGGGCTTTCAAATCGAGTGGGTTCGATGCATCGAAAACGCGCAGGCCCTTATTTCCCTGACAAACAAACAACGTCGGATAGTCGATGCCAAGTCCGTATGGCGTTTCGAGCGGATAGGATTTAGCCAATCTGGGAGTCGACAGGTTGCTGATATCAACCACATCGAGCACATCCTGCGTACCCGGCACTCCGCACGTACTGGTGCCGCGTAGCGTAACGTAGGCGTAATTTTCATGCACCACAACCGGGTCGCAGGCGCGGGCATGTGAAAAGGCAGAGAGTTGCTTGGGTTCGGCAGGCTTTGTCACATCAAATATGTATAATCCCGTTGTCGTGCCGATGAACAGACTGTTGCGATACGGAAAAATCGTCTCGACGTTCCAACCGAGATTAGCGGTTTTGCCTTTTACGGGTTTGGTCGGAGCCGTAATGTCGAAGAGTTGCAGGGTATAATTGTTGACAACGTAAAGCTGATCATTCACAATCGCAAAACGCGCCATAGAACCACCAATGCCAGTTGACTGACTTGTCGGGCTGTTCTGACTTTTAAAACTACTGGACGAGGCATCGGCGAAGGCGTAACTTTCATAATACCGTCCAAACCAGGTTATTGGCAGCAGATACGGTAATACATTGAATGAGCCTTCACAATCCGTTTTGACCGTTTCGGTCGCTGTTTCCTCGCGCTGGTCATTTATTTTCATGCTTTGCGCGTTGTATGACCAGACTGTACGGCCTACCTGCCCATTCAGAAAACCCGTTTCGGTGCGGCTCACTTCTTTAATGGCCGTCGGATTGCTAATGTCCAGCGCGACGAGGTCGATGTAGCTGTCGGCATAAAGAATATTGCCGCGAACCGCCAAATCAACATTGCCGGGAATGCTCAGGAAGGATATCGCTTTCGGGTTGGCCGGATTGCTGTTGTCAAATACATGAATCCCCTTTTTGACCTCCACAATAAACAGATACTGATCTTTGATGTAAAGTTTTCCGGGTTCAATCAGGTTCTGGGGCGCACCCGACGTAACAGGTTGGCGCAATTCGGACACGCTCAACTGGATCGGCGTGTATTTTCGGTACGTCCTGACCTGCTCACAATTGTCGGTACAACTGGTCAGATACAAAAGTGGCAATACGAATAGAAGTAAAGGGTTGGTTTTCATAAGCAGATGGTTTACTGGATAAAAGCATGACTCCTGATCCTTCTGATCGGTTGGAAACGTATGAAAATAAAATTGCCCGGCTGTCCTGAATACGGCCGGGCAATATTGATCTTACACAAAAAGGGCAAATTATTATCGTTGATATTCGTAGGTCGAACCGTCGGCAATCGTCGCTCCTCGTGGGATGCGTTCTGACAGATATAACGTGTTGTTGTTCAGTCGAAAAGACTGTTGAGTAGTGTCTTTCGGGAAATAGATAATTCCAGAAGTAGTGTTCCCACTTGAATAAGAAAAACCATAGTCAGTCGTTTCGGTAGGTATTCCATTACGGACCCGCCGGTAACTGCCAACATTAGTGAATGAGAGTGTCTCTGTATAGCCTGCCTCGGCAGCCGTAACGGTCTTTTGTATCAGAGGGTATGCAATTTTGGTCAGTGTCCAATCGCCTTTCAGTGGTGATTCGACGGCCGGATCGCAGCCACACAGGCGACGCTCGCAACCAACCACCAACAGAACCAGAAGCGTAACCGAGACCGCAATCCTATACCGATTCATATTTACTTCATTTTTTCATAGACCAGCACACGTGGCAGGTTTCCTCCGTGATACAGCCGAAGCCGATTGTCGTTTGTCAATTCATAACGTGCAACGGACTTCAATTTGGTGTAGTACGTTTGCTCGAAGTTCATGGCTTCCGGGGTGCCGCCCCGTTTGGTACTACTCAGATTATCCGCTGACATCATGCCATCTATCGTAGCAAACAGACGTAGCGTGTACTCATTTATCGGCGATTTGCCGCTGGCCAGAAAAGGCGTGATGTCCTGTGGTGGGTTCGCCGTGTCATACGCAAACTGAAGCGTCACAGCATACGCAGAATCCGGTTCGACCAGCCGCCACGTACCGATCAAATTGGTTATCTGCGGGGCCAGAGTAGTCTCTTTAGTGCCGCATTGGGTTGTTCCGATCAGGATGGCAAATAAGATCGCTGTTTTAAATGTCATAAGCTCGTTTTCGTTGGGTCGGCAATTTTGCCTACAAATAACACCGTTCCCGATGTCTTTTCATGAATGACGAACACAAATGGCCGGTCAAAAAGGGTTGGTTCCTGGTAGGAGGTTGTCGAAACGCCGGTTGACGTAACGGCGGCTGCTTCGGTGCCTTTTTCATCAACCGCGACGAATGTATTCTGCTTCACAAAACTAAGCGTCAAACCTCCTCTCGCGTTCATTTTAGTGAAATCAGCTCCGTCCGTAAAAGCGGTTGGCATGCCCATCGTACCCAGCACCTTGTTGAGATTGACTTCATAATTCAGCGTGAATTTGGGGAGGCCAAAGTCCGTTTTTCCGGCAGTCATATCACGCTGCAACTGGCTCCAGGTCTCTCCATTCAACGTAGTCAGTAAGGCTTCCGTTGACGAGTTTTCGGCAGGCAACAGGATGGTCATCGCGTATTTATCTGAACCGTAAGGCAGTTCAAAAGCGGAGTACGTCGATGAGAAAGCCCGGCGAATGGACGCGTTTGACCGCATCATCCGCACATTTACGGTGCCACCCGATGCCAGTTTAAACGGCGCATCAATGGTTTTGGCAGGATCAAACTGGGTTTTCCAGTCGCCCTTGAAATACAGCGCATTCAGCAGAAACATAACATTGTCGGGCTGAATCTGCTCGATGACCTTCGTTATTTTTCCTTTGGTTTTCTCACTCGCCCAACTGTTTATTTTTCCGACGGTTGCCGCATCATTAAAATCCTGCGCCGAAATATCCGCCTTGAACGTCTGCTTCAGTACGTCCTGAAACGATGTTTCAACCTGAAACGTATTCCGATACCAAACCGAGTTGGCCAGCGTGAGCGTCACCGCCGGATCTACGCCGGGGAGATTGACCATCAGGTTCTGATACGTCTGATTGGCCTCTGCCAGCGTTTGCGCGTCTAATTTCAGCGTTTTCTGAATCTCCTGAGCCGTTTGCCCATTGGCTCCGTTCAGCAGCATACCGAGCGCAACGTGCAGGCTTAGCGGAGAGATAAATACATTTTTAGACGAACCTTCCTGCGTATTTACCTGCTTGGCCAGATCAAACGCGAATTGGGTTGTCTGGTTGGCAAACGGGGCCGAAACCCGCAGTTCGCTGGCCGTGCTGATACCGGGGGAGGGCGTAACGGTTGCGCGATTGCAGCTAACGGTCACTAACAAAACCCCCGTTGTAACCGCTGTTAATGTTGAAAATAGGGTCGTTTTCATAATAGGTACTGGATTGAGTCAAGCTATTAGTTGCATTCTTCGAAAGCGGTTCGCTGGCTGCGAATGGCTTCGACCAGCGGCTCGAAACCCGGAATTGTCTTGCCAAACTCGAACGTAACGCGGTGTCTCCGGTCGTTCAGTTGAAGTTCAATATATTCGGCACCGCCATCGGCGCAGTCGGGGCAACCCAGCGTTTCGGGTTGGCGACTAAACAGGTCCGGCTTGGCGGCTGCTGTCAGCGCGTTCCAGTCGGCCTGGCTAATGGTTTTCTGGCAGGTTTTGGTCGGATTTTGCGTTGGTGCACGTTTGTCCTGCTCCGTGAGCGTAACGTTCGTTTTATCAAAAACATAATCTTTCTGGCAGTAGCCAACGCAAAAGCCAAACGACGTACCGCTGCGAATGATGAGTCCGTCGACAGACTCCGCCGGCGTTGCTGTATCGGAGCGGCAACTCCCTAAAATCATCAGTAGCAGGAGCGAAAAAACAGTCATTTTCATGATTACGAACGATTAAAAATGATAATCGACGCCGAAACTCATTCCTGCCGAGGTTGGTCGGCTTTCAACCGGTGAGTCAGCCTGCGTACCTGTTCCTATCGAAGGTTGATAAACTCCCGCCAATGAAGCGGACCACTGGTGCGATGGCCGGTAACGGAGTCGGGCACCCATCGTGGCGGCCAGCGATACAGGTCGATAAACTCCATCTTTTCCTGTAACCACCAGTTCATTACCAACTGTATTTCGCACAAAAATGTTGGTGATAAATCCGCCTAACACCGCCATACTCAGTCGCTTGCGTGGACGCAACTGGTAACCCACCTGAACCGGGACCTGCACGTACTGATAATCATTGGTTATCGTTTGCTGACTGTTGTAACCCTGCCCGCTATACACCTGATTCCGGTAAGCCGTATTGGCTACTGTGTTATAACTCATCTGCGTTACATTACTGGCCGCTTTGCTGTTTTGCACGCTACTGCGCAGCACGTCGGCAAATAAATTGCTGCTGCCGGTGTTGCGGTTGGCAATGGCATCCATCTGAATCGACGCCGACGGCTGCTGACCGGGTGTTTCCACCGTTGACCGACCCGACAAATACCCAACCCCCGA
>JANPJE010000284.1:0-8540 GCA_031425355.1 Spirosoma sp. | reverse complement strand
CCCGATTCGATCACTTTTACATGACCGAATGTGTTCTCGGCGGCCAACCGGCGCATCTCCAGATGGTGCGGCTCAAAATAGAGACGGTAACCAACCGATAACTGTACACCCGCTTTTTCGCAGGCCGTGATCATCTGCCGGGCTTCGGTGGCGTTCATGGCCATCGGTTTCTCGCAGATGACGTGTTTCCCCGCCTGTGCTGCCCGGATGCTGTATTCGGCATGAAGAAAGTTAGGCAAGACCACATAGATGATGTCAATATCGGGGTTGTTACGTATCTGGTCGAAGGTTTGGTATGTATAGATGTTCTTCGCCGGAATAGCGTATTTATCCGCCCACGTTTTGGCCTTGTCAGGGGAGCCGGTCACGATGCCCGCGAGGTAACAATGCTGCGTTTCGAGTAGAGCCGGAGCCAGTTGATTGGTCGCATAGTTGCCCAGCCCAACCAGCGCAATACCCAATTTTTTGGGCGCGGGCTGCTGTTCGGCAAACAGGTTCGATTGAGCGAGCAAGCCACCAACGGTTAATGAAATTGTTTGCAGCGACGCTCGGCGGGAGATCAGGGCGCTCATAGTGGAATTGCTTTGTTTGACCCACAAAAGAGAATGAAAAAAGCCCGGCGTTGCGTCCGGGCTATCGATATGTTGTGCTGCCGTTCAACCCGGCGGCATAAATCCTGTCTATTCAACTACCGGTACCGGGGTTGGCTGGTTTTGTTCACTTCCGTGCCCTTCGCCACGCGGCCCGTTCCGACGTTTTTTCCGGCGTTTGGGTTTGTCGGAGGCAACGCCGTCGGGATTTGCGGAACGAGCCTGCGCTAAGTCAACCGAACCATTAACCGGCGTTTCAATCGGGGTCATGCCTTCCACTATATACGGCTTTTGGTCAGTACGTGGCGCACGGTCCGGGCGATTTTCGCGCTGCTCTCCAGCTACCCCATCCGGGCGTCGCTGTCCGTCTCCACGGGGACTGTCTTCACGGCGACCGTCTCGACGGCGGTTATCATCACGTCGTCCACCATCACGCCCACCCCGGCCTGACCCACTACTCCCACGGCCACCGTCTCCACGGGGGCCACCTTTACCCCGCAGTCCGCTGAATCGTTTCGGGTCGAACACGGGCGATTTACCCATACCCAATTCTTCGGTGAGCGACTGCTTATCAACCTCCCGCTCAATTAATTTTTCGATGTTGATAATTCGATTCTGGTCCTGATCGCTGATGAACGTGATGGACGTTCCGGTGGTAGCGGCCCGTGCTGTCCGGCCAATGCGGTGAACGTAATCTTCGGCGTCGCGCGGAATGTCGTAGTTGACCACGTGCGTCAGGTTGTCAATGTCGATCCCCCGCGACAGTACGTCGGTGGCGACCAAAATTGGAAACGCTTTGTTTTTGAAATCCCGCAACACCACTTCGCGGTCGTCCTGTTCCAGATCGGAACTGATGCCCCGCGCTTCGTAATTGAGTTTGCTCAACGCCCGCACAATGCTGTTCACCTCCGATTTCCGCGACGTAAACAGCACCATGCTCTGCACCGGCTTAGCGCTGTTTTGTATCAGGTGAGCTAGCAACGGCAGTTTCTGATTGTCATATGCTAGGTAAAACTGCTGGTCGATACCGGCGGCAGGCTTCGATACGGCCAGCCGGATTTCTTCGGGATCAGTCAGTAGTTTTTTGGAGAACTCACGAATTTTGTTGGGCATCGTCGCTGAGAACAACAACGTCTGCCGCTTGACCGGAATTTTCTCAACGATGTTCATAATATCGTCGGAGAAGCCCATGTCGAGCATTTTATCGGCTTCATCAAGGACCAAGCAGTCAATTTTATCGAATTTGACGTAGCCAAGCTGCATGTGAGCAATGAGTCGGCCCGGCGTGGCGATAATGATATCGGCTCCGGTTTCGAGTGCTTTGCGCTGTTTGTCCCAATCGTCACCTTTGCCACCGCCGTAAATGGCGATGCTGTTGGCCTGCACGAAATACCCGAAGCCTTCGACCTG
This sequence comes from Spirosoma sp., assembly GCA_031425355.1. Taxonomy (GTDB): domain Bacteria; phylum Bacteroidota; class Bacteroidia; order Cytophagales; family Spirosomataceae; genus Spirosoma. The sequence continues at coordinate 6,540 of JANPJE010000284.1, read as the reverse complement.
TTCGTCAATCTGCTTGGCGAGTTCACGCGTGGGCACCAGAATGAGCGTACTGGTATGGTCGTGGTCGGCGTGGGAGATTCGGTCGAGGAGCGGAATCAGGTAAGCCGCCGTTTTGCCGGTGCCGGTTTGGGCACTGGCGATGAGATCGCGCCCGGCCAGAATGACGGGGATGGCCATTTCCTGAACGGGCGTAGCCTTCAGGTAATTCATGGCATTCACGCCGGTCAGCAGATCGTCGTGAAGATTAAATTCGGAAAATGTCAAGGTAACAGCGTAATGAAAGTGAAAAATCGCTGACCTTACGTTCCCGGCCAGCAAATCGTCGAAAGTCGTGCGCGACTCCTGGACGATCCGATTGATTTGAAACAAATATACCGAAAAAAGGGGACATATTCAGTATGTAAGCCCTATAACTGCCTTCACCTGCTTAGCCTCTATCGCTCATGCCTATGCACCGCCGACGGTTTCTTCATAATTGCCTCGTAATCAGCAGTGTAGTTACGCAAGCGAATGTATTTGGGCAAGAGCGGACGTTACCTGATGAATTGCCCGTCTGGAACCTACCCGATCTGCATAAAGCCATTTCCACTCCCGTACTTATTCGGTCAGTTGAACTTCTGAAAACGCAGGGCGAAATCATGCTGGTGGTAACGGCGCAGGACGGAACACGCGGTATTACCCAGTGCAACGACCGGATGCAAAATCTGGCATCACTGCTAAAAGGCCTCGTTATTGAGCACTTTATCGGCATAGATGCCCGTGATCTGCCCACGCTGGTCGATAACGCATACCGGCTTAACTCTAACTATAAATACGCCGGGATGCCTCTCTGGAATTGCATTGGCTCGGTTGAGATTGCCGTTTGGGATTTGCTGGGGCGTCTTGCCCGAAAGCCGGTTTATCAACTCCTGGGCAAACCTGTGCGGAGTCAGTACGATGTGTATATTTCCGATTTCGACCGGAGCACCGATTCACCCGACGTAGTGGTTGATCGGCTGGCGCAAAGACTGGCCGCGACCGGAGCCAAAGGCGTGAAAATCAAGGTGGGCGGCCGGATGCGTAACACGCCTGACGACGACCGCCGGACACGGGCTTTTGTGCCGTTAGTCCGCAAAAAGTTGGGCGATCAGGTGATTATTTACGCCGACGCCAACGGTTCATACACCCCAACCGAAGGCATTGAAATTGGTCGGATGCTGGAAGATAACGGGGTCGCTATTTTTGAAGAACCCTGCACGTTTGAGGACGAAGAAGGCACGCGCCGGGTCAACGAAGCGCTGTCGAAACTCCGGCTGGCGGGGGGTGAGCAGGACACGAGCCTGTACCGGTTTGAGCGACTGGCCCGCACCGATGTGTACGACGTATTGCAGGCAGATATCTACTACAACGGTGGCATTCTGCGGGGGTTGCAGGTCGCCGAAATTGCCCGAAAATATGAAAAGGCCGTCGCTCCACATACGCCCAAAGCCGACCCACTGATCGCGCCCTTCTGGCACGTAGCGGCTGTTTGTCCAAATTTATATGGCCTACAGGAGTTCGTATATGACCTTAAGAAAAAAACCGATACGTCGTGGTATACGCCCGCCATTCGGGTGCAGAACGGAGCCATGCAAATCCCCACCACGCCGGGTTTAGGCATCGACTACGACGAGTCGATCTGGAAATCGGCAGAACGTATTGTTTGAGTTGATTAGAACTTTAATCAAGCCATTTTAATAATGTATTCGGCTCGGATATGTAATTTATCATGCAGTCGTTTCGCCAGATCCATATTGATTTTGCGCTTACCCGTCAGCACTTCCGAAAGTCGTGTTTCACTAATACCCAGCACTTTAGCTGTATCGCGCTGTTTAAGATTTTTCTGAAACATTCGTAACCGAATCATGTCCGGCAACGTAGCAGGTTCAACGGGCATCGGATAATGTTCATCCTCGTATCGTTCAACTAACAACGAAAGTCGTTGTAACTCCGCCAAGTCTGCTTCGCCAGATTAGCCGACCCGCCCGGCGGGTCGGCTTTCGCTAAGTAGACTTCAATCAGCTCCATAGCCTGCGTGTAATCGTTCTGCTTTTCGATTGTCAAAATCATACTATCTCCTTTTTGTGCGATGCTTTACCTAAACAGTTGAAGCATCTATTTTTTCGTATTCTGCATGAGTGCCAATAAACCGAATAAATACCGTTCGCACTGGAAAAATAATTCGGACGATCAGGCGAAAATGGTTTCCTTTTATGTTGAACACGTATTTTAAGCATTAGACTTTACTTTTACAGAATAATTTCATGACCTCATGCTCAATCGTTTTCTGTTAATTCCTGTTTTCCTATACGTTTTGTCTGCCTTACCCATTTTTGGACAAGCACTGCCCCCCAGTTCATCCTTGGACGATACCCTGCAACTCAACGAAGTTATTGTACGCGGGTACGCCACAAACCGGCGGTTGCTGGAAACACCGGCCTCAGTGGGGTTGCTCACGCGTCGGGATCTGAACCAGCGGTTTGGCACGCCCACGCTCGTACCCGCACTCAACACGCTACCGGGCGTGCGGGCCGACGAGCGGTCGCCGGGGAGTTACCGGCTTGCCATTCGCGGAAGCGCGATTCGCTCGCCGTTTGGTGTGCGAAATATAAAGACGTACTGGAATGAACTGCCCCTCACCGACGCAGGCGGAAACACCCCCCTGAACGCGCTGGATGTGCGGTCGCTGGGCCGCATTGAGGTGATAAAAGGGCCATCGGGGAGTTTGTACGGAGCCGGAACGGGCGGCACAATTCTATTCAGTGGGCTGGCAGTTCCGGCAGGCAAAACGAGCGTAGAAATCTCGGCTCTGGGCGGGAGTTACGGCCTTTACGGCAACGGCATTTCGGTGCAGACCGGCAAAAACAACGCAGCCATCTCGCTCAACTACAACCATTTACAGTCAGACGGCTACCGCGATCATAGCGGATTGGTACGTGATAACCTGAGTTTGACCGGGTCGTTTACGATTAGCCCCAAACGGACACTTTCGGTACTGGGTTTGTATTCCGATCTGCATTATGAAACGCCTGGTGGCCTGAACGCAGTGCAGTTTAATGCGAACCCGAGAGCGTCGCGTCCGGCAACGGCAACCCTGCCCGGCAGTGCCGATCAGCAGGCCGGTATTTATCAGAAAGTTGGGTATCTGGGCCTGTCGCACGAGTACCGCTGGAACGACCGGATTCAGAACACAACCGTTCTTTACGGGTCGATTACCGACTTTGCGAATCCATTTATCACCAACTACGAAAAACGCGCCGATCAGGGAATCGGGGGGCGTACGGTTACGCAAATCCGATTTCCGAACGGACCGCTGCCCACTACGTTTACCGTCGGGGCCGAACTATTACGCAACTTCACCATTGTCCGAAATTTTGGCAACCGGCGCGGCACCGCCGATACGATCCAGACCGACGAAGAACTGACCGCCCGCCAATCGACGCTTTTTTTACAGGCCGAAACCGAATTGCCAGCCCATTTCCGTCTTACGGCGGGCCTGAGCCGCAACGATATTCGCTATGCCTTTACCCGTTTCCCGACGCGGGCATTGGGTGCCTTACCCGCTACGTTGCTGACACGGAATTTTACGCCGGTATGGCTGCCACGCGTGGCCCTGCTCCGAACTTTTGGCCCGAACGTATCAGCTTTTGTGAGCATCAGCACGGGCTATTCGGCTCCGTCGAGTCAGGAGGTGCGGCCCTCGGCGGGGGGCTTCAACACGGCGCTCAACCCTGAACGCGGCACGAGTTATGAGGTGGGGTTACGCGGTTCAGCGGTTAACAGCCGGCTGCGATTCGACGTAGCAGTTTATCAGTTTCAACTGCGCGAAACCATTGTTCGGCGGTCGGATGCTGCCGGGGCGGAGTTTTTCGTCAACGCGGGCCGTACGGACCAGCAGGGTCTGGAAGCGCAACTGAGTTATGACTTTATTCTGCCGTCCACAACGACAGACCGCTCCACGTTTTCGCTTTTACGCATCTGGAACAGCCTGACCCTGAACGATTTTCGTTTCAGAGACTACCAGCAGGGCACCGTTGATCTCTCGAACAAACAAGTGCCGGGCGTGGCTCCAACCACGAACGTAACGGGTATCGACGCTGAACTGAAAGCGGGTTTTTATGCGCATCTGACGTATCAATTTTTACAGCCTTTTCAACTGAACGATGCCAATACTGTTCTATCGGACCCGACGCAATTGCTACAGGCCACGCTCGGTTTCCGGCGAAAAATAGGCCAGCGTCTAACGGTAGATGTGTATGCCAGTGGCGACAATCTGCTGAACCGAACCTACTCGCTGGGCTACGACCTGAACGCCATCGGCAACCGGTATTTCAATGCGGCTCCGGCCCGCAACGGCATCGGTGGCATTCGGCTTGGCGTGAACTGGTGAGAATGATCCACCATTATTCTCCTTGCTCACCGTCTTCAATCTCACTTAAGCCTACGCAGCTATGCCTGTTTCCCCTCCGTTCGATGTCGTTGTGTTTGGTGCCACTAGCTTTGTGGGCCAAATCATCACTCAGTATTTAGCCAAACAATATGGCGTTGGCGGGTCCGTAAATTGGGCGATTGCGGGCCGGTCGGAGGCCAAACTTTTGGCATTACGTACTACCCTCGGCGAATCGGCGGCCAATTTACCCATACTGCTGGCGGACGCACAATCGGCGGAACAGTTGAAAAATTTATGCGCACAAACTCGCGTGGTCATGTCCACAGTAGGCCCGTACGCCCTGTATGGCGAGCCTTTGGTAAAAGCCTGTGCGGAAACCGGTACCGATTATTGCGATTTGACCGGCGAGGTTCACTGGGTAAAGCGCATGATCGAGCGGTACGAGCGTCTGGCCCAGCAAACGGGTGCCCGTATCGTACATTGCTGCGGCTACGATTCCATTCCGTCCGATCTGGGCGTTTATTTTTTGCAGCAACAAGCTAATCAACGCTTCGGTCAGTATTGTTCAGGGGTGAAAATGCGGGTGAAAGCGGCCAAAGGCGGGGCATCGGGCGGTACAATTGCCAGTATGCTGAACGTAGCAAAAGAAATGGCTGCCGATGTTGCCTTGCGAAAAGAATTGGCCAACCCCTACTCTATTTGCCCGCCGGTGGATTATGCGCGTCCCCGTCAGAAACCAGTCATGGCCGTGGGGTATGATGACGATGCAAAAGCGTGGATGGCTCCGTTTGTGATGGCCACGGTGAACGAACGGGTCGTACAGCGTTCCAACGCTCTCCTGAATTACCACAGAAACTTTACGTATAACGAAGCCATGCTCACCGGCAAAGGGCCGCTGGGTTTTGCCGGTTCCGCAGCCGTTACGGCGGCAATTGGTGGCGGACTATTGGTTGCTGGCATTTCCCCTTTGCGGAAGTTGATAACCTCGTTTTTGCCTAAACCCGGCGAAGGCCCCAGCCCGGAAGCCCAGCGAACCGGTTTTTTTGTTCATGATATTTATGGCCAAACCGAAGCGGGACAGACGCTGACCGTACGCGTTTCGGGCGACCGCGATCCCGGCTACGGCTCTACAGCCAAAATGATTTCCGAGGCAGGAATTTGCTTAGCGCAGGACGTAGCAAAGAGCGATAAACCCGGTGGTTTTTACACACCTGCCAGTCTATTCGGCGAGCGGTTGATCGGGCGGTTACAAGATTTTGCCGGACTGACCTTCGAGGTGGTAAACTAAGGAGTAAGTAGTAAGTTATAAAGTGGCAAGCAAAGACAAACTATTGACTCTTAGTACTTTAGTACTCATCACTTACTCCTTAATGCGCTGTTATCTGGTCGAGGATGAGGCTGGACCGCGCCCCGGTTTCGCCCGTGCTGGGGCTTTGGCCTTCGCCCCGCAACGCATTCACAATCAACTCAATCAGCGGTTGCTGTACGTGCTCCGGGAAGGGTATCGTATGCTCGTCAACACCAGTCTCAGTTTCGACTCTGATAATAAATTTTTCGAAGAACGAGAACGTGATATTTCCTTTGGAACCGACCAATTGCGTTTGCTCGATACGTTGTTCTTTGTTCACCGTGAAGCACCAGTTTCCAGTTCCGAGCACACCCGACTCAAACTCAAAATTGGCCAGTACAATGTCGTCGGCAGAATACAAACCGGCCTGGTTTCGGGCGATGCCGCTGGCGGTTTTGATGGAGCCAAACAGGTATTCGAGAAAATCAAACTGGTGCGAAGCCAGATCATGAAAAAGCCCGCCCCCTGAAATGTCCGGTGAAACCCGCCAGTTAGGTTCTGGCCCTTCCCCCATTTCTCTGGCCGCCGGTTGCCAGTTCAACTGGACATGAACGTACCGAATATCGCCGATAACCTTTTGATCGACAAGCTCTTTTACTTTCAAAAAATACGGAAGTGCCCGCCGGTAGAACGCCACAAAAAGCGGTACGCCCGTTTCTCGGCTCACCTGATTCATGGCGTCGCACTCAGCCGCATTCAGGGCCATCGGCTTTTCGACATACACCGGCTTCCCGGCGCGCATGGCCCGAATGGCGTAATCGGCATGGCTGTCGGGGGGCGTGGC
>JANPJE010000283.1:0-5618 GCA_031425355.1 Spirosoma sp. | reverse complement strand
ATTATAAATGCCGGTATAATCCTCGCCCCGCTTGCCGTTACCCGAAATAGCCGCGTACTCCGCTGCATTCTGGAGTTTTGGTCCCAGATGAACCATCGTGGGCGTCTGGTCTTTATCGACCCGAATCACTAAAGCCGTCTGGCGGGTTTCAATCGCAATATGTACATCGCCCGGTGCGGCTTTCGCGTACGCTATTAAAAAATAAAGGAAAAGCGATAAACAGATTTTTGTCATGAGTGACTGATTAAGCAGGAAATCAACGTATCAAAAATAGGCAGGGAAAGTGAACGGGTCATTCTACCGGCCGAAGCAGATTACAATTAAGATTGAACAGCCATTAAATCCTGACGAAGTTCGGCTAAATCAAGCTCGGTAGATGGTGTTATGTCAGCCCGCAAAACACGTTTCATATAGGCAAGCGCATCGTGCGTATACGTCGTTTTGATAGCGGCCACGCAGTCGGATGGAATGCTGAGATTCAGGTCGCGCATGTACGCATCATTGGCCGAAAAAAGTATGCAGGAGTCCGTAGTTAAGCCCGTTAAGATCACGTGTTTCACCCGCAGATACGTTAGCAACATGTGTAGTGTCGTCTCGTAGAAAGCTGAATTCTTGGCTTTAAGCACAAAATAATCGTTTGCGTCAGGCTTGAGCACCTCGGCCAGACGCTGCCCCCGAACGCCATCGGTCAGTACGTGGTCAACAACTTCGTTAAAATTCGACCGCCACCGGCCAAAATTATCGTTGACATAAACAACCGGGATATTCTGTTTCTTAGCCTGGCGCTTCAGGTTCGCAATGTTATTGGCGGCAACATGGGCCGGTTTCGACAGTTCATCCCCACCCGGAAATTCCAGATCGTTAATCATGTCGATAATCAGCAAGGCCACTGGCGACGAATCGGGCGCGTTGCCGTGCAAATCTTCATTCTTGGTGTCCATAGGATGCGTTGAAAAAGAAAATCGACTGTCTGTGACTTGACAGATAAACAAGTTTCTACCTCAAATTTCCCGAATAAGGCCGCTAAAATTTAGTTGCCGGGTTTAGTGGTGTACTCCATAAACCGGTAAACTTCCTGCCGGACAACGTCAAATACCTGGTCTGTCTGGCTACGAAGTTGTTTGTAAAGCTGAGCCGACATAACGGGATTAGGCGTGTCGGCCAGAACAGGGTCGGCAATGGCGCTCAGGTTTGTTACGTATTGAGCCATGCTGAATTCATACCCTTTTTCACTGCCGTTGGGCACTACTAAAGATGAAAAATCCCAGCCGAGAAGGTTGTTGCGTTTGATACGTTCCTCGCTAAGTTTTTTAATCTGGCCAACCACACCCGCATAATCGGCCCCCGGATTTCGACGACGAATTCGGTCAATGACCATCAACTGAGTGCCATCGGGAGCGAACTTTGGTGCGAACGAACCATCCGTAATCTCCCAGATTTCTATTTTCACAACGGGCGCGGTTGTTCGGTCGCGCTTTTGTAAATCGGCCATTTTAGCCTGTACACTATCGCCATAAATACGGGTCATGGCCTCGGGCGATGCGCCTTTTATGGCCATCTCACGCGTAACAATTCGGGTGACGTAATCGTATTCAGTCTGGTTCGGATTCGACGTAAACTGTTTGACGGTCATGTACCAGCCTTCGAGTTTGCCTTCATCGACGGCGGCCTGATTGATTTTTTTCCATTCCCGCTCAACGGGCAGCGCGTCCTGAATGGTAAAGCCGGGAGCCAGCTTGTGGTAAATCAGGTACATATACGTTTTTTGCGGGGCTTTCGTCTGGGCAAAACTAGCTTGAATATGAACGAATAAAAAGCTTGATAATACGGCCGTGCGAAGCAGAGATAGTACGTGATTCATCGAAAAAAACTGGATTAGAGGGATGCTTTGGCTGGTGCCTGTCGACACGCAGGAATAAGGTAGTTTACCCAATAATCTAACCAAAATCATTTGCGTGGAGAAACGTAACGACAGGATGAAGTGGGAGATGGTGCCTATAATCATGTCTGAAAAATAATCGGTAGAATAGCAGAAAACCAGCTTTCATTAGTGAACAGAAAAAAGCGTTCCGAACGGCTTCTGCTCTGATTAAAAAACTTCCTCCATGCGCACAACGTACCGCCTTCTTTTTATCATCGCTATTTCTTTTGCCATTGGTTTCATGCCCGCCAAAAAGATTGGCATTTTTCGACAAAGTCTGGATATTGGCAAGCCTAAACTCGCCGGATCATCGCAGTATAATAAAAAAGCGAAGGAATACACCCTGAAAGGTTCCGGCTATAACATCTGGTTTGAGCGCGACGAATTCCAATACCTATTCAAAGAAATAAATGGTGACTTCACGGCTACTGCCGATTTTGAGTTCGTTGGCACCGGCACGGACCCGCATCGAAAAGTTGGCTGGATGGTTCGCGAATCGGTTGACGACAATGCATCGCATATCAGTGCCGTTGCGCATGGCGACGGCCTAACGGTATTCCAATGGCGCGTGTCGAAAGGGATGGCTATGCGCGACCCGGAGGACGAGATTTTCAGCCCCGAGAAAAACGTTCAGACTATACAGATCGAGCGTAAAGGAAATGAATACACCATGCGGGTGGCCGCCAAAGGAGCCGCGTTGCAAACCGTTGGTTCGCATACCATGACTAACTTATCGGGGCCGCTGCTTGTGGGGTTATATATCTGTTCGCATAACCCCGAAAAAGTTGAAGAGGCCATTGTCAGAAACGTTCAGGTTATGCAAACCAAACCCTGAAACAGCGAGCTTTTTGGATAGGATAACAGCCGGGCCGACGTTCGAATTTTCTTGGCTAATGAATTCTAAAAAATCCGAACGTCGACCCGGTTGTTATCCTGTCCAAAAATATAAACTCGCCTGCTTTCCGTACTTTTGCGGAATGGAATCAGCTTGCGCCGACGTAGAAGTGCCCGGAATGGAAATACTTAAAAGCGACCGACTTACCCACCTCAAGTACGACATCCGGGGTCCGGTGTACGAGAAATCCCTCGAATTAGAGAGTCAGGGCTATAAAATTATCAGCCTGAACATTGGCAATCCCGCTACGTTCGGCTTCGACGCTCCCGACGAAATTGTTCACGATATCATCCTCAATATTCGTAACGCGCAGGGTTATTCTGACTCGCGGGGGCTGTTTTCGGCCCGGAAAGCGGTCATGCACCACACCCAGAATATCGGATTGCCTGGCATTGAGATTAATGATATTTACATCGGCAATGGCGTCAGCGAACTGATTATGCTGTCGATGCAGGCCTTGCTCAACGAGGGCGATGAGGTGCTCGTTCCCTCACCCGATTACCCACTCTGGACAGCTTCTGTGGCGTTTTGTGGCGGTAAACCCGTGCACTACATCTGCGACGAATCCGCAAACTGGAACCCCGACCTTGCCGATCTGGAACGCAAAATTACGCCCCGTACGCGGGCTATTGTCGTCATCAATCCCAACAATCCGACGGGTGCCGTTTACGAAAAATCGGTGTTGGAAGGCCTGTCCCGCATCGCCGAGCGGCACAAGCTGATTGTGTTTGCCGATGAGATTTACGACCGGATTCTGTACGACGGAGCGACACACTACCCGATTGCCAAAATGATTAACGAGACCCTCTGCATCACGATGGGAGGGCTGTCGAAAAATTACAGGGCGGCTGGTTTTCGGGGTGGCTGGATGATTCTGAGCGGGGCGCGGCAACGGGCAAAATCCTATATCGAGGGCCTCACGTTGCTGGCCAGTATGCGCCTTTGCGCCAATGTACCAACGCAGTACGCCATCCAGACTGCGTTGGGTGGGTACCAGAGTATCAATGACTTAGTGATGCCTACGGGTCGATTGCACAAGCAAATAATGCTGGCATACGACCGTATGACCGCCATTCCGGGCATAAGCTGCGTGAAGCCCGAGGGTGCTTTGTACATTTTCCCAAAAATTGATCTGACGCGGTTCAACTTTGCCGATGATGATGATTTTGTCTACAGCCTTCTGACCGAGCAGAAAGTATTGGTTGTGGCTGGAAACGGCTTTAACTACATCCATAACGATCACTTCCGCATCGTTTGCCTGCCAACAGTCGATGAATTGACTGTAGCGATGGACCGTATCGAAACCCTTCTGGAGAGCCGTCGGAAATAGTGCCGGAAGGCCGCAGATACCGCTTACGATGAAAGCCTTCCGCCCGTAAAAACAGATAAACGTTTTCTGTTAAACATACGTTATATCATTCCGCTCCAGTAAAAAACGGTTGCCGCTACGGTCAACCGTTTTTTTGAGTCGGGTAAAAATGTTTACTAACTACCGAGATAAGTGAGTACGTTACGCGCCCACTGCCTTTTTTTACAGTACATAAATGGACGAAACAAAAGAGAATGTGCATCGGTCTGAAACCCAGAGCACTGAACGCATAACCCAGGATTTACCCAAGCGCGACGAGTTACTCCTGACACCCGACGAACAACGCATCAAAGAAGCCTTTCAGGACCACGACTGGAACGAAATAAAAACCGCTGACTCGTGGGTTATCTTTAAAGTGATGGCTGAGTTTGTTGAAGGGTTCGACAAACTGGCGAAGATTGGCCCCTGTGTGTCGATTTTTGGATCGGCCCGCACCAAGCCCGAAAATCCGTACTATAAAATGACCGAAGAGATAGCGGCAAAATTAGTGCGGCATGGCTACGGCGTCATTACGGGCGGAGGACCGGGCATTATGGAAGCCGGTAATAAAGGTGCCTTTGAACAAGGTGGAAAGTCGGTCGGATTGAACATTACGTTGCCTTTCGAGCAACACAGTAACATCTATATTGACCCCGACAAGAGCATCAACTTCGACTTCTTCTTTGTTCGGAAAGTGATGTTCGTGAAATACGCGCAGGGTTTTGTGGTCATGCCCGGCGGCATGGGAACTCTCGATGAACTGTTTGAAGCCCTAACCCTGATTCAGACCCGAAAAATCGCGCGTTTCCCGATTGTCCTTGTGGGCCGTTCCTACTGGCAGGGACTCATCGACTGGATCACCGACGTCATGCTGGGGCAGGAGCACAACATCAACCCCGAGGATATGAAGCTTATCAGTATCGTCGACACACCGTCTGAAGCGGTTAGGGTGATTGACGAGTTCTATAATAAATATTTGCTGAAACCAAATTTCTGAGAATGTAACGCGGCTTCTGAGTCGCGTTACTCTTTTAAAAAGACACCGGAATATCAACCAGCGTGTTTTCCCAGGCAATAGTCATTATTGATTCAGTGACGTTGTCGCCCGCTTTCCGGAACTGGATGGTTAGATTTTCAACAGTCTCTTCCGATTTTTTAACGGGTGCAGTTACCCGTAAAATGTCTAATTCCGGTTTATAGCTATAGGCGCCCCACTGGTCTAAATCGGTGTTCAGGATGAGCGTCCATTCTGTTTCGTTGGGAATTATATAAAACGAATATACGCCCGCTTTGATCTTTTTTCCCTGAATGGTGGCATCCGTAAAGAACTTTATTTCTGACGCTTCGTTTGCGCCAACCCGCCACACTTTGCCGTAAGGAAGCATCTTTCCAAACACCTCGCGCTCTTTTTTGGCCGGACGGCTATACGTTACCCGTGCAAAAACCTTGTCGCC
>JANPJE010000282.1:0-3126 GCA_031425355.1 Spirosoma sp. | reverse complement strand
GCTGGATAGTTTCGATGGTCCCTTTCAGAAACTTCGGTATGGTGAATTGCTGGCTCCCAAAGGTCGTGTAGAGGGTTCGGCGACAGCGGGTTACGTGCTGAATGCGCGGGCTAACAACGCGTTTATTGCGGTCAACGAATTACTGAAATCAGGCGCCGAGGTGTACCGCCTACCCGATGGCGTACCGGGAGGTTCCAACAGTGACGCCGGGTCGTTTTTTATTACCGCATCGGCTAAAGCCAAAGTTTCGCTGGAGAAATCGGCCAATGATCTGGGGCTTTCCGTAACGGGTTTGGCAAAACGGCCAATGGGTGCGCTGGTCAAAATGTCGCCCATGCGGATTGCCCTCTGGGATACGTACGGCGGTTCGATGCCGTCGGGCTGGGTGCGCTGGCTGATGGAGCAATACCATTTTCCGATACAGGTCATTTACGCACAGGACATCGACGCTGGTGATCTGCGGAAGAAATACGACGTAATTGTGTTTGTAACCCGTGCTATTCCGGGCGTTGGCAACGCAGGTGCCCGATCTGAAGGCGAATCCTATTTAACGCCAAAGGAACCGAAAGCCGAAGAATTGCCTGCCGAATATCGCACGTGGATCGGGAAAATTACGGCGGATAAATCAATCCCGCAATTGAAAACATTCATGGAAGCCGGCGGTAGTGTCGTGACCATCGGTTCGAGCACAAACTTAGCTTATCACTTAGGGTTGCCCGTGAAAAATGCGTTGATGGAAATGACGGCTGCGGGTCTGGAACGGCCATTGCCTGCCGAAAAGTACTACGTTCCCGGCAGCATTTTGCGGGTGAGTTTAGACTCTACTCAACAGGCTACCTGGGGAATGCCGGGGCAAACAGATGTTTATTTCGATGCCAGTCCGGTGTTTAAACTCGCCCCCGACGCCATTGCGAAGGGCACTGTTAAGCCGTTGGCGTGGTTCTCAACGGCCAAACCGCTGCGTAGCGGGTGGGCCTGGGGACAGGCGTATTTGCAGGACGGCGTTGCTGCGTTTACGGCTCCGGTTGGGGCGGGGAAACTGGTCGCGTTTGGTCCGGAAATAACCTTCCGGGCACAGTCGCAGGGCACATTTAAGTTGCTGTTCAACCAGCTCTATAAACTTACCCCGCAGTAAAAAATTAGGAGACAGTTTGTTGTAATCGTGGTCTTATTGTCGGCGGTTGGCCGTAGCCATTCTCAAACCGCAACGGCGGACCGCCGACACGGTCGCGTCAGCAATTTGCGTCGGGTTTGAGAACGGCTACGGCCAACAACACAACTACAAAAAACGCCTGACCGCATTCGTGGTCAGGCGTTTTTTGTAGTTGTTCTGACTGCGCCAGATTCTAACCCGTTGCAAGTCCAATAAGGGACTCTACTTATTCTGATTGTTAAGCCGTTTGAGCAGCATCTGATTAAACACCTGCTCTGTCTTATACAACTCAGCTAATTGAGCCGGGGTAATCACTTTCAGGAACCGACCCATGTATTCATCGTCCAGATCAGCCAGTTTTTGCTTCGTCGAATTGACTTCTCGCAAACCGTTCGTTAACTGCTCGTCGTTGAGACTGCTACGGCCTGGCGCGTTATTTAGCTGTCGAACCCGCCGATTCAACTCCTGTTTCTTGCCGTTGTATTCGTTATAAACGGCCCAAAACTGTGGAGCCTGATCGGTAGACAGATTTAACCGATTTGTAATCATGCCAATCTTGGCAGCTTCGATTTTCTGGCGTCCGTTTGGGTCATTTTGTGCGGTGGCTACGTGTGCGATCAGTAAAAAACTCATCAGCCAACCAATCCATAGGTGTTTCATTTTGGTAAAATTAACCATGCTAAAAAAATCAGGAGTCAACATTCGGGCTGTCCGATAAGAGTTGGTCTTTAATAAGCTGCTGGATGTCGGACGGTTGAACATTCAGGTATTGAATAGCCGTTGTGTCACCACCTAATGATGAGTGAATCTGTTGGTTATCAACCAGTTCATCCGCATTGATCCCCTGCTCGTCCAGGTAAGCCGTAATGACTTCGGTACTCACGCCAGCCAATGCTTCGCTTGGTAAGGACTCCTGCCGTTGGGGTAATGTTTGCCAGACAAGCACTGCAATCAGGCTGGCTGCAGCCATCGATGCCACGGTGCGCTGCCACGACCAGCTAATGCTGAAGGCGGGTTTGGCCTTGCGGTTTACCCGGTCCTGCACGCGCGAAGGCAGCGAATCGAAGTAGCCATCCGGAGCTACAAACGGGTGTTGCCGCATGGGGTGTTCGGGTGGCAGCTCGTCGAGCCGAAAGTTCGTATTATCGTTCATGGTAGTGGTGTGTATCTCACACGATTCTATCGCCGTTTGGGAGTTTGACAGTACGTAATGGCCGGGGTTTAATCGGTCGTGTCGGTTTTTGTTATATAATCCTCGATTTTTTTGACGGCGATATGATATGACGCTTTCAACGCTCCAACCGACGTACCGGTAATGTCCGAAATTTCTTCGTATTTCATGTCATCGAAGTATTTCATGTTAAACACCAATCGCTGTTTGTCAGGGAGCTTAAGCAGGGCCTTTTGTAACTTCAACTGTATTTCTTCGCCACTCGGATCATTGCCGGACGTAACGTAGCTGGAACTGGTTTCCAATTTCTCCATCAATTCCCCTTCAACGTCACCAATGGGCAGAAAAAACCGTCGGCGCTTCTTATTAAGGAAGTTCAGGCACTCGTTGGTGGCAATGCGGTATATCCATGTATATAACTGACTATCACCCCGAAACTGTTCCAGACTGTTCCAGACTTTAATAAACGTTTCCTGCACCAAATCGTCGGAGTCGTCGTGGTCGATCACCATCTTGCGGATATGCCAATAAATTTTCTGCTGGTATTTGCGTACCAGCAGATTAAAGGCGTAGTTCCGGCTCGACGGGTCGCGGTATTTAGTGAGGATTTCTTCGTCAGTCATTTTACTACAGTTTGTGGTTTGTAGTTTGTCGTTGGCTGACGCAAGAGATGATGCGTCAGCCAACGACAAACTACAAACCACAAACTGTAGTAAAATGACTGACGAAGAAATCCTCACTAAATACCGCGACCCGTCGAGCCGGAACTACGCCTTTAATCTGCTGGTACGCAAATACCAGC
>JANPJE010000281.1:0-3058 GCA_031425355.1 Spirosoma sp. | reverse complement strand
ATCAATATTGGTTAGCGGGCCATTGCAACGATACTGGCTGGGTGCGTGCGGATCGGTCAATAGTTGTTGAGCCTGCGATTCGGGCAGCATGTTAGCCCGCCAAACCTGCGCCCACGATAGGAAGAACCGTTGGTCGGGCGTGAACCCGTCAATCTCAACCCTGCCCCGACCAGACGTGGCACCGCCTTGTTTTGTTTTCTTAAACGCATCGTAGGCAATGGCCAGACCGCCGAGGTCGGCAAGGTTTTCGCCCAGCGTTAGTTGACCGTTTACTTTGAGCGAATCCAGCACCTTGAAGCCAAAGAACTGCTCTTTTACTTTATCGGCGCGCTTGGTAAAATTGCTCGCATCGTCTTTGGTCCACCAGTCGCGCAGGGTTCCATCGGCATCGTATTGGCGGCCCCGGTCGTCGAAGCCGTGTGTCATTTCGTGGCCAATCACCGCGCCAATGGCCCCATAATTGACAGCGTCGTCGGCCTCCGCATCGAAGAAGGGAAATTGTAGAATAGCCGCCGGAAACGCGATTTCGTTGTTCACGGGCATATAATAAGCGTTTACCGTTTGTGGGGTCATTAACCATTCCGTTTTATCGACGGGTTTGCCCAGTCGGCTCACATTGTCGGTGTACCACCAAGTACTGGTCGCTCGCACATTGCCGTAGAAATCGTCGCGCCGGATGGTTACGCCATCGTAGTTTTTCCAGGTGGAGGGATAGCCAATCTTGCGCTTAAATGCACTGAGTTTGGTAAGAGCGCGTTTTTTGGTGTCGGCAGTCATCCAATCGACAGCGTTGATGTGTTCTTTAAACGAGGCTTCGAGATTATCAATCAGCACCAGCATCCGTTCTTTAGCTTCGGGCTTAAAATACCGCTGCACATAGAGTTGCCCCAATAACTCGCCTAATGATTCGTCGATCAGTCTGCTTCTGCGCTGCCAGCGGGGTGTCAGTTGTTTCTGGCCCGACAGTACCTTGTTGAACGCAAAGTCCTGGTTCACAAACGAAGTACTCAGATACGGAGCCGCGTTTTTGAGCAGGTTCCAGCGCATGTACGCTTTGAGGGCCTCTACCGGGGTCGCTGTTAGCAAACTATCCATGGAATGATAGAACGAAAGGCTTTGAACCAGCACCGTGTCTTGTTGAGGAATGCCCAGTTTAGGCATCCACTCACGCCAGTTGATGCCGGGCGTTTGCTTCGAGAAATCAGTCACCGTCAGTTTGTTATACGTTTTGATTGGGTCGCGTGACGCTACACGGGTCATTTGTGCATTGGCCAGAGCTGTTTCCAGCGTCAAAATCGCGTCGGCGTTGGTAGCGGCCCGGCTGGATTCTTCACCAATCAGGGCAAACATTTTGGTCAGGTTATCCCGATAGGCATCCCGGATTTTCTGGCTGCGCGCATCGTTTTTGAGGTAATAGTCACGGTCGGGCAGCGTGGTGCCCCCCTGCACAAACCGAACCATATACTTACTGACGTTTCTGCTATCCTGCGCCACATACAGCGAGAAAAACATAGTACTTCCCCGGGAACGCTGATAGGCAATTTCGTTCATCAGGTCGGCTTTGTTTTGCACCCGTTCAATGCGGGCGATATCGGCTTTGATTGGATCGAAACCTTTTTGCTCAATCGCCAGACTATCCATTCCGCTGGCGTAGAAATCGCCCACCATCTGGTGTAACCGACCTTTGCCGGGATTTTGGGCAGCCTCTTCGAGCAGCATTTTCATGGCATCAAGACTTTTCTCGTACAGGATATCGAAGCTACCCCAACGGGTCTTTGACGCCGGTACGGCGTTTTTCTTCAGCCATTCGCCATTGGCATACTGGTAAAAATCATCACCGGGTTTCACGGCGAGGTTCATGTTCTGCCGGTCGATGTAGGGTGTTTTCGGAACAACTGGCTTAGGGACAGGTCGGGCCGCGCTAGACTGGGGTAGCCGCTTGCCGGGTTTGCCAGGAGGAGTAGCGGCCATCAGGCAACTCATGAATAGGGCCGAAGCAAGGAAGGAAAGATGTTTGTTCATGGAAGAATTGGGGATTTTGGTGGTTTATTTTTTGAGTTCGGTGATGGCCTTGTCCACTTTTTTGGTGGCTTTAAAGTTACCGTTGGGCTGCATGGTGGTTAGGGTGGCGGCTTCGCCCTTGTTGTTTACCTCGAACTGCACACTGTAGCCGCTGAGTTTTTTGATGCTGAACTTGTCCTTGCCAACAAACACCAGTTCACATTCCGGCTGGCCGGGCATGAGCAGAAACAACGTTTTGTCGCCCCGGATGGCGGTTGTCAGCGTGGTACCAGCTAAATCAAACTCACCTACATATTTTTTCATCTCAAAACTGCCGTCGGAGCCAAAGCGGTACGTCATCGAACTATTGCACCAGGCCGTTTGCGTGAGGTGGTCAATGGGTTCGGGGGTGCCTTGCCTACAACTCAGGAGCAACCACACCAACAAAAAAAGGAAAGGTTTCATAGGTGTGATCGTTAGAAAGTAGTGGGAATAGTAATTTGGGGCGGTTGCAGATGCGTGAGCATAAACAGGGCAGCAGCTATCAGTGCGAGGCTAACGGCCAGCACCATGCCGGTGCTGGCCAGAACGAGGGTTATAGTAAGCGGGGTGGACTGTTGGTACGGTTGCATGACTGACAGAAGGGGCTGGTGAGAGGCTGCGCGAGGTAAATTAAAAACGGTGTGGATAGAAGTAGCCCGTTTGGCTGGCTCAAAGGTCTTCCTCTCCCCACCGATGGGCATTCTAATTTGGGGCAGATATCGTCAGATTCGGGGCATTTTGCCCGTAGAACGCGTGAAAAAGCCAAAGTCAAGCCTTTTTCACGCGTTTGGACATGAACTCGGTGGGCGTTTGCTGATAGGTTTCCTTGAAAACAGTCGCAAAATGGGAGGGCGTATTGAAGCCCGTTAAGTCAGCCGTTTCGGCTACGTTGTGGCCTGTGTTCAGCAACTCAGCGGCTTTACGTAACCGGTACTGACGAATCAGGTCGGCGGGCGGCATCTGAATCAGGCTCTGCACTTTCCGGTACAGGGTTTTGCGGTTCATGGCCAGCTCG
>JANPJE010000280.1:0-5873 GCA_031425355.1 Spirosoma sp. | reverse complement strand
CCAACGGTGTGAATCTCGCGTTCGCTTTCTGACACCGTCGATCCATTAACGTATAGATGGCCCATTGCCAGAACCGGCACATCGCTGTACGCAGCTTGGCAATGGTCAGCAATTCGTTGGTAGTGATTCCGAATGCCCATCCGTACTGCTTCAACCCGATCCTCATAAGTCTGACCGGAAATGGATTGTCGCAAATCACCGTCCCGCAAATAAGGGACTGCTGCCACTAGCAAATCGGTCGATCCGTTGGCCAACCGCAGCACTTCTTCGGCACAGTTTCCACTCGTGCATCCTACGACGTGAATATTCAGATGATGTAGTAGGTCGCGGGGCGCATTTAGCTTGCTGGACGAGTCGTGATTCCCACCAGTAATGACGATCCTGCGTTGCAATGGCAACATGCGGGTCAAAAACTGGTAGTATAACTGCATCGACCCGTCGTTTGGATTCGTCGTATCGAATATGTCGCCGGCAATGACTAAAACGTCAATCTGCCGTTCCTCAATCGTCTCACTCAGCCAGTCCAGAAACCGCGAGTGGTCGTCTGTCAACTCGTGGCGATACAACCGTTTCCCCAGGTGCCAGTCGGCAGTGTGCAGAATCTTCATAGTTTACGCTGAACGGAACTCATTACACTCAAAGAAGATGGATGCAATATAATTCATAGAACCGGCAAAATGAGCAATACTACAGACGCACAACCAGGATCAACAGGACAGAGCCAAGACCCATTTTTCACGAACTAAACATATCGACTGATGTTACGCCACCTTTTGAGCGGCAGGTTTAATTTTGAGTGTGCAGACAACCCTCGACCTCTACACGGATTACTTACTGAGTAGTTTTGGCCAGACCACAGCTACCGGTTTGTCACGGCTGACTGATGGAGCCGTAGGCCACGATGCGGTGACCGACCTGCTCAACCGACTTCAAGGCGATAACCGAACGCTGTGGCAACACGTTAAGCCCCTGATTCGCCAAATTCAGCAACCCGACGGAGTATTACTCACTGATGATAGTATCGCTTACAAGCCCCACAGTGATCAGAATGGGTTGGTAACCACACACCACGACCACACCCGTGGTGAGTACCTGCGAGGCATCAATTTTGTCAGTTTACTCTACCAAACTACCAAAGGCCAATGTCCCTTAAGCTTTGAGCCGGTTATTAAAGTCGAGCAGTGCGAGTTGAAAACCCGTAAAGTGGTCTGGCGGTCAGAGCGAACTAAGCACCAGATGTTTCAGGATATGGTGCAACAGGCCCACCAAAATGCGGTTCCCTTCCGTTACGTGCTGGCCCACTCCTGGTACACCAATTCGGACAACATCAACTTGATTTTAGGCTTGAAGCACCACTACTTGGGCGCAGTCAAGTCCAACCTGGAAGTAGCCCTCTCCAAACACGACCGAGCCAATGGTAAGTTTGTCAAAATCAGTAGTTTAAAACTCCAGCCAGGCACCGTATTGACCGTTTACATTCGCTCGGTGCAAGCACCTGTAGCGATCTGTAGCGACATTCTTCCCAACAAGGATGGGTCAGTCGGTGAACTGTTGTTGCTCACTACTGATGTGACCATGACTTACCAACACCTCCTGACAACTTACCAAAAACGGTGGGGTATCGAGGAGTATCATAAATCGCTCAAACAGACTGCGTCGCTGGAGAAATCACCTGCGCGCACCCACCGTACTCAAGCTAACCATTTGTTTGCCAGCATTTGCGCCTACGTTAAGTTGGAGCGTTTGCGATTGGCTGCCCATACAAATCATTTTGCCCTGAAAGGGCGATTGTATCTTAAAGCCATGCAAGCGGCTTTTGCGGAACTAAGCGTCCTCAAAAATCAACTCAGCCAATATCCAGAAATGGGATTGGCGTAACATCAGTTATTAACGATGCCATGCTATTACGCCAAAAATAAAGGCGATTAGACGAATACTATATCATTGATAAATAAAGATGACAACACATACGAATGAAATAGAGATAAATTTATTGGCTACGCTTTATGTGAAAAATTAGACGAATCAATGTATCAAGTGGCAATTGGTGAATCCAAAGCCGATACATTATACTATTTCCAATATCAGATACGGCTTTATATTAACTCATAAAAATTTATCGGGAAAAAATAGTGTCAAACTCAGACGTTTGTCTTAGTATTGTAATATGAAATCATTATTCATCATTGATAAATTAACATCGTAGATCTGGCTTACAGATTTAATTATTTATAGCCCGCCTGTAGTGTTTTCCTATAACCTGTCATCTACTTACATATGCTTAATCAACTGACTTCTGGTGAGCACGTTACCCTCTGGAATACGTTTCGTGACGGCAGCGGGGAATCATTCTCGAAACTGTATGATCTGTTTGCGGCTGATCTTTACCGGTATGGGTACAATCTGATTCGTAATAAGCAGTTGGTTGAAGATTGTTTGCACGAACTGTTTTTGCATCTGTACGAAAATCGGCAGCGTTTGGGACCGACCGACAATATTCGTTTTTATCTGTACCGGTCCCTACGGCGAAGGCTTTTCGATACCGTTGCCCGGCTGAACAAGCTGGATTCTGAAACCACCATTTTCGACAGAGCCGAGTTTCTGGTTCAGCCCTATGAAAGTCAACTCATTGACGAGCAAACACTTGACCTGCAAAAGAACGTACTGATTCATGAGTTGAACCGATTGCCAAAACGCCAGAAAGAGGTTTTGTACTTAGTGTACATGAAAGGACTTACCTATCAGCAATCGGCTGAGGTGATGGACATTACGTTGAAAAGCGTCTATAATTCGGTGAACATTGCCCTCACAACGCTCCGGACTATTGCAAGCGAATCGTTTCGGAAACACGACGTTGTAGAACACGCGAAGAGCCAGTAAAACGCTGTTGATTTCTACGTTATCCCGAAACAGAACGGGCCTGCAAACACACATTATCTGCTTGGGAAACAGACCCTGCTTCCGGGGTATTGATTTGATAAGATTGCCACTGATTTGAGTGTTTTTAGTAGTAGAAACCCTACCGGATATTGCCGCTAACGGTGTCTATTTCCTGAATACGTTCGATTAAGCGAACGGACTGCACGACGGAACGTTATTCGTTGTCATAAACTGCTTATATTCGGTCAAAAACCGAATGTTACCCTGAACTATAGCTGTTTATTTCACTCGTCTATCATTTCCGTTCTTATGAAACACGCTTTCCTTCTTCTACTTATCGGCTGCTACGCCATCACCGCCACCTTCGCACAGAAAACCGCCAACCCCGACAAACAGCCGCCGAAAGAAACGAAACCGTCCTCTCTTTCGCGTGGATTGGACATTGATTCACAGGTAGTTACTACCGGACAGGTCACCATTAAAGGCCAGCGCGTACCGTACAAAACCACCGTTGGCACGATTCCGGTCTGGGATGAAGAAGGTAAGGCGGTTGCGGGCGTATTTTTCACTTATTTCGAACGGTCCGATGTGGCCGACCGGGCCGCCCGTCCGCTGGTCATTTCGTTCAATGGTGGTCCCGGCACGGCGTCGGTCTGGATGATGATTGGCTACACCGGCCCGCGCATTCTGAAAATTGATGATGAGGGCTATCCCATCCAGCCCTACGGCATTAAAGACAATCCGAACTCGATTCTCGACGTCGCCGATATTGTGTATGTCGATCCGGTCAATACAGGTTTTTCGCGGCCTACCAACAAGGATGTTCCCGCAGCAAAATTATTCTTCGGTGTCAACGCTGACATCAAGTACCTGGCCGACTGGATCAATACGTTCGTCAGTCGCCAGAATCGCTGGGCATCACCCAAATACCTGATTGGCGAAAGCTACGGCACAACGCGCGTATCAGGTCTGGCTCTGGAACTGCAAAACGCGCACTGGATGTACCTGAACGGGGTAATTCTGGTGTCGCCGACAGACCTCGGCATCGACCGCGACGGCCCGGCAAAAGGCGCGTTGAAACTCCCCTATTTTGCGGCTACAGCCTGGTATCATAAAGCCTTACCGGCTGATTTACAGAAGAAAGACCTGACCGACATACTGCCCGAAGTAGAAGCGTTTACGATTTCGGAATACCTGCCAGCGCTGGCCATGGGCGGTTCGATGAGCGATCAGAAACGAAAAGACATCGCCAAGAAAGTAGCGCGGTATTCTGGGTTGTCGGAAGAGGTGGTCATGCAACAGAATCTGGACGTACCGGCAGACTTTTTCTGGAAAGAATTGCTGCGTGATAAAAGCCAGACGGTTGGCCGCCTGGATTCGCGGTATCTGGGAATGGATAGCAAAGATGCCGGTGTCGCGCCCGATTACAACTCCGAACTGACCTCGTGGCTGCACTCGTTCACGCCCGCCATTAACATGTTCATGCGCGAAGAACTCAACTACAAAACCGACCTGAAATACTACATGTTCGGCCCGGTACGCCCGTGGGACAATACCAACAACAAAACCGGCGAAAACCTGCGGCAGGCAATGGCCCAGAATCCGTATCTGCACGTACTGGTGCAGTCGGGCTATTACGATGGTGCGTGCGATTACTTCAACGCCAAATACAACATGTGGCAGATGGACGCCAGCGGTAAGTTGAAAGACCGGATAGATTGGGAAGGCTACCGGAGCGGCCACATGATGTACCTCCGCAAAGAAGACCTCGCCACCAGCAACGAACACCTGCGAACATTCATCCAGAAAAGTACCCCAAAAAACAGTATGCCCGCACGGTATTCGGGGAGCCGATAACCCGGCAAAATCAGGAGATACAAGAGGCTACTTTCTGTTTGGCGAGAACAAAACAGAAAGTAGCCTTCTAACTAATTACCCATATGGATAAATTCAAAAAAATAGCCGTGTGCGTCCTTATGGTGATTGTCTGGCTTGTTATGCTGGGCATGGCTATCCCGATGAACAGTCGCAGGGGCCAGTTATCAACGATTTTTATCTGCCTTATGGTCAATGGTTTACTGGCGGTTTATTACAGTTGCATCGATCGTCGCCCAGCCAGTTTCCGGGAGTGGTTAAAGATGTAAGGAGAAGCAGGCAACAGCCAGGCTGGTGAATAAAATCAGCCGAACATTGCTTCATAATGAGTAGACGGCATCAAAATACCCCCGCTTTCGGCGTAAAAAGCATCATCCAGTTCAAAAACGCCTTGTTTAGCCCGTGTCCAGGAGGCCGTGCCGCGCGGGTGATACGTCATCATCGTTTTCCAGTTGCGGTAGTTCAAATCGCCGTTGGCTTCGAGAAGTTGCATGCCTAAGCCGGGAAACGGTTGCAGCCGGGCGGCTAAGTTTTTGTTCCAGTCAATCAGAATGGGGTTCACGGTGAGGTCGGCGCACAGGCACGGAATACCGCGATCATGCGCCAGTTTCGCCATTTTCATTGACTGGCTAAGCGTTTTGGCGATACCCTTCAGCACCAACGCCTGGTATCCCTGCTGCAATCGGCGGATGGCCCCGTCGTAGTCGTGCGCACTCTCATCGGCACACAGCCGGATACCCACATCGCCAACCAGCTCCTCATTCGTCTCGAAAAGTGGTTCTTCAATCAGTAACAGTTGCTCAAACGCACCGATTTTGCGGGCATGGTCGAGCAGGCGAAGCATCGTTTCCTTTCGTTCGTAGCGGGCATTCGGGTCGAGGGTGTACAGGATTCGCCCGTTAGGCGTTTGCGGTGTGGTCAGATTCTTCAGTACGTTATGAATTTCCGTTAGTCGCTGCTGGTCTTTTTCGAGCATCTGCGCCTGCGTACCCGGCTGCCCAAGCTTGATTTTAACGACAAAATAACCCTGCTGCTCAACGGCCTGACGAATGTCGGCGATGGGCAGCGAATACGACGCAGAGTACAAAATAGCAATCCGCTTGTTCCGGTAGCCAAGC
>JANPJE010000279.1:0-2962 GCA_031425355.1 Spirosoma sp. | reverse complement strand
CTTTTTTTAGCCCCAATCCTACCGTAAAAGCCTTACTTTTGCTACTCAAACCTGATTAACTCAACAAAATACGCCCATGCCTTCAGGGCTGTATGCTTGTTTGTACTCCTACGTAGTATGCCCATCAAAGCTTTTTTATTCGATCTCGACGGTGTTATTGTGGACACCGCTATTTACCATTTTCAGGCCTGGCGTCGGCTCGCCAACGAACTCGGTTTCGATCTTTCAGAAGAATTCAACGAGACCCTCAAAGGGGTCAGTCGTATGGAATCGCTGGACCTTATTCTGGCGCATGGTGGCCTGACGCTGCCCGATGAGAAGAAAACCGAACTGGCCGCTCTGAAAAATGGCTGGTATCTCGAACTCGTCAGCCGCATGACGTCCGACGATATTTTGCCCGGTGTGCCTACTTTTTTCTCGCTTGTTCGGAAGGCCGGCCTGCAAACTGCACTCGGTTCGGTCAGTAAAAACGCTCCCATGATTCTGGAACGTATCGGAATGACCAACGCTTTCGATGCCATTATCGACGGCACTAAAATCAGCAAAGGCAAACCCGACCCGGAGGTGTTCACCAACGGAGCTGCCGAACTGGAGGTTAGCCCGGCGGAGTGCGTCGTATTTGAAGATGCTGTTGCGGGTGTTGAAGCCGGTAAACGGGCCGGTATGTTTGTGGTAGGAATTGGCTCGCCGGAGACACTCAGCCGCGCCGATTTAGTAGTTGCCTCGCTCGAAAACCTGACGGTCAAAGAGGTGCTGGCAAAAGCAGCGATAAATTAGTCAGGAAAATAGTCAGGGGTTGTCAGGATATGGTTAGGAAGCCGTCACTTACTTTCTGACTATGGCTCGACAATCCTTGACTATTCTCTGACAATACCTGACCATATTTGACCAGCTCCTGACTCTTTCTTAAAATGCCAGCCAGCCCGATAATTTGATGGCAAACGGCGTTATGGGAATGCCCGTGTTGCTGATATTGTCGCGGTAGGTGAGCCGGTGGATGGCATCTACACGTAGCACTTTGAAGATATTGTCGATGCCGTAACCGACTTCGATATACGGCGTTTTCGTCAGCGAACTGAATCCCTCAACGGCCTGACCGGTTGCGTTAACGGCCGGAATGAGTGCCGTATTTTCAGACGAAACACTGCCGATCAACATTTTAGCCGTGATTAATTCGCGCCACTTTAGCCGACGTAGTAATGGTAAACGATTGAACAACAATCCGTTAAAGTTATGTTCCACCTGCACCGTAGCCCAGCGGTCACTAATGAACTCGAAATAATTCATCAGGTTAAACGCGTTGCCGACGTAGAACGACGACTCATTGCCCAACGGCATATACAGCAGTGGATACGGAACCGTTGACGGAATAATGCCCGCCCCGAGGTTATAATACGTTCTGCCCAGCACGCCCAGCCGAATCGAGTGCTTCATGGTCAGGGCGATGCGCTGGTACGTAAAATCATTGCCGAGCACATTCCGAAGACCGATATTGTAGCGCAGCGTAAAAATTGGTTTGCGGGTGGCACCGGCACTAACCCGCACGTTATCGTTCTGCAACATGACTTCGTCGGGGGCAAAGCGGGTTTCTGAAATCAGTTCCGTAAGTTTGTAGCGGCTCTTGAGTGTCTGGTCGTTGTTATTGGCCTGAAACGCGAAGGGAAACAGCGGCTCGAAACAACGGGTACGAATAGCCAGCGTCTGCGTGAAACCCCGCCCCATTTCGCGCCGTACATAAACCAGTTTTTCTTCCTGAAAATAAGGCCGCCGGATGGTGCCAAAACGTGAATAAGCGGCAAACAATGAATTATTGCCGATGTTGTCTGCCGATACGCCAACGCGTTCCAGATCATAACTATCCCGAAAGCCAACGACCGTCCAGGGTTTCCGACTCAGGATGTACTCGATGTTGGCACTGTACTTAAACTTTTGATCCTGAGTACCATACGCTACGTATCCGCTCAAAAGCCATTTCTTGCTGAACCCCATATTGGTGCGCAGGCCCAGCCGAAACCGGTTTCCTTCAACACTATTATTGGCATACGTGTACAGGATTGGCCCCAGTTCAAGGTTCCATTTGCCAAGCGGCACGTAGCCCAGCACACCCAATTTAATGATTTCACCGGCTACTTTCACAAACGGTACATTACGCACTGAATCCACTACCCGCATGGCCCGAAACTCGTCGGGCGATAGTGAATTAGGACGTATTCGTTGCCAGAATGTATTGTCTGTTTCCCGGTAATTGTCGGCCAGTTCGATAGACGGATCGTAAAAGCCGGCGTCTTTGGGTTGGTTCTCAATGATGTTCGTGGCAGACGTCAGAAAGCGAACCAGCGCACCGGGGGCACGGGGAGTCGGTTCGTCGGTGTCGATGGTGACTTGCGTCTGGATTGGAAACCGGATGCCCGACGCTGTCGTTTCCCATTCCTGCTCGATGTGCAGTTCATCGACAAAATTAATGTTGGCCCGCTTGTCGACGCGGGCATCAATCTGCGCCAGTGCCTTCTGAAGCGTATCGACCCAAACGGTTCCGACAAAAGCCAGATCACTGGCTCGTTTGGGCGTGAACTCAATTTCGTAACAGACCGCGTTGTTCAGCGAAACGGTGTCTTTCAGCCGAAATGTATAAACCGTTTCCCACTGGCTGCCAATTGGCGATGGAATGTCTTTTTGAAGAATAAGAAGCGAATTGCGATAGAAATTGTATTGCTGAAACGAAGCTCCTGTCAACTGCGCAATCAATCCGCCGTCGCTCACGCCCACGCCCGTTACGTGCGATTTCAGTACGTGTTCTTTGGTTTTTTCGGGGCTGGTGCGAGCGTAGAACGTGGATGCCGTTTCGGAAATAAACACCGGCACGGCGGGTTTTCCGTTCTCATCCGTAATGGCCGGGAGTTTGCCCAGCAACCGGCTGATTGGCCCCGGTCGGCGGTTGTTTTTGCGTTTCTGAGCGAAATTA
>JANPJE010000278.1:0-3445 GCA_031425355.1 Spirosoma sp. | reverse complement strand
TAATTGTTCGACGCAAAATACGCTTCACCAACCAGTTCGTTCGCTTCGTTTTCAAACTTGCTGTCTGGGTATTGCTTCAGAAACGCGGTTAATTCTCTGACGGCATCGGCCCCATTATTCTGGTCGACCTGTAGTTTGGCGTGGTTAAACCGGGCTTCCTCCTGAATGTCGCGATTGAACGACAACCGCCCGGCCTGATCAAACGCGTTTAGCGCATACGTTGGATTCTGTGTCTGTAAGTAGCTGACACCGAGCGTATAAGCGGCATACTGCGCCGTTGTGTCTTTGCCTCCGGCCAGCGTTTTTAATTGGGTAATCGCGTCATTGTATGCGCCGGTTCGGAACAGCGATTGACCGTAGCGAAACTTAACCGCGCCCGGTGCTTTCGTGCCAACGGCGTTGATGTACTGTTTGTAATACGGAATCGCTCTGGCAAACTGATTTTGCTGGTAAAAAACCTCCGCCGTGAACAGCGCCACTTCGTTCAGTCCCGGGCCGCGTTCGGTCGCGCCATTGTTGCGCTTGAGCAGCGGTTCGGTATACGTCAGCAAATCATCAAACCGCTGCTGGCGATAAAGCGATTGAGCAATCCAGTTGGGCACCTGATTCTGGTAAATCGGATTGTTTTCCACCCGCCGAAAATCGGCCACTGCTTCGTTATAGTTACGGTTTCTGAAATTTATCACGCCCGCATAATACGACGCGGCTGGCGCATCGGTCGAGTTTGGATCAATCTTCACGGCATTCAGCAGCGGCAGGGCCTGCTGTAAATTCTGCGTGTTGTAGTAGGAGAGGCCCAACTGATATTTATAGCTCGTTTGCTGGGCATTGCTGCCGCTCTGCGCAACGGCCTTCTCCAGAAAATCAATGGCCTTTGTATAATCCTGCCGGTTATAATAATACGTACCCAGATCGCCGTACAATTGCCCGGCTTTCGGGTGCTGGCTGTGGTTTTGCACGAAACGATCCACGAGCAGTTCCGCCCCCGGTTCATCGACGTATAAACTCGTCAAGGCAATATAATATTCAGCCTCTACCGCATTCTGATCGCCAGTATTGAGCAGCGTTTGGGAGCCGTCGCCCCGTCGCGGCTCAAGGTATTGCCGAAACTCATAGCGCGAAGCCGCATAATTTGCTTTCTCGAATAATTCAATACCATTGCGGTAATGGTAGTCCGGTTCGGCATGGCTCTGGGTGCGCTGGGCCGACGCCGACAATGTAAGTAGTAGCCCAGGAGTCAGAAAAAACAGCAACCGACTAACGAAAGGGCGGAGCGACTGGTATAAACCCGGTTGGGCGGTCGAATAGGGCATAGTTAAAATCAACAGTTAATATCAGGTTTGTTGTTTGTCGTTTGTTGTTTTCGGTTCACTAAGAAGCCTAAACCACAAATTTTAAACCGGAAACAGAACCACTCTTTGTAAATTGAGTTGTAGTTTCGCCAGCAAATTGACAAATATCATGTCAATTCTGGACAAAAAACGAAGGTATTCCTGTTTCCGTATGAAAAAAAACGCCCGGCTCCTGTATTTACTTACTGTCTGGACATTTTTTACTCCTTTTCAGTCTCCGGCTACCGCTGCTATAGCCGACGAAGAAAATCCACCTGCCGCATCGCCGAGTGTCACCTACGTACTGTCGATGCCCCAGCCTCAGACGCATTATTTCGAGGTTGACATGCAGTTGAAAAACGTAGCAACGGCCACTAACGCTAAGAAAAATGGCTACGTCGATATTAAAATGCCGGTCTGGACACCGGGTTCGTACCTGATTCGGGAATATGCCAAAAACGTTGAGGGATTCACGGCTTCCGTTGGCGGAAAAATGGTCCCGAGTGAGAAAATCCGCAAAAATGCATGGCGCGTGTATTCGTCAGACGATAACCTGACGGTTCATTACCGGGTGTACGCCAATGAACTGACCGTACGAACGAGTTTTGTGGACGCCGACCACGGCTACGTCACTCCGGCGGGCGTATTTATGTACCACGATGCGCTGAAAAAAATACCGTTACGTGTCGTCGTTCAACCGTATAAAACCTGGAAAAACGTTGCCACTGGACTCGAGCCGGTTGCTGGCCAGAATTACACCTATGAGGCCGCCGATTTTGATATTCTGGTCGATTCGCCGATTGAAATTGGCAACCACAAAACGTTTGGTTTTACGGCCTCCAATATTCCCCATACGGTAGCCATGTTTGGTGAGGTAGATTATGATGAAAAACGTTTAGCGGCTGATTATAAGCGTGTTTGCGAATCAGCCGCTTCCATCGTGGGTGAGCATCCGTGCACGCATTATACCTTCATCGTCCATCATATTCCGCCGGGCGGTGGTGGGCTTGAACACCTCAACTCGACCACCCTCGAAACTACACGTAACGCCTACGCCACCGAAGCCAATTACAAACGGTTTCTGTCGCTTGTCGCCCATGAATATTTCCATCTCTGGAATGTGAAACGCATCCGGCCCGTCGCGCTCGGGCCGTTCGATTATGAAAACGAGAATTATACCCACATGCTTTGGCTGGCAGAGGGCTGTACGTCGTTTTATCAGGAATACATTCTGAGAAGGGCCGGTTTTCATACGCCCGATGCGTATTTAAATTTAGTGGCTTCGGGCATCACCGACGTTGAGAATCAGCCCGGTACGCGGGTGCAATCGGTGGCTGAATCAAGCTGGGATGCGTGGATTAAAGGTTACCGGCCCAACGAAAACTCAGCCAATACCACCATTTCGTATTACAGCAAAGGCAGTGTGCTTGGAACCGTGCTGAACCTGGCAATTCTGGCGGGCAGCAACGGCGAACGCAACATGGATGATTTGATGCGGCTGCTGTATAACGAATACTACAAGAAGCAAAAACGCGGCTTCACTGACGACGAATTTCGCCGGGCGGCAAAGCAGGTTGCGGGTCGTAAACTCGACGACTTTTTCACTATAGGCGTCAATACCGCCGAACCCTTGAACTACAACGCGTATTTTGAGCCGGTGGGATTGCAGTTGGTCAACGTAGCGGCAAAAACGCAGGATGGTTTTCTGGGTGCGGCCACGACCATCGCCAACGGCAGATCAACCATTTCAAGCGTTCGGCGCGGATCGGCGGCCTACAATGACGGCCTGAACGTGGGCGACGAAATCATTTCGGTAGACGATATTCGCGTGGGTGATGATTTGCTTCGGCTCATCAGTGGTCGTGATGCGGGGGAAACCGTAAAAGTGCGCGTCAACCGGGCCGGATTCCTGCGCGAAATTCCCGTGACGCTAACCCAAAATCCGTTACTCAGCTACCGATTAGAGCCGGTTGCTAATCCAACATCGGCGCAGAAAGCGTTGTACAACAAGTGGTTGTATATTAAGTGATAAGTTGTTAAGTGGTAAGGAGTAAGTGGCTTACCCTCATCTACCAATTAATGACTTACCACTTAACAACTTACTACTTCAAAAA
>JANPJE010000277.1:0-4367 GCA_031425355.1 Spirosoma sp. | reverse complement strand
CGCCCAGTTCACCTGCTAATCCCAGCCCGGCCACAAACCGAAGCCATACGTACTGGTCTATCGTTGTAACAAAACCGTTGGCAATATTGGCAAGCGAATAAAGCAGGATGGAGCCGAACAGCACAGAAAGTCGCCCTTTTTTATCGCCCAGAACACCCCAGAAAATACCGCCAATCAGCAAACCGGCCATCTGCGCGTTGAGCAGTAGAATGCCCTCGCTGAGCAGCCGGTCGCCGTCAACGCCGAGAGCTTTCAGGCTCGGCACCCGCACCACGCTGAACAGAAACAGATCGTACATATCGACCAAGTAGCCGAGAGCCGCCACCAGCACCGGCAGTTGCAAAAGCTGGCTGATAACGGTCCGATTTGTTGAAAAGGGTTCAGACGTAGTGGTTGGCTTCATGAGGGAAAGGTTGGATTTTGTTGCGGCTTTAGATTTTCGTGGAGTCGGGTTCTCAAACCCGACTCTATTGCAGACGCTATACCAAAAACTGATCTACACCTTCTCCGGCACCAGAAACGGAGCGCGGTACTTGCGGGTAAGCATCTGATTCGCTTCTTTATCGCTCACGAACACCTCATTTTTTGGGTCGAAGTGCAGGGTGCGTCCCAGTCGGTAAGCGATGTTGCCCAGATGCGCAATTCCCGACGACAGATGCGCCGTTTCGACGGGACCGTTCTGCTTCGACTTGTCCCGCGACCGCACCGCTTCGATGAAGTTCGCGTAGTGATCGCCCCCTTCGTTGCGGGCCGGGCCGGGTGCGCGTTCTTTCCCCAAAAACGTCTTATAATCCGAGTACCCGTTGATGACCATGTACCCTTTGTCGCCGTAGAAAATGTTGCCAATTTCGACGCCGTCTTCTTTGTTGGTCATCCACGGGCGTACCTCAAACTGAATGACTTTCCCCTCTTTCGGGTATTTGTAAATCGAGGTGAGTGTTTCGGGCGTTTCCTTGCAGTCGTTCCAGAGAAACTTGCCGCCCGCCGAGGTGATTTCTTCGGGTAAACCCACATCTAATCCCCACATGCACAGATCTGTTTCGTGAATTCCCTGGTTGCCGATGTCGCCGTTACCGTACTCCCAAAACCAGTGCCAGTTGTAATGAACGTAGTTTTTGCTAAACTCTTTGGCTTGTGCGGGTCCCTGCCAGAGGTTCCAGTTTAGTTCGGATGGAACGGGCGATGGGCCTTTGTTGCCAATGTCGGGACGCCATTTGTAGACTAATCCCCGCGCCATATACACCTTCCCAATCAGTCCGTCGCGCAGGTGTTTGATGGCTTCCTGAATGGCCACCGAACTCCGTAACTGCACGCCATGTTGCACAATTCGGTTGTAGCGATGGGCCGCTTCAACGAGTTTACGACCTTCGTAGAGGTTGTGCGCTCCGGGCTTTTCGACGTACACATCCTTACCCGCCTGACACGCCCAGATAGCCGCCAGCGCGTGCCAGTGGTTAGGCGTAGCAATGCTCACTGCGTCGATGTTCTTGTCGTCATACACCTGCCGCAAATCGGCCATGGTCTGGACTTTTTTGTTGTATCTCTTCTCAAACTCAGCGGCTCCATTTTGCAAAACTGTGCTGTCCACATCGCAGAGCATGGCTACCTCCACGTCTTTTTGCTTCTGAAAACCCTGAATGTGGTCTTTACCGCGACTATTGATGCCGATCACGGCCACCCGAACGCGGTCGTTAGCTCCGAACGCGCTCGCCGGAATGTAGGTGGGCAGGCCAACAGCCGCCAGCGTACCGACCGCGCCCGCTTTGAGGACATTACGCCGGGAAATTGGATTTGTGTTCATGCGATTGATTGGTTTAAGGAAGAGTTTACAGTTTGTAATTTGATATTTGTGGTTTGTAGTCCCGCCGGGGAACCGCAACTACAAACCACAAACATCAAACCATTTAAAGCCTCGGCAACGTCAGCCCGCCATCGACCAGAATAACCTGACCCGTCGAATACGGAAAATCACCTTTCGCCAGCGAAGCAACGGCCCGGCCCACATCGTCGGGGAGGCCCCAGCGTTTTTGAACACAAAGCCCCGCGTCGATGAGCGTATCGTATTTGGCCGTTACGCCCGCCGTCATATCTGTTTTTATCACACCCGGCCGCACCTCGTACACCGGAATATCGTATTCGCCCAGCCGGGCGGCAAATAATTGTGTTGCCATGCTCAACCCCGCTTTCGCCACGCAATAATCGCCCCGATTCACCGACGCCACCGTGGCCGAAATGGACGATACGTTGATGATACATCCCCGGAAATCAGGCTGCTCCGCCCGTTGCGCAATCATCCAGTTGGCCGCAGCCTGGGTCAGAAAATAAGCTCCCTGCAAGTTGGTTGACAGCACGTACTGAAAACTTTCTTCGGTCGCTTCCAGAATATCCCGGCGCTCCTTTGGTGCTACGCCCGCATTGTTTACCAGCACGTTAAGCCGCCCGAAATGCGTTTTTATCATTTGCATCATCTCACTACGGGCTGATGTTGACGCAACATCACCGGGGCAGTAAATGACCTCGCTCCCTCGACTTCGCAACCCATCCAGTGCATCTTGAACCGCTTCTTCAGACCGTATGCCGTTAATTGCCAGGTCGAACCCGGCATCAGCCAGCCTCTCCCCGATTCCGTAGCCAATGCCCCGGCTTCCACCCGTTATGAAGGCTACCGGTTTCATAGTGTCTCTTTTATGGCTTTCAACTCTTCGGCTTCCGGTAGTTTTTTATAGTACGGGTCTAAAGGATAGCAACCCGATATCAGCCCGTTGCGGGGGGCGGTGGTGCAATCCGAAAAGGTACGGCAAATTAGGTTGCGGGTTAGGGTTTGACCCGCCAGCATATCAGCGGGCATGGTCGGGTAGGAGAGTACCATCCGTCCGAAACCCACACTATCGGCCATGCCGGTTCGAAGCACGTACTGCGCTACGTTAGGCAACCATTCCTGCAAATACGAATACCCGGACCCGATGATGACCAAGTTTGGAAAAGCCCGTTTAAGCTCATGCGTTACGTCGAGTTGCCGCTTCACGCCCAGCAGCGGGTCTTCGGGCGGCAGGTAACCATCTGATGGTGGAAACAGGGCAGGGCGCATCAGATGAGGGTTATAATATGGACTTCCGCCCGTGATGCACACCAACTGAATTTCCAGCGATTCGACAAGGGCAAGCAGGGCTTTTGTCTCGGTGAGGTCAATGCCCAGCCCGTCGGCTTGCCCGCCGAATGCAAAGTTGTACTGGACAGTAGGTTCGGGAATACCCACTTCGTCCGGGCCTTTTTTGAACGGCACCCAGTCAAATGCGCTCAGGCGGACGCCCATTTCCAGCCCCGGAGCGGCTTGCCGAATACCCGACACAATGTTGCGTAAATAGCGGGTGCGGTTCTCAAAACTCCCGCCATACTTGCCGGGCCGATTCACCGCGCTCAGAAATTCGTGGCCCAAATAGCCGTGACAATGCTTAATATCGACGAAATCGAACCCGGCCTTTTGAGCAAGCACAGCCGCATCGACATACTGGTCAATAATCTGGTCGATAGCGTCGTCGGTCAGCGTCGGGTAATCAGCCGCCATCCCAAACCGGGCGTTGAGGTACGGATGAGCATACAGGATTTTCGGGGCAAAGGTTTTGTGACTATCGGGTTTGCAAAACCGCCCCGAATGTGTCAGTTGCAGACCAATCAGCAGGTCGTCGGTACGTCCGAATTCCTCGCCATGCTGACGGAGAATTTGCTGTCGCAGTTCAACAAAATCGGGGAACGTATCAGCGTTGAGCACCAACTGATTCGGGTTCGCTTTGCCCGCATGACAGACCGCTACGGCCTCGCACCCAAACAGCAGCTTAGCCCCGCTGACGGCAAATTTCGTCCAGCGATTGCGGGTGAAATCCGTGGGTCGGCCATCGGTTGTGCCGTCCCAGCCTTCCATCGGCAGAATACACAGGCTGTTCCCGATGGTTTTACCCGACTTGAGTTGAATCGGGCGACCGAATGGACTGTTGGCGGGCGGTAGCAGCGTTTCATCGAAGGGCAAACCGATACCGTTGATTTGTAGATAGTTCTGCAAATCCGCAGCCGATTTTAGCTGGGCCATTCGTGAATAGCGGGGTTTGTATTTCGCGCTCATGGTAAATACGGTCCGGCGATCCGGTTGAAAAAGGCGTAATACGGCTCGTTACGGATAATTCGCTGTACGTACAGCGCCACTTCGCGGATGTGGTAATCGCCCCACATGCTCGATTCGCCATTGGCGACTTTACTGCCTGCCGGTACGTAATCCCACCCATTGGGCTGGTGATAAATCGAATGCAGCAGCAAGCCCTGATGCGTGGGGTCTGTGCTTATATACGGCGCATCGAGCAACGTACTAAGCACGG
>JANPJE010000276.1:0-2461 GCA_031425355.1 Spirosoma sp. | reverse complement strand
TAATCTGATTTACTTTGCCGCGTTCAAAAGCCATATCGGACTGTATGCTACGCCAACAGGCAACGAAGCATTTAAAGAAGAACTCTCTATCTATAAAACAGGCAAAGGGTCGATTCAATTTCCGCTCGATCAACCAATGCCCTTGGATTTAATAACCCGAATTGCGGAGTTTAGAGTGAAGCAAAATTTAGAGAAAGCAGAGAAAAATAAATAGGCAAATTGAACTTACGTAATTACTAATATAAAGGCTTGAAAAAAACAGATTTTACAAGCACTAAGATGAATTTAATCTTCAAAATAAACAAACCACTTGATTTTGTTTTTGACTATCTGACAAATATGCAGAGATTCGCTTCTGTTCATCCCGTTATTTCTAAAATTGATACTCTGGGTAATGGCAATTATTTAGTACACGAAACCTTGAAGTTTGGTATTGTTCCTTTCTCCTTTACTTATCCTGTTTCTATCAAAAAGAACAACAATGAAAAAATAGTTGTCATGGTCGCCACAGTCATGAGACTCACTAAAATTGACATGAACTTCATACTTCGTTCTGAAAATAGGTTCACAATAATTAACGAAACAATAGATTTCAGAACCGCTCTGCCCATAAAATCGCTTATGCAGCGTATCTTCAAAGAACAGCATGAGCAGTTGTTTCAAAATATCGAGAAGGCAACGTAGTAAAGTCGGCTGACCGGGCACATTCCAGAAACATCATCAGTAAATTCAAACCCTGCCCGGCTTATTAGGCTGACCGACGTATCACTGGTTTTATCGACTCTATTTGCTAACGGATGGATATTCCACAACTCAAAAAAGCCCCGCTAATCTACGATGTGGTCATCGTTGGTTCTGGTGCGGGGGGCGGCATGGCTGCCTATATGCTCGCCAAAGCAGGGGCTAAAGTGGCCCTGCTCGAAGCCGGTGGCTATTATGACCCCGCCGACCCAAAATACATTACGCAACTCAAATGGCCGTATGAGTCGCCACGGCGCGGTGCTGCTACTGCCGCCCGCTCAGGTGGTGACTTCGACGCAGCCTGGGGCGGCTGGGACATTGACGGTGAGCCATATTCATCCAAAGAGGGCACCGAATTTCACTGGTTCCGGTCGCGGATGCTCGGCGGACGTACCAACCACTGGGGACGTATTTCGCTCCGGTTCGGCCCCGACGATTTCCGGCGCCGGTCGCTGACGGGCGTTGGCGACGACTGGCCGATCACCTACGACGACATGAAGCCGTTTTATGATAAAGTGGATCGGCTCATCGGCGTTTTCGGTTCAATGGATAACTATCCCAACGAACCTGACGGAATCTTTCTGCCGCCACCCAAACCGCGCCTGCATGAGCTGATGATTCGGAAAGGTGCCCAGAGCATTGGCATTCCGGTTCTTGCATCGCGATTGAGCATCCTCACAAAACCCATTAATAAAGAACGGGGGTCCTGTTTTTATTGCCATCAATGCAACCGGGGCTGTCAGGCGTATGCTGACTTTTCGGCCTCGTCGGTGCTCTGCATTCCCGCCGTCAAAACGGGCAACGTAACGCTCATCAACGGAGCGATGGCCCGTGAGGTAATGACCGATCCGCAAACCGGGCTGGCAACGGGCGTGAGTTACGTAGATACGCGCACTTTACAGGAAATAACGGTGCGGGGCAAAGCCGTAATGCTGGGTGCAAGTACCTGTGAGTCAGCGAGGATTCTGCTCAATTCCAAGTCGTCGCGTTTCCCGAATGGGTTGGCTAACAGCAGTGGCGTGGTCGGCAAATACCTGAATGATTCGACCGGAGCCAGCCGCTCAGGATTTATACCGGCTCTGATGGATCGAAAACGCTATAATGAAGATGGTGTGGGTGGAATGCACGTCTTTACGCCCTGGTGGTTGGACAACAAAAAGCTGGATTTCCCGCGCGGCTACCACATTGAATACGGGGGCGGCATGGGAATGCCCGGTTATGGTTTTGGCGGTGGTATCGAAGCTATGCACAAAGTTATACCGGGTCGGGATGGCAAAATGAAGCCGGGCGGAGGCTACGGTGCCGGACTAAAAGATGACTACCGGCGGTTCTACGGTGCATATATCGGTATGTCAGGACGGGGCGAGCCGGTGCCTTTGGAAACTAATTACTGCGAAATTGACCCGAACGCGGTGGATAAATACGGCATTCCGACCCTGCGTTTTCACTACAAATGGTCTGATTATGAAGTAAAGCAGGCCAAGCACATGCAGGATACGTTCGAGGAAATCATTCACTCGATGGGCGGCATTGCGCTCGGCCCAAAACCCGGTCCCGATTCGGCTCACGGCTACGGTCTGGCTGCACCCGGACGTATCATTCACGAAGTTGGCACGGTTCGGATGGGCAACGATCCGCAAAAATCAGCCCTGAATAAGTACCAGCAGGCGCACGACGTGAAAAATCTGTTTGTAGTCGATGCCGCGCCCTTTGTTTCGCA
>JANPJE010000275.1:0-4168 GCA_031425355.1 Spirosoma sp. | reverse complement strand
CTTGACTTCTTTGGCAACTTTTATTCCTGAAATCAGGTAACCTACGTCGCCACATTCGATCACGTCTTTCGGCACCTGCACCAAACCCAGCGTTCCTACTTCATCGGCATTGTATTCTTTGCCGGTGTTCATGAATTTGACCCGGTCGCCTTTGCGAATACGGCCATTCTTGACCCGAAAAATAACCTCGATGCCCCGGTATGAATTGAAGTGTGAGTCGAAAATCAGGGCCTGTAACTCGCCGTCAGGTTCGCCAAGCGGAGCCGGAATCCGCTCAACAATAGCCGCCAGAATTTCGGGAACGCCAATGCCTTCTTTACCGCTGGCCGGAATAATATCGTCGCGGTCGCAGCCGAGCAGTTCCACCATTTCGTCTTTCACCTCTTCGGGCATGGCTCCCGGCAGGTCAATTTTGTTCAGCACCGGAATAATGACTAAGTCGTTGTTCAGGGCTAAGTACAAATTCGAAATCGTCTGTGCTTCAATGCCCTGTGCGGCATCTACTAAGAGCAGAACACCTTCGCAAGCCGCAATCGAGCGCGACACTTCGTACGAAAAGTCAACGTGGCCGGGCGTATCAATCAGGTTGAGCGTATAAACCTCGCCTTTGTACGTATAATTCATCTGGATGGCATGGCTCTTGATGGTGATGCCACGCTCCCGTTCCAGATCCATGTTGTCGAGCAATTGCGCCTGCATGTCG
Organism: Spirosoma sp.; assembly: GCA_031425355.1. Classification (GTDB taxonomy): domain Bacteria; phylum Bacteroidota; class Bacteroidia; order Cytophagales; family Spirosomataceae; genus Spirosoma. Next base: position 3,465 of record JANPJE010000275.1, on the reverse strand, counting down.
CGGGCACCGACGGTGTTGGTGAATTCTAACAAACGGTCGGCTAACGTGCTTTTACCGTGGTCAATGTGGGCGATAATGCAAAAATTACGGATATGTTTCACGTCGGAATAACGGAGGAGTCTTGCGTAGTAAATCGCAAAAATACGCATAAAAAAACAAACGCCGGACTCATCGGGGAGCCGGCGTGTTCAATTACACTTCATCAACAAACTAAAATCAGATCGACCTATAGATCGAATGCTGTAGGAGGGGGACTCGAACCACCCACGGTGCAGTTAGCCATAGCACAACTCTGGTGGTCAACCCCAGTCGCTCGTTGCGGACGAATCCACGACGGGCGGCATTACGCTGCGTTTATCCCTTATCACCACCCCCGAGACAGGAGGGCACGTCTGCCAATTTCGACATCCTACAGTGTGAAAACGGTCCGCCGAAGCGGAAAAGTCAAGAAGACCGGCGTGTGACCCCGCTCGATCAACTTGACAATGCAAATGTAAGGCATTGTGTCAATTCATTGCAAATTTTACATAAAATTTTCTAAAAATTTACAACTCATCTAAAAAATATATATTTTTGTTAGCACTCATCAAAAAATAGACGAAAATGACCGAGAAAAATTTAGAAATTGACAACACCGATCTCAAGATTCTGAGTCTGCTCATGCAGGATGCGAACATGGCATACACCGAAATTGGCAAGCGTATTTTCGTTTCGGGCGGTACGGTTCACGTCAGGATGAATAAATTAAAGCAGATGGGCATTGTTCGCGGGTCGCAATTGGTCATCGACCATGCCAAACTCGGTTGGGACATTAGTGCTTTTCTGGGTATTTATTTAGATAAAAGCTCACTCTACGAAGAAGTTTCTACCCAATTAGAGAAAATTCCCGAAGTCGTGAATGTTCACTACACGACGGGCATCTACAGTATTTTCGCCAAAATCGTTTGTCGGGATACCCAGCATCTGCGCGAAGTGCTGCACGATAAAATCCAGAAAGTAAGCGGTATTCAACGTACTGAAACGTTTATCTCGCTTCAGGAAAGCGTGAACCGCCCCATTCCGTTTGCAGAAGGGTGAAAAGTTGTAGAGTTGTACAGTTGTGCAGTTATAGGGTTGGGGGTGCGCCAGCAACTTTACAACTCTATAACTGCACAACTGTACAACTTTTTACCTCACCTTAAACGTTATACCACCCAATAACTCAAAATTCATGCAACCTAAAATTCATGCAACTACCGTGGTCGGCATCCGGCACAATGGCCACGTTTCGCTCGGTGCCGATGGGCAGGCCACAATGGGCAATACCGTTGCCAAGAGTAATGTCAGGAAAGTGCGCGTACTGATGGGCGGTAAAGTGCTGGCCGGTTTTGCCGGTTCTACCGCCGACGCGTTTACCCTGATCGAACGCTTTGAAGAGAAATTAAACGCTTACGGCGGTAACCTCAAGCGGGCGGCAATCGAACTGGCAAAGGACTGGCGGACAGATCGTTATCTGCGGAAACTGGAGGCCATGCTGATTGTAGCATCCAAAGATGATCTGCTGTTGGTGTCAGGAACGGGCGATGTCATTGAACCCGATGCCGACGTAGCGGCCATTGGCTCCGGGGGCATGTATGCCCAGTCGGCGGCATTGGCCCTCAAAAAACACGCGGCCGGCCTGTCTGCCGAAGAGATGGTTCGCGAGAGTCTGCACATTGCGGCTGATGTCTGCATTTATACGAACCATAATTTAGTCGTGGAAACGTTATAAGGATAAGCCGACGCCTGATTTCGTTGTTTATATTTGCCGTGAACAGTTTGCGTAACGTTATGGAAAAATTTAACCCAGTTGGCTTAGCCAAAATGAACCGGCGTATCGCGCTGGGTTTCATTACGGCTATTGTGCTGATTGCGTCGGGTTTTGCCATTTCGTTCTACAGCTATTATCAGTCTGGCAATGATATGGAGCGGGTTCGGCGTACCTACCAGGTAATCGGATCGGTTGAGAACATACTCTCCCTGGTTAAAGATGTTGAAACCGGTTCGCGTGGCTACGTTATCACGAACGATACCACCTATCTCGAACCATACCGCACGGCGTTGACACTGCTGCCGGGGGAGATCAAAAAACTGCGCACGCTTACCACCGACAATAAAGTTCAGATTCAACGCCGTGTTCTCCTCGAAAAACTCGTTGCCGATAAGCTGAACATTGCCAAATCACGGTTGGATATAGGGGTTTTTGACCGCAGAAGCTGGGCGATAAGTGCCGAAAGCAAAATTCGGATGAACCGCCTGCGCAAACATGTAGCCTTAATGGTGGCTACGGAGCAGATTATGATGGAAATGCGGAACCGGCAGGCCGACCGTTCGTTTCGTAATACGCTCACGATCATCTTCGCGCTGTCGCTGCTCACGTTTGTAACCCTGGCCGTGTCTTACCGGTTGCTGGAGCAGGAATTGACCCACCGGCAACAAACCGAGGATCAACTCCGTGAGTATGAGACTCAATTGCGCGGTCAGATTCGACAACTCGAAGCGTCTAACGAGGAACTGGAACGGTTTGCCTTTGTTGCCAGCCATGATTTGCAGGAGCCGCTGCGCAAAATTCAATCGTTCGGCAATCTGATCACTGACCGCTACAGCCACCTTTTCGACGCCGACAGTATGCTGTTTATGGGCAAGATTTCCAGTTCTGCTGAACGGATGTCCAAGCTCATTAAAGACTTGCTGAATTTTTCACGTATCTCCAGCCACCGCGAGGAGTTCGCATCGGTGTCGCTGAACGACATTGTCAAGCGTATTCTCGACGATCAGGAACTTCGGATTAAGGGGCTTGATGTGTATGTTGAGGTGGACGACCTGCCGGTTATTCAGGGTATTCACAGTCAGATAGATCATTTGTTCACCAACCTGATTTCCAACGCACTCAAGTTTATTCGGCCCGGTGTTCGACCCTTGCTGCGCATTCAGGCACACGCAGTCGATGGCAGCGGCTACGCTGAGTTGGGCACCGGACGGACCTATTACGAGATCACTATCGAGGATAATGGTATCGGTTTTGATGAGAAATATTTAGACCATATTTTTAAAGTTTTTCAACGATTACATGGCAAAAGCACGTTTGAAGGAACCGGCATTGGTCTGGCCATCTGCAAACGTGTTGTCATGTATCATCACGGCTACATCACGGCCCGCAGTCAACCCGATGAGGGTACTACGTTTGTGGTCGTTTTACCCGAAAGCCAATCACTACAACAGTATGACCGACCAACTTCAGAAGCCTATTCATATCCTGCTGGTTGACGACGACGAAGACGACCGTTATCTCACGCGCGAAGCCTTTCATCAGCATTATCCATCCAGCCGTATTTCGTTTGCTGAAGATGGCGAAGACCTGCTGGATTTTCTGCGGTATGAAGGCCGGTATGCCGGGGCAGTCCATACGCTTCCCGAACTGATTTTGCTGGACCTGAATATGCCCCG
>JANPJE010000274.1:0-17191 GCA_031425355.1 Spirosoma sp. | reverse complement strand
TATGGGCGGCTGGGTTGGTGGACAGGCCGAGTATGTAATGGTTCCATACGCCGATTTTAACCTGCTCAAATTTCCCGACAAAGACCAGGCAATGGCTAAAATCCGGGACTTAACGCTGCTTTCCGATATTTTCCCGACGGGTTACCACGGGGCCGTGTCGGCGGGGGTTGGTCCGGGTTCCATTGTATATGTAGCGGGTGCGGGTCCGGTGGGTCTGGCCTGTGCCGCGTCCTGCCATTTGCTCGGGGCTGCTGTCGTGATTGTGGGCGATATGATTCCTGAGCGGCTGGAACAGGCCAAAAGCTTTGGGTGTGAGGTCATTGACTTACGAAAAGACACGCCCTTAGCCGATCAGATTGCCGAAATCATTGGCATTCCCGAAGTCGATTGCGCCGTTGACTGCGTTGGTTTTGAAGCCCGTGGGCACGGGTCCGATGCAGGCACCGAGCAACCGGCTACCGTGCTGAACGCGGCTATGAGCATAACCCGTGCGGGTGGTGCCATCGGTATTCCGGGCCTGTACGTAACCGGCGATCCGGGTGCTTCGACGGAAGATGCCAAAGTAGGAAATCTGAATATTCGTATTGGTTTAGGCTGGGCCAAATCGCATTCGTTCTACACGGGTCAATGCCCGGTCATGAAATACCACCGGCAATTGATGAACGCCATTCTGTACGATAAAATCCAGATTGCCAAGGCGGTGAATGTCGAAGTGATCAGCCTGGATAAAGCTCCGAAAGGCTATCAGGATTTCGACAAAGGAGCCGCCAAAAAATTCGTCATTGACCCACACGGACTGATTCCGAATTGAGGAGACTGTTGACGTAACGCCGGGATAAATCCCGGCGCAAGTGATTGGCACAGTGAAGGATGACTTGCACCGAAATTTGTTTCGGTGTTACATTACTTAATAAAAAAGTCTGTAAATAGATGATAGTCATCTATTTACAGACTTTTTACGTAACTGTAAACGAATGCATTCCGGTACGTGAGCCAGTTGATTTTCCTGTGAAGAAAAGGTTTTACAAATCGTTTACAATGTTTTACGGCGAATTTGCTATTCATGAAAGATGGGCTGATACATTTGATTCATGATTCTCAGAAAAACGAAAACCATGAAAAAAGTAAATAGCCTCATCCTTTCCCTTCTCTGTAGCACGATGTCTTTCGCGTGTTTCGGGCAAAATTCGTTTAACAGTTGTACGGCCGCTTTCCTGGGCGACAAGATGGTTGTCGATGAATACACGACGAAAGGCAAGTGCATTCTCCCGGCAACAGCCACCGGAAAATTAACCGTTTGTACGGTTGACCTCTCACCAACGGCGACTAAAATTGTTGACAGAATACCGTTCAGAGTAGCGATCCGGGATAAGAATACGAAGACACTGCTTGCGTTTTCGACGCAGGATGTGAAGCAGATTGATGTGCAAACCGTACTGGCAAAATGCCGGAAAGGCGACCATATTGTGTTACTGACGGTCGATAGTACATACGCAATGCCGCACAACGAAATTCTGGTTCAGTAACGGAAAACATTAATCTGTATTCTCATGAAAGCAACTATGTCAACTCAAAAAGTACTACTTCTGGTGGCTCTTCTGCTATCAGCAATTGACGGATTTCCTAAAAACAAGGAGACCATTTTCTACTATGATCCCTTGTTGCTCAACAACAGACCGTTTAACTACGCTGGCTTTTCCATCATCAGCAGAGGCATGTTGACGGTCGTGGCGGGCAATCTGGAAACGGCTCAAACAGAATCGATTCCATTCCGGGTTTATCTGCGCCGTAACGGAAAAATCATAAACAGTGGCGCATCGGACATAACCCGGTCATTGCTCGTTGTTGACGTAGCGTCTGTGTTGGCCGTAGCAAAAATAGGCGATGATCTGGTCATCGAACCCACCCGAAAATGCGACGCAAAAGCCCGGCGAAGTATTAAATTGAACCCCCATCTGTTTAATTTTAATCTACTATCCTTTATTGGGAATAAGAAAGACGGCTGTTGAATAGGAAGCCATGTAGGTAATTTTACTACAGATGGACAAAAATATTGGAACGCAGATTTTTATGATTTAAACGATTTAATATGATTTTTGAGTAAGAAAAAGGTGAAGGGGCTTATTTACTGTACTTAATCATGACAATCATAAAAATCAGCGTTCTAATGACAAAAAGATAATTTATAAAAAACCCGTCCTTACCCAGCGTTCATCATGCGAACAGTAGTCATTGTCGGTATGCTTTTGGTAGCCAGTCTGCTGTTCACGCAGTTTGTCTGGTTGGCACCTGCTGTGCCCACTCAGTTTTCGCAAAACCAGTTTGGACAAAAAGTAAATCTGGCACTACGTCGTACCGCTCATCACCTGTTCATCGAAAATGGGGATTCGACTTCCCGGATAGCACCGGTCCAGCAACTGAACGCCACTACGTTTGTTATTCGGATGGAACACCCGTTCGACTATGGCCGGTTGCCCGTTTTGTTGCACCAATCGCTTGCTGTTCACGCTATTGACCAAAATTATGATGTTGCCGTGCTCGACTGCACAGATGGCGAGTTGCAATTAGGTTATAATTTTCGTGACGTAAGCGAACGTAACGAAGTCCCGTGCGGAGGGCGTGACCAGAAAAAAGGGTGCTACATCCTGCAACTCGCGTTTACAGCACCTACACCCGCCCGCCAGTCAACCCCGGTTTGGTGGGCGTTTGGTCTTTTGGCGTTGGGCGGGGCCTACATCGTCTGGCAGAAGTCAAGCCGAAAATCAATTCCGGTGCCGCAGCCGGACACGGTCTCCAGCGAATCCCAACCGCTGATCAGCGTGGGAAACGTGTCGTTTAATCTGGCGAATCAATCCGTTCACATTGACGACAGTACTCACTCACTTACGTACCGGGAAGCCAAATTACTGCACCTTTTTCTGCGCCATCCCAACCAGCTTTTGGAGCGCGATTTCATTCTCAAATCCGTCTGGGAAGACGAGGGCGTTACCGTTGGGCGCAGTGTCGATGTGTTCGTTTCGCGCCTTCGCAAGCTCCTCCACGCCGACCCTACCGTACGTATCGTGGCGGTGCATGGCGTTGGCTATCGGCTGGAAGTGTCCGGGTAGCACAGAACTGTCCGCAACTGTCCGTCTTTCGTCCATTTACGGACAACACGATGCATTTGCCCCTGAACAAATCACTGACTAACAGGTGATTAACTATCTGGTACGACATTTGGGAGAAGATGAGCAGCGGTGAGCACTATTATCCCCTTTGCTCATAAATTCCGTGCCAAACCTCTGTCGATCATGTTCCGCAACTACGTCAAAATCGCCTTCCGCAACCTGTGGAAAAACCGCGTCTACAGCGGCATTAACGTATTCGGGCTGGCCGTTGGGCTGGCAACCTGTCTGCTCATTACGCTCTACGTGGCCGACGAACTTAGCTACGACCGGCACCACAAGCGGGCCGACCGCATTTATCGGGTGGTTCATCACGCCAGTTGGGACCAGGGCAATCTCAATCTCGCGCCTACCTCCGCTCCTTACGGGCCAACTCTCAAACAGAATTACCCCGAAATTGAACAGGCGGTGCGAATAGTGCCCGAAGGCGGTGGCCCGATGCAATACGGCGAGACCAAGATTGATGTGGGTGATGTGCTGTTTGCCGATAAGAATCTGTTTCAGGTCTTTACCTACCCGTTTCTGTACGGCGACCCCATTACCGCCCTCAGCAAGCCGCAGTCTATTGTGTTGACTAAAGACCTGGCAATCCGGTTGTTTGGCGATGCGGCCAAAGCGGTGGGTAAAACAGTCCTGTTCGAGAATAATTTTGGTAACGTCGTCACGGGTGTTATCGACAACGTACCGGCCAACTCACACCTGACATTCAGTGGCCTACGGTCTTTGCCAACGGATTTTTCGGGCGGCTGGCAATCCTTTAACCTCTACACGTACCTGCTGTTGCGCGAAGGCACCAGTTCCCAAACATTAACCGCTAAATTTCCGGCTTTTTTTGAGCGATACATCAAGCCTGAAATGGGGAACGTGACGTATAAGATGGAGTTACAGCCGATCACGTCCATTCACCTACATTCCAATTTAGATTACGAAATTGGTCAGAATGGGAGTAGCCGCACCGTGTCGGTTTTCGCTATTATCGGCGGACTTATTTTGTTACTGGCGGGTATTAACTACATGAATTTGTCGACCGCCCGCTCAGCCATTCGGATTCGGGAGGTGGGCGTCCGGAAAGCCATTGGGTCGGGACGCGGGCAACTGGCGGGGCTGTTTCTGACCGAAACGCTGTTACTAACCTTAGTGGCAACGTCACTCGGTGTGATCGTCGCCCAAAGCGCGTTGCCTTTCTTCAACGACCTCACAGGTAAAGTATTGACCATCTGGCAGTTTGGTGTTAGTTATACGATATTGGCTGTTGCCGGATTTGCCCTGTTGACCGGCCTGTTGAGTGGCTGTTATCCGGCCCTGTTTTTGTCGGGATCGCGCCCGGTGGCTGCGTTGCGCGGGCAGATGGGAAGTCAGTCGACGACGGTAGCTTTCCGTAAAACGCTCGTTACGTTTCAGTTTGTCATCACCATTGCACTGCTGGCTGCGTCGGGGATTATTTATCAGCAACTTCGGTTCGCACTCAGCAAAGAACTGGGTTTCAACAAAGATCAGGTGCTGACCTTCCACTTAAACGACGAGAAAACCCGGACTAAAATCCCGGCCATCAAAGCGCAGTTGCGTCAAAGTTCGCTCATCGAAGGCGTAGCTGCCGCCAGTAACCCCATCGGAACCAATAACCTGGGTGGTGGCGGTTACTATTTCGAGATTGACGGCAAAATGACGACCTCGTCCAGAATTACCCGGAATTTTATGGTCGATGGCGACTTCGTGAAAACGATGGGAATTGGTCTGGTACAGGGCCGTAGCTTTTCGGACGCTATCCCCTCCGACCGCACCAACGCCATTCTGGTGAACGAAACACTGGTGAAGGATTTGGGCTGGAAAGACCCGATTGGCAAGCGGGTAAAATTCTACATTGACGATAAGGGCACGTTGGGCGAACGCCGGGTGGTTGGCGTCATAAAGGATTTTCATACCCACTCGCTGCAACACAAAATCGAACCGCTGGCCCTGCTGATGCCCCCCAATGCTGACGATCAGGACAATCTGTATGTGCGTGTCCGGGCGGGAGAGTCGGCTGAGGCTCTGGCGTTTATTGGGCAAACATACCACCAGTTTGAGCCGGGCAGCGTGTTCGATTACCAGTTTCTGGATCAACGTTTCGCCCGCTTATATGTCGGCGAACAGAAGCAAAGTCAGTTACTCCTGATATTCACCGCATTAGCCATTTTCATCGCCTGTCTGGGCCTGTTCGGACTCGCTACGTTCACTGCCGAACAGCGGACCAAAGAAATCGGCGTTCGCAAAGTACTGGGAGCCAGCGTGGCCAGCATCGTTACGTTGCTCTCCAAAGATTTTCTAAAATTAGTCCTGATTGCCATCGTCATTGCCACACCCATTGCCTGGTACGCCATGAACCGGTGGTTGCAGGAATTCGCCTACAAAATCGACATTGCCTGGTGGGTATTTGCACTGGCGGGTCTGCTGGCGGTGAGCATTGCGCTGTTGACAGTCAGTTTTCAGAGTGTGAAAGCTGCCCTAATGAATCCCGTCAAGTCACTACGTTCCGAATAATATCTGACCGGGATTTTTATGATTTTATTGATTATCATGATTTGCTTAGGCAAACAAAATCACAGTGTTCAGTAAAATCAGATAAATCCTGGTTCCGCCTGTCCGCAACTGTACGCCAAGCGTCCGTTTGCGGACATTTTTTTTTGTCCACACAAAATTAACCTCTATTAATCAGATAGTTAGCTTTCTGGTACGGCATTTGGCGTACGTAGTGACAGGTTCCTCTACTCCACTGAAACCATGCTACGCAATTATCTGCTCATCGCCCTTCGCAACCTGCGGAAGCACAAAACGTTTGGTTTTATCAACATCACGGGCGTGGCCGTTGGGCTGGCGTGTTTCCTGCTCATCGCGCTTTACGTAAAAGACGAGCTGAGTTACGACCGCTACAACGCCAACGCCGACCGCATTTACCGCGTCACCCGAACGTTCCTCTCGTCGGAGGGGACGGCCTCGCTGCGACTGGCGCAGGCCGCTCCGCCCTTCGGCCCCCTGCTGAAACAGGATTTTCCGGAAGCCGAACAAGTCGTGCGGACGCTCGACAACGGTGGCCTGGTTCGTTATGGCGAACACTCGTTCAATGAAGAAGACATGTATTTTGCTGAAGCTAATCTGTTCAAGGTTTTTAGCTTCGATCTCATTAGCGGCAATCCCGATCAGGCGTTGGTCAACCCGTTCTCGATACTGTTTTCGCGTTCGATGGCCGAGAAATATTTCGGCAATGAGAATCCCGTCGGCAAAACCGTTCGACTGTATAATCAATATGATCTGACCGTAACGGGCGTTTTTGAGCCGCTACCCGCGCAATCGCATTTTCACCCGAGTTTTCTGGTATCGTTCTCGACGTTTAATGACCCCCGCGTCTATGGAGCCGAGCAGTTGCGGACCAACTGGAGCAACAACTCCTTCAATACGTATATGCTTCTTAAACCCGGTACGAATCCGCAACGTATCGAGGCTGCTTTTCCCGAATTTCAGAACCGGCACATACCAGCAGAAGAAGGGCGCAAACCCGCCGACTTTTCGGTGCTGAACCTGCAAAAACTCACGGATATTCACCTGCGTTCGCATACCGATTCGGAGGTCGAACCCACCGGCGACATGAGTTATATTTATCTGTTTTCGGCGATTGGTTTATTCATTCTACTCATTGCCTGCATCAATTACATGAATCTGGCAACAGCCCGTTCGGCGGGGCGGGCCAAAGAGGTTGGGATGCGTAAGGTTGTAGGGGCCGTGCGTTCCCAACTGATTGGTCAGTTTTTGAGCGAATCCATTGTGCTGGTAGTCCTCGCGCTGGGTGTGGCTATCGTGCTGGTGCTCATCTGTTTACCCATCCTCAATGAATTTACGACCAAACAACTGTCGTTCCGGCAACTGCTTAGTCCGGGCTTTCTGAGCATCCTGTTCGGCATTACGTTACTAACCGGTTTAGTAGCCGGAAGTTACCCGGCGTTTTTCCTGACCTCTTTCCGGCCATTGGGGGTACTGAAAGGGCAAATCGCTTCGGCCATGCGGACTGGTAAACTGCGGCAGGTATTGGTCATTACGCAGTTTGCTATCGCTATCGCGCTCATTATCAGCACGGCAGTAGTGTATAACCAGATGAAATACATTCAGGATTACCGGCTCGGCTACCAGAAAGAGCAGATGCTGCTCCTGAACGATATTGGCGATTCGACAACGAATTACGAAACCCTGAAACAACAATTAATCGAAACCGGGGCCGTGCGCGACATGGGCCGTTCATCGCGCATACCGTCGGGGCGGCTGCTGGATTCGTATGGCGGCATGGCCATGAAAGGGGATAGTATGGCACCCATCAAAATCAATCTGCGGGCACTGCGCGTCGATTACGATTTTATTCCAACGTATCAGATCGGCATGTCCGCCGGGCGCAATTTTTCCCGCTCCTACTCTACCGATACGTCGATGGTGGTGCTGAACGAAACGGCCGCCCGGCAGTTGGGCTGGACACCCGAACAGGCCATTGGAAAACCGTTCCAGTATGGCCCGGCCAAAGGTCAAATCATTGGCGTTACGAAAGATTTCCATTTCGAATCGTTGCACCAGCAGATTTCGGCTATCGCTATGATTCTGGCACCCCGCCAACTCAACTGGCTGTCGATTCCGCTCCAAGGAAACATTCCCGCCGGTGTGCAGCGCGTTGAAACGGTCTGGAAGAAGTTTTTCCCGGAGCGACCGTTCGACTATCAATTCTTAGATACCCGCTTTGACCGGCTCTATGCCCGTGAGCAGACGCAGCAAACGCTGTTCAGCATTTTTGCGGGTGTCGCCATTCTGATTTCGTGTCTGGGACTGTTTGGTTTGTCGATGTTCATGGCTGAGCAACGTACCAAAGAGATCGGCATCCGCAAAGTGCTGGGTGCCTCGGAAGCGAGTCTGGTGATTCTGTTCTCCAAAGACTTCATGAAATTGGTCGTCATTGCGCTGGTCATTGCGTCGCCCATCGCCTGGTACGCTATGCACACCTGGCTAACTGATTTCGCCTACCGCACCGACATTCACTGGTGGGTATTTCTACTGGCGGGTGGCCTGACGGTGCTAATTTCCTTATTAACGGTCAGTTTTCAGAGTGTGAAGGCTGCGTTGATGAACCCGGTAAAAAGTTTGAGAAGCGAATAAATCCTGAAATCATGCTCCGAAACTATCTCAAAATTGCCTGGCGGAATCTCGTCAAAAATCGGGCTTATGCCCTTATCAACGTAACGGGGCTGGCCCTCGGCATTGGTTGTGCCATGTTGGTTTTCGCTTTGGTTCGTTACCATTACAGCATTGATACCCATCATCAGAAGTATGACCGGATTTACCGCGTAACCTCAAAATTCACCTCGCCAGAAGGCGATTTTCATACAACTGGTGTGCCTTACGCGTTCGGAAAAGCACTACGTAACGACCACCCGGATATTGAAAATCTGGCGATGATCGAGCAGGACGAGGAGCCGGTAGTGGCGGTGACAGTTGCCAATGAATCAGACAAAAAGTTTAAAGAAACCGATGGTATGGGGGCGTTTGTTGAGCCAGCCTACTTTCGCATTTTCGATTATGACTGGCTCGCAGGCGGCCCCACAGACCTCAGCCAGCCCAACACGGTGGTTATCAGTGCTAAAAATGCCCAAAAATACTTTGGCACGACAAAAAACCTGATTGGCAAAACGATTAAATACAATGGTCGGCTGACTCTCCGAATCGTCGGCGTCTTCGCTGATTATAGGGACAACACGGATTTTCCGTACTCAATTATGCCCTCGTGGGCCAGCATGAAGGAATATAAGGGTCAGTTGGGCGAAGATTTCGACAATACGAACAGCAGCACACAATGCTACGTAACGCTGAACGACCAGTTTACAGCGGCAGATTGGGCGCGGCAGATGGGGGCATTTGTGAAGAAATACAACCCGAAAAACGTCAAACGAACGTTTTACCCGATGCAGCCCTTGCGCGAGATTCACTTCTCAACCGACCACGATGGCGTAAGTAAAGGGTTGATCGTATCGCTGTTTATCATTGGCGTTTTTCTGATTGTGACAGCCAGCATCAACTTCGTCAATCTGGCTACGGCGCAAGCCCTGACCCGGTCGCGGGAGGTGGGCGTCCGGAAAGTAATGGGCAGCACACGAGCGCAGTTATTCTGGCAATTTATGGGCGAAACCACCTTGATCACGCTTATTGCAACGGTCATCGCCATAGGGTTATTTCAGGTTGGGCAGAACCTCATCCAGCAGCATTTGAATGGGGCTTTCCGCTTTACGTTCTACTTCAGTTCGTCCGTTATTGGCTGGCTGCTTTTGCTGGTTATTGGCGTCATCGTACTGTCTGGTGTTTATCCGGCTCTGGTGTTGGCTGGTTTTAAACCGGTGATGGCCCTTGCGGGTAAAATTACGTCGCAGCAGATAGGCGGTTTCTCTATACGCCGGGGTTTGGTGATTGCGCAGTTTGCCATTTCACAAATGCTGATTATCGGTATGGTGGTGGTAGCCAGTCAATTACGATTTGTGCAGGATAAAGATTTAGGATTTCGCAAGAACGCCATCCTGACCATCGAAATGCCTTCGGTACCAAAGCAGGATATCGTTAAATTGAGTACGTTCCGAAACCTGGTCACCAGCATCCCCGATGTTGAGAAATTCAGTTATTCCATGAGCGGTGCCCCGCAGTCGGGATGGGTTAGCTCAACAAGCCTGAAATACAATAACCGGCCCAAAAGTGAAGATTTTAGTATCCAGCGAAAATACATCGACACAAAATACCTCGATTTGTATGGGATCAAGCTCCTGGCCGGGCGCAACCTCTACCCCGCCGATACGGCCCGTGAAGTGTTGGTCAATGAAAGGTTCGTGCGGAAGATAGGGCTGAGCAAGACCGATCAGGTGTTGGGCAAACTGTTATTTGTGGATGGAAAAAACATGGAAATCGTGGGTGTGGTGAACGACTTTAACCAGGAAGCCCTCAAAAGTGCCATCAGTCCGCTCTTTCTGGCAACGAGAGCTGAGAGTTATTACGCGGCCAATCTACAACTTCATTCGGGCAATTTCAACCGGGTAATCAAACAGTTAGAGAAATTCTACAGTCAGATTTATCCTGACAATTATTTTACGCATCAGTTTGTCGATGCTCAAATTGAGCGTAGTTATCGCGAGGAGCAAACGATGTCGAAACTCGTCAATTTCTTTGCCGGGATTGCCGTGCTCATTGGTTGCTTAGGCCTATACGGATTGGTACTGTTCATGGCAACGCAGAAGACCAAGGAAATTGGCGTACGTAAAGTGCTGGGGGCCAGCATCGGCAGCATTTTGTGGCTATTCGGCAAAGAGTTCGCCCGGTTGATTATGGTCGCTTTTGTGGTGGCGGCTCCGGCAGCGTGGTGGGTGATGACGAAGTGGCTTCAGGAATTCGAGTACAAAATTCCGCTGGGACCGGGCATCTTCGGCATCGCTATTACCGTAACGCTACTCGTAGCCGCGCTGACAGTCAGTTTCCAGAGTGTCAGAGCCGCCCTGATGAATCCCGTCAAATCACTACGTTCTGAGTAAAAAACATAACTATGTTCAGAAACTACCTCACAATCGCCTGGCGGAACATTGTTCGTAACAAGACATTCTCAGCCATCAATATTGGCGGACTGACCCTGGGTATGGCGAGTAGTTTGCTTATTCTGCTCTGGATTCAGAATGAACTGAGCGTTGGAACGCAGTATCCCAACGCTCCCCACTTGTATCGGGTGATGGAGAATGAGATTGCCGATGGCCGCATCGTAACCGATGAGGATACGCCCGGTATTCTGGCCGATGAACTCAAAAAGCATTTCCCTGAAGTGGTGTACGCGGCTGCTATGTCAGACAGGGAAGAACACGTGCTGACGGCAGGCGGAAAAACCGCCCGACAAACAGGGCATTATGCCGGGGCCGATTGGTTCCGGCTGTACGGTGTTCCGCTCCTGATTGGCACTCCCGAAACCACCGTCAATACGCCCGGAAGCGTAGCCATCTCCGCTAAACTGGCCCACATCTATTTTGGTAGTCCCCAAAAAGCGGTAGGGAAATCGATCCGGTTCGACAACTGGCTCACTTATCAGGTAACGGCTGTCTTTACCGATTTGCCCACCGATACGCCCGAACCATATGAATACGTGCTGACTTGGGCCGATTACCAACGGCGTGAACCCTGGACCAGGGTATGGGAAAACACCGGCCCCCGAACCCGGCTGCAACTCCGCCCCGATGCGGACGTAGCAAACGTAAATGCCAAGCTAAAAACGTTTCTCAAAAGCCGCAACAAGGACATCAACGCCAGTTACAACATTGAGTTGTTTCTGCAACCGGAGACTGAAGCTTATTTGTACTCCAATTTCAAGAACGGACAGCGCGATGGTGGCCGCATCGACTATGTGTGGCTGTTTGTGCTCATCGCCGTTTTTCTGCTGCTGATTGCAGGCATCAATTTTATGAATTTAGCGACGGCGCGGTCGGTGAAGCGGGCCCGGGAAGTTGGCGTTCGAAAAGTAGTTGGGGCGGAACGGGCATCGCTGATCGGGCAGTTTATGGGAGAAGCCATGCTGCTCACAAGTATAGCATTGGTGCTGGCGATGGCACTGGTAGCAGTACTGATACCGGCATTCAATCAACTGACCGACAAACGACTGATGCTGCCGATTAACCAACCTGCGTTCTGGTTAATCCTGCTGGCGTTGTTGGTTTTGATGGGTGGCCTGGCCGGTAGTTATCCGGCCTTGTTCCTATCGTCGCTCAATCCGGTGCGTGTACTGAAAGGAACTTTACGTTTTGGCTCGGGGGCGCAGTTATTCCGGCGGGGGTTGGTGGTGTTCCAGTTTGTGCTGTCGATGCTGATGATTGTCGGTACGGTGATCGTTTACCGACAACTTCAGTACATCCAGACCAAGAACTTAGGCTATGACCGCGAAAACTTGATCAGAATCAGGAGCGAGGGAGAGTTGGGCCAGAAGTTTCTGCTGTTTAAAGAGAGATTAAGCCAACTGGCGGGCATTGAATCCGTTACTTTTTTGAAAACTAACCCATTGCATAACGGGAATACAACCGATGGTATAAAGTGGGTGGGTAAAGACCCTACGATTGCCATTCAGTTCAATAACACGTCGGTAGGTTACGATTTTGCCCGGACGATGGGTATGAAGATTCTCAGGGGCCGTGACTTCTCGCCCGCCTTTGGCACCGATTCGACCAACTACCTCATCAACGAGGCAGCGGCCAAGCGAATTGGCTACAAAGACCCGGTTGGTCAGCCTCTTACCTTCTGGGGTAAGCCGGGAAAAATCGTGGGGCTGATCGAAGATTTTCACTTCAATTCCCTCCACGTTGCCATCCGCCCCCTGATCGTTCAGTTCCAGAAAAACGATCATTGGGGTAACATTTTGATCCGCACCAGACCCGGGCAAACCAAACAGGCATTAGCCAGTATCGAAGCCCTTTGTCGGCAAATGAATCCAAAATTTCCGTTCGCCTATTCATTCATTGACACGGAGTACGAGGAGCGATACAAAAGCGAAACCGTAATCGGCACGCTGTCTACGGTCTTTGCGTTGGTTGCCATTTTCATTGCCTGTATAGGCCTGTTCGGGCTGGCTGCCTTCATGGCCGAGCAACGTACCAAAGAGATTGGCGTCCGTAAAGTACTCGGCGCATCGGTCGCCAGTATCGTCGCTCTATTATCAAAAGACTTTCTGCAATTGGTCCTGATTGCTATAGTCATTGCCTCGCCCGTTGCCTGGTATGCCATGAATCGCTGGTTGCAGGACTTTGCCTACAAAATCAACATCGAATGGTGGGTGTTTGCGCTGGCGGGTCTGCTGGCGGTGAGCATTGCCTTATTAACCGTCAGTTTTCAAAGTGTCAGAGCCGCCCTGCTGAATCCTGTCAAATCATTGAGAAGCGAATAAACCCTTTACAACCATGTACCATAATCTAAAACTGGCGTGGCGCGGGTACGTCCGCAACCGGGCCTTCACGGGGTTGAATCTGCTGAGTTTGACCATCGGCCTGTTTGTGGCCTACACCGCCATCAGCTACATCCGGTTCGAGCTGAGTTACGACACGTTCCACAAAAACGCCGGGTCGATCTACCGGCTCATCCGCACCTACCGTTCGCAGGATTACAGCGTGATCGGCTTTGCGAAGTGGGACGCAGCCACCGATCGGGAGCAGCAACAGCAACTCAGTGCTCTCAAAAACACGACCGGCGTGGTGGATGCAGCTCAGTTTATCACGTCCGACGTGCCTGCATTTTTGGAGGCCAACGGTCGGCGGATTGAGACAAAAAACCTGCTGATGACCAACACACCGGGCGCCTTCTGCTCAGTTTTCACCTGGACGCTCCAACAGGGTACCTTCCAGAACTTTGCCGACGGTACCAACAAAGCCATGTTGACCGCCCGCATCGCCCGCAACCTGTTTGGCAACGACCTCACCAACGCAGTACTGAAACGGGTGAAAATTGGCCCCGACTATTATACCATTGCCGCTATTATTGACGACGTACCGCTCAACTCGCACGTTGATTTTACGGTGGCCCTGAGCAAAACCCGCCTACCCTATTGGGGAAGCAGGGTGTATGTTCAGGCCGATAAAAATGTTGATAGTGAGTTAGTTACGGCGAATATAAACGCGGCTATCGCGTCGTTTAATCCGAAGCTGGCCGCTGATCCGCTCTACAAACAGCATCAGTTACAACCCATTACCGGCATTCATTTAACGCCCAATATCCTGTATGATGTGAAGCCGCCCGGTAACCGGCTCTATATGGTGCTGATTGGCAGTTTCGCGGTATTTATTTGCCTGATTACCTTGTTTAACTACGCCAACCTGTCGCTGGCAATCAAGTCGAAGCAGGGTAAATCAATCGGGATGCGGAAGGCGTTGGGCGCATTGACCTCGTCTATCGCGGCTCAGTTTGTGTTCGAGGGGGTTTTGATGGCCCTGTTCGCGTTGCCCCTCGTGGCGGGGCTGCTTCTGGTATGTATGCCGTCGTTCAATCAACTGATGGGGGTTGACATCCCGACCAACGTTTTTAGTGATTGGCCGACGTTGCTTACGCTGGTGTTGCTGGCCGTGTTGCTGGGTGCGCTGTCGAGCAGTGTCGCGGCCGTCAGTTTAGCCTTCCAGCCGATCCTTTCCCTGTTAAGCAACAAGCTCCGGAGCCATTCAGTGAGAGCCTTTCCGGTTCGTAATTATCTGATCGTGAGTCAGTTTGTGTTGCTGATTGGCATTACGGCGGTATCGTATTTTATCACTAAACAGATTGACTTTCTGGAGCGTAAAGACCTCGGTTTTCGGCAGAAGGGTATCCTGTATGCCTATTCATCGGCCGAAAAGCAGACAGTCTTTCAACAGCAACTCCGGCAACTTCCCGGCGTTCAGTCGGTGGGAAACGGGTCGTCGTTTGGCATTGAACCGTTCAATCAGCTAACCTACAAACTACCCGAATCCGACGAAGTGTTCGACGATGGTCGGCAGCTTTACCTCGACCCGGCTGCGCTCACCGCCTACGGCCTCAAAACAACCCTCGGCAATGCCCGCAACCTGCCCGAACCGTTTACGCTCATCAACCGGACGGCGGCCCAAAAACTCGCGGCCAAACAGGGCGTACCAGCCGAGTCGCTGATTGGCAAAACGATTATCACCGAACCGGAATATGTTGATGAGAACAGGCGGGCGGGTTTTCCGTTTACGGTGGCGGGTATTTTTGAGGATATCAACCTGTTTTCGCTGCACCAGAAAGTGGAGCCGTACTTCATCACTGTTTCCGGGAAGCTGCGGATGGATGGGCGCACAATTATCCAGTATGACCCTGCCACAACCGCCAAAACGCTGGTCGGCATTCGGGGAATCTATGCCGGACTGAACGAACAAAGGCCGCTCGAAATCGAATTTCTGGATCAGCAGGTGTCGAATCTATACGCGCAGGATCGGCAAACGGCGAATCTGCTGGTTTGGGTCAACGTGATTGCTATTCTGCTGGCGGCTATCGGCATTGTGGGTATTACCATTTTCCTGACGATGGCCCGTACCAAAGAAATCGGGATTCGCCGGGTGTTGGGAGCTTCGTCGCTGTCCATCATTAGGTCGGCTATAAACGAATATATCTACCTGATCGGGATTGCGCTGCTCATTAGCTGGCCCATCGCGGTGTACGTTATCAATACGTGGCTAAACAGCTTTGCCTATCGCATTGATATCCAGCAAGTTGCTTTCGTGACTATTGGCTTGTTGGCGTTTGGACTAACCGCGGTGATTGTGGCCGCAGTTGCCTACCGGGCCACTTTGGTGAACCCGGTGAAGAGTTTACGGAGTGAATGATGCGCTGATTAACACACTGTATATGAATAATTTACTCAAAATAGGAGCCGCTGTTTGCTTAACGATGGTTGCCGGTTTAACACAAGCCCAAACGCCGGTTCAGACGCTGTCGGCCTTCGACAACGTCATCATCAGTCCTCATGTCAGCTTAGTGCTGGTTGCAGGCGAACAGGAGAATATTCAGTTAGCGTACGAGAATATTGAACCGGAGAAGGTGAACTTTTCCGTTCGGCATAAAACGCTACGTGTTTACCTCGACGACGCCCGAATTACTGTTAAAAACCAAAAATGGGAGGAAGGCGATCACACGTATAAAAAGCCGATTTACGATAAGAGCGTAAAGGTGACCGCTTACGTAACGTATCGGCAACTGAAAAGCCTGCAAATACGGGGCGAGGAAGACGTGACCTGTCGGAGTGAGCTACGTAGTGACGCGTTCCGGTTGCGGGTGTATGGTCAGGCAACGGTTACCCTGGCATCCCTGAAAACCAATACGCTCAAAGCGAAGCTGTACGGTCAAAACAAGGTGACGGTTCAGTCTGGACAGGCCGACAAACAGCAATACCGGATCTACGGTGAAAATCGGCTCGACACCGAGAACCTGACCGGAAAAACGGTCTCGGCCCATTCCTACGGCGATAGCCAGTTGCGAGTCTACGCATCAAACCGGATTGGCGTTATGGCATTCGGCGAGTCCGATATCCGGTACGCGGGCGGTGCTCATTTGCGGAAAGGATTGGTAATTGGCGAGGTAACGATTCACCAGACAAGGTAACGCTCACCCATTCACAGCTATTGGTCCAGTCTAACTGTCTTATTGTATGTTCAGAAATTATCTCAAAATCGCCTGGCGGAATATCGTCACAAACAAGGCCTATTCAGCCATCAACATTGGCGGGCTGGCTGTGGGCATGGCGGCTACGCTGCTCATTTTTCAATACGTTGCTTTTGAACGAAGCTACGACCGATTTCATACCAACGCCGACCGTATTTTTCGGGTTAAAGCACAACGCTATGAGAAAGGTGTTCTGTCGACCGAGTGGGCGGGCGGGCCGTTTGCCGTTGGAAACCACCTGAAAGCTGCTTTTCAGGAAGTTGAGGATTACACGAAAGTGTACATTCGGAATAAGCTGTTGCTGGAAGCAAATGACCGAAAATACAAAGTCGAGCAGGGAGCATTTGCCACGCCGTCGTTCTTCAGAATCTTCTCGTACCCATTGCTGACCGGCAACGCAAAAACGGCTCTGGCCGAACCCAATACGGGCGTTATCTCGACCTCGCTGGCAAAACGGTTGTTTGGCACCACAAACCCGATGGGTAAGGTCATCACCATAGAACGGGAATTTCCGATCAAAATAACGGGGGTCTATCCCGATTTTCCCAAAAACTCCCACCTGCAAGTCGATTACCTGATGTCGTTCAGTACGTTCCAGCGGCTGGTCAATCCCAAAAATGAACCGGATAAAAACTTCGACAATGCCTGGAACTGGGATGGTTGTCTGACGTACCTGCTCTTGCAACAGGGCGTGAATCCCGAAAAACTGGCTGCCAAATTTCCGGCTTTTCTGCAAAAAAAGGGCGAAGTAGATTCAAAAACGGGTAACCGGCTGGCTTTGCAGTTACAACCCCTTCCGGACATTCATCTGTACTCCCATT
>JANPJE010000273.1:0-2792 GCA_031425355.1 Spirosoma sp. | reverse complement strand
TTTTTTTTGGTTGGTTGTTTTGTTCTGGCGTTTGGAAGAGGCCTTTTAATTTCCTTTAATTTTGCCCATTTAAACAGCGATAAATTGTACCTTATAATGTATGAACACGACCGGGGAGAACCATTTAGCTCTCCCCGGTCGTTTTGTATTTAGTAGAAACCAGTTTACACCGTGTGCATCCAGCCAAACGTATCGGCAATTTTGCCGGTTCGCAGGTCACTTAAATAATCCCTGACCCGAACCGCCACTGAGTCTTCCGGGGCAAATTCCGGTAGCATATAATCTTTGCCGTTATAGCCAATCAGCGAATACGGCGACGAACCCACCGCTGTTCCGGCCCCAAATGCTTCCGTTAGCCGACCGTCTTCAATGGCACTAATCACTTCGTCGATTGACACCAATCGCTCTTCGACTTCCATGCCCCAACTGAGGGCAATTTTCAGGATCGAATCGCGCGTAACGCCCTTCAGGATCGAATCCGACGTAGCGGGCGTAATCAGCTTACCATCAATGATAAACATGATGTTCATTGTGCCCGATTCCTCGATGTATTTATGCTCTTTGGCGTCGGTCCAGATGAGTTGATCGTAGCCCTGCTGCTGCGCCATAAGAGTCGGGTACAGCGAACCGCCATAATTACCGGCGCATTTGGCGTAACCCACACCCCCCGGAGCCGACCGGATATATTCGGTTTCCACTTTGAGTTTCGGCGGATTGGCATAATACGCGCCCACCGGACAGGTAAAGATACAGAAGCGGTACGTTTTCGACGGTGCTACGCCTAAGTACGTATCGGTGGCGAACATATAGGGACGGATGTATAACGAACTATTGGGCTGGCTCGGAACCCAGTCGGCATCGATACGTAACAGCGCTTCCAGACCGCCAATAAATACGTCTTCGGGCAGGGTAGCCATGCACATTCTTCGGGCCGACTCATTGATCCGTTCAAAATTGGCATAAGGCCGAAACAGCGACACCTCGCCCGCTTCATTCTTGAACGCTTTCATGCCCTCAAAAATAGACTGACCGTAATGGAGCGACGACAGAGCGGGGCTTAGCGTAAAATTCTCGAACGGCACAATCATCTGATTCTGCCACTGACCATCAATGAAGTCGGCCACAAACATGTGATCCGAGAAATGTTTTCCGAAAGGCAGATGATTAAAATCCACCTCCTGAAGGCGGGAGCGTTCCGCTTTCCGCAGTTCAATTTGCAATACGTCCGTCGTCATAACAGCTTGTAGTTAATGGGTTAGGTGGTATTTATCCCACCTGTGGCAAAGCTAAAAAAATAGATCGAGTAAACTTAGTTGTCAAGACAACTTTTTTTTGAACGGTATGGATGGATGACTTAGTCAGTTAATCCGTGCCACGGTTTCAAACCGTGGCACGGATTAACTGACTGGCAGAAACACTACGTTCTTGGTTTCCAGGCTACTTCCTCGGCGTTGAGGTCCTGTGCCATTTTGCGGCTTAGCACGAACAGGTAATCCGACAGCCGGTTCAGGTATTGCAACACCAGTTCATCAACCGGAGACTGTTCGTTCAGGGTAATGACTAATCGCTCGGCCCGGCGGCAAACCGTGCGGGCAAGGTGGCAGAACGACACCGCCTGATTTCCGCCCGGCAACACGAACGCCCGCAGTTCGGGCAACTCAGCATCCATAGTGTCCATCGCCTGTTCGAGTAAATAAACATCGTCGGGGGTAATGACGGGCATTGGTCGTTTAGAAGCCGCTTTCTCGGGGTCTGTCGCCAACTCTGCCCCAATCGTGAAAAGCCGATCCTGAATTTCTTTCAACAAGTCCTTGATGCCCACATTTACCGGCTGGTCGCGAACGAGGCCGATCCATGAATTAAGTTCGTCTACCGTTCCATACGTATCAATTCGTAAGTCGGCCTTGCTTACCCGACGCCCGCCAATAAGGGCTGTTTGGCCTTTGTCGCCCGTTTTTGTGTAAATCTTCATATACAAATAAAGGGCGAAAGAGTGAAAGCGCGAAAGAATGAAGGAGTGAAAAGTTAACTTCGAAATGGTATAAAATCAGATTACTGAAATGAACCGATGCATATTCTCTGGTAAATGAGGGATTGTCTGATTGATGGTAAATGATATACTGAGCTGTTAAATTTACGGATTTCCCCCGTTCGGGCCGTACCTTTGCGCCCTGATTTAATGAGTTGATTGAGCTGTGATGGGTTTTCGCTCCGCTCTTTCGCTCTTTCGCTCTTTAATAAATGAAAGCAGGTACTTTTTTTGTTCGCGTTTGGCGTATCATATCCATTATAGGCTTACTGTTAGCTCTTTTCAGCAGTTACATTTCGTATCCCGAGCAGGTTGCGGTTCGTTTCGATGACCTCAATCAGACTATCCAGACGATGAGTCGGGAAACGATTTTCTACATCGCGATTGCTATTTTTATCATCAACAATACGCTTTTTAAGGCTGTTGCCCGGTTGTTTCTTCGCGTCCCGACGGATCGGATTCCCGTACCCAATCAGGAACGATGGGCGACAAATCGGTCGAAATTGAACACGGTGTTTACGAATTGGTTCAGCGCGCTCACAGCCGCCATCAATACGATACTGGCAATGGGGTTGTTTGTGCTGTCGCTGCTCAACCGGGGAGACCGAAGTATGCAACCGTACGATTATGCGTGGCTGCTGCCCGTCAGCACATTGATTCTGATTGCCGTACTGGCCTATTTGCCCATTCGTTTGTTCATGAAACCCGGGGATGATGAGTGACGTGAATACGTTATTGCTGAGTCAGTTTCAGTACGACCTCC
>JANPJE010000272.1:0-20758 GCA_031425355.1 Spirosoma sp. | reverse complement strand
CTCAGGCCGAGCCGGTTCGGGTAACAGCCTGTCAGCAAAGCCGCCCGCGATGCCGAGCAGACGGCTTGTGCCGACAGGAAATTGGTAAAGCGGATGCCCTCAGCCGCCATCCGGTCAATGTTGGGCGTTTGGTATTGCGTGGCACCGTAGCAGTTCAGATCGCCATAGCCCAGGTCATCCATGAAAATAAGAACGACATTCGGACGGTCGCGCTTACCCGAAAACGGGGCCATCGAAATAAGCGTTAGTAACAGGCCCATACCGGCCAGCATCAGAATCTTTTTCATAAAATCTGAATTTTAGCCCGCGTGTTTTCCCTCGTTAAATGGGTGAATGCCCGCACTAAACGCTATTCCTTTTTCGTCGAGAACTGATAAATCGTCGTGGTTTTGTAGGTCTCACCGGGCCGCAGCACTGTTGTCGGAAAAGTAGCCTGGTTTGGAGAATCGGGGTAGTGTTCGGTTTCCAGACACAGCGCATACCGCTTCTGATACGGCTTTCCTTCTCGGCCCGTTACGCTCCCGTTCAGGAAGTTACCCGTATAAAACTGTACAGCGGGTTCGGTCGTACGAACCTCCATCACGCGCCCCGAAGTTGGTTCGTACACGGTAGCCGCCAGCTTCAATGAATCGCCCGAACCGTTCAGCACCCAGGCATGGTCATAACCACCGCCGTACTTAATTTGCGTGTCAGTTGAATCATTGATTCGCGTACCAACGGCGGTTGGTTTGGTGAAATCGAAGGGTGTACCCGCTACAGCCTGTAGTTTGCCGGTCGGAATCAGTGTTTTGTCGACGGGTACAAACCGGTCGGCGTTGAGGGTGACAACGTGATCAAGAATGTCGCGTTTGGCCCCGCCCGTCAGGTTAAAATACGTGTGGTTGGTCAGGTTTACAACCGTCGGCTTGTCGGTAGTAGCCTGATAATCAATCTTGATCGCATTGTCCTTTTGTAGCGTGTACGTCACCTCGACCGACAAATTGCCCGGATAGCCTTCTTCGCCATCTTTTGCCATATAGGTCAGTTTGAGCGAAGGTTCGTCGCCCTCAAGAGGTGTAGCGGTCCAAAGTACTTTATCGAAACCCACCTTGCCACCGTGCAGGTGGTTCCCCATGTTGTTGATAAACAGGGTGTACGGCTTACCATCGAGCGTAAATTTCCCTTTGGCGATGCGGTTGCCATACCGGCCAACCAACGCCCCGAAAAACGGATTGTTCTTCACATAACTCGACAGCGAGTCCATGCCGAGCGTGACGTCCTCAAATTTCCCGTCTTTATCGGGAGCCGTCAGTCCGACAATAATGCCACCGTAATTGGTGATTTGAGCGGTCATGCCAGCGGCATTTCGAAGTGTGTACAGGTCGGCAGATTTACCGTCCGACAGTTGGCCGTAGGTTGTTTTTTCGATGCCGGGCTTTTGCTCGCCAGCTTCGCCTTCTTTTTTAGAGGAGCAGGAGGTCATGGTCAGGAAGCCCGTCAGTAGGGCCAGGGATACGCATTGTGTCAGAAATTTCATGAACGATTGGGGGTTTGGAAATTGATAATCCGGGTAATTTGTAAAGAGCGATCAAGCGCATTCATACTATAAAGTGCAATCGCCTATTTATTATCCCTGCGTGCTTTTTCTTTGGTCGGTACGTCTTCAACGAACGGAGAAAAGAGCAATTCCCGCCGATACGTACCGGATTAGGCCAGCGTCAGTTCAGGGAAAAAACTAACGTAATCGGTCAGGTACTGCTGGTATTTTTCGGCGTTCAGGCGGTAGAGTTGCCCTTTTTTTGTAACCGAATTCGTGTCTTTCTCACCCGTGCCAATCAGCAGGTCGGTCGACAGAATTTTTCGGCTGAAATTTCGGCGGTCGAGTTGTCGGCTGTAGATGGCTTCATAGACTTTCTGAATCTGAGGAATAGTGAATTTTTCGGGCATCAGCTCGAAGCCAATGGCGTGCAAAGCCGCTTTGTAGCGCAGACGATGCAAAGCCTGCTCAACCATTACGTTATGATCGAAAATCAGGTTGGGCTTCACGCCCAGCCCAATCCATGACGCATTGTGTGCTCTGATGGCGTTCACATCCTGATCCTGAATATTGACCAAGGCGTAATAAACGACCGACAGCGTACGCTCAACAGGATCGCGCTTCACAGCTCCAAATGTCTGTAACTGTTCGAGATACGTATTGGTCAAGCCCGTCAAATCGTACAAAATTCGTTGGGCGGCCTCCTCAAGATCTTCCTGCTCGTTCAGAAAACCACCCATCAATGACCAGTTGCCGCGCTCCGGCTCAAAGTTGCGTTTGATAAGCAGCAACTTGAGTTCTTCGCCGTCGAACCCGAAAATGATACAGTCTAAAGCAACGAGAATTCGGTTTGGATGTGTGTAATGAATCATAGGCGGTCAACTATTTTGAGGGTATTCTCTGTCTGAAAAAATCAGGCGGGTTGTGGGATAAATGGCTTGACAACGGTAAGCAGCGAGGCTACCCGATCTCGCAAAACCGCCGGCTCCGCACCCTGACCGGCAAACAACTGCGAACCTATTCCCACCGCCGTAACGCCCGCCCGGAACCAGGCCGTCAGGCTGTCAGTGGTCGGTTCTACACCACCCGTTACCATCAGTTTTAGCTGGGGCATTGGCCCTTTTATGGCCTTGATAAAATCCGGACCGACCACATTTCCCGGAAAAACTTTCACTAACTGAGCACCCAATAATGTGGCCTGATAAATTTCGTTCAGTGTTGAACCGGCTGGTATCCAGGGTATTGCGCGTTCACGGCATACATCGCCCACGACCGCTGTTGTAACGGGTTGCACCACAAAATCGGCTCCGGCATCCATAAATCGTTCGGCATCGGCGGGGGTCAGAATCGTGCCGATGCCCATCGCCATGTCGGGGCAGTGTTCGCGCACGTAATGAATCAACTTAATGAATACAGGCAGGGCCATGTCGCCCCGGTTCGTAAACTCGAACACCCGCATCCCTCCGTCATAACAGGCTTGAACGATAGCCTGCGCGTGGTTAGGATCGGGGTGGTAGAAGACTGGCACAATCGGGTGATTGATGACCAGATTAAGGATGTTTTCGGGTAAGAAAGTGGGTATAAGCATCTTATAGTGAAGGAGTTGTAATGGCTATTAGATTCGTTACGTCGGTAACGGTCTGACCGGTGGCATCGCCTAATTCCTGCAATTTACCAAAGGCAGCCTGAGCCGCAAAATTGACGATATCCTGCGGTAAATGCTGATGATACAGTCCGTAAATCAAACCCGCCATGAAACAATCGCCACTGCCCACGCGGTCAACGACTGAATTCGTAAGCAGTTGGGGCGACACGTACTGCTCCCCATTAACAAACAGCGTCGTATAATAATGAAGTCCGGCCGGGGGCATATCGAACCGGAACGTATTGGCAACCACCCGGCAGCGCGGAAACCGTTCCTGAATGGCTTCGGAGGTGGCGCGGGCGTGGGCTACGTAATCCGCCTGCTGTCCTTTGGCATGAATATCCGCATCGACCGGAATGCCCAGCAGCGCGTTGGCTGCCCAGATGTTGCCCATCACGACGTTGCAATACTGCATCAAATCGGGCATGATGTCGGTTGGTGCCATACCGTATTGCCACAGCCGCGCCCGGTGGTTCAAATCCATCGAAATGGTTATGCCTCTGGTCGAAGCAGCCGCCAGCAATTCCTGGCAGACCCCCGCTACGTTCGCGCTCAGGGCCGGGCTTATCGCGCTGACGTGCAGCCAGTTAGTATCCTGCAAGGCAGCATCCCAGTCAATGGTGCCTACGGTTAAGTCGGAAAAAGACGAATGCGCCCGGTCGTAAATAACGGACGCGTTTTTGAGATCGGTGCCCTGCGGCAGATAATACGACCCAACCCGCTGCCCGAGCCGGATGATGCCCGATGGATCGATGTCGTTGTCGGTGATGTACGTAATAATATCGTCAGCTAACGAGTTGTTGGGAAGGGCCGTGCTGTATTTGGTGGGAACGCCCCACTTCGCGAGTGCTGTCGCTACGTTCAATTCGGCCCCGCCAACGAACACCGGCATGGCTCCCTGCCGAATCCATTCGCCATTCGCAACGGGTGAAAACCGTAATAATAACTCACCAAAACAACAGACTTTTGTCATACTCATTAATGAGACTGGAGCAAGCAACGTAGTATTTTGACTATCGTTTATGAAGCCAAAATTGAGGGGAGAATCCGGTCATTCCAACAGATTAGCTTGACGAACTCTCTCAAAAAGAATAGTTATTGGTCGTTTATACCTGCTTTCTGTATTAAGAAACGTGAATTGTTATCGAGATCGAGATATGCATTGGCAGCTATTCCAGTTTCAGACCAGGTTCCCAATCAACAGCGGTATAAATCGTTCGTTGCTCACTTCTTCACTAAACTAATCTCTGGCTAAACTGACAAGTTTAACCCCTTCTCTCAAAACTTCTTTACTTATGAAACTTCAGGCCAGCGTGTACATTCTTTTCCTCGCTCTTCTCGTCTCGTTGAGCATTCCCAACTTAATGGCACAACCGGCCCAGCGACAACCTACGCCCAACGATACGCTAAAATCGCCTAAGGTGCTGGATGATAAGCGGGTAGCTATTCAGATTTACGCGCCAAAAGCCAGCGAAGTTATGGTCGGTGGGGATTTTCAATCGGGCAAACCCGTTAGCCTGACCAAAAACGAGCAGGGCGTCTGGTCGGCTATGATTGGCCCGCTCCGGCCCGATTATTATACGTACACCCTGATGGTGGATGGCGTGCGGACAATGGATCCTAAAAATCCGGTCATTAAACAGGGCATCAGCAGTTTAGAGAACGTAATGGTCGTGCCCGGCTCCGAAACGGCTTTTCAGGACAACCGGGCGGTGCCGCATGGCGACGTTCGGGAAGTGTGGTATTCCTCGAGATCGCTGAATATGATGCGCCGGATGCATGTTTATACGCCACCGGCCTACGAAAAGGGTACTACGAAATACCCCATTTTTTACCTGCTCCACGGCGCTGGCGATGATGATTCGGGCTGGAACAGCATCGGTCGGGCGGGGTTTATTCTCGACAATCTGATTGCCGCCGGACAAGCCAAACCGATGATTGTGGTGATGCCAAATGGCAGTATGCCCATGCCACCGTCTGCCGGAATGCCCAATCCCCAAGCCCTGAACAACATGCGGTCTATGTTTGCCAACGAACTACTCAACGATGTTATGCCACACGTCGAGAAAACGTATCGAACGTTGCCTAATCCCGAAAATCGGGCTGTAGCGGGCCTGAGTATGGGCGGCTTTCAAACGCTGGATGTTGTCCTCTCCCGACCCGAATTGTTCAATTACGTAGGTGTATTCAGTTCCGGTTTTTTCGGTTCGAGTATCGACGAAGCCGAAACTAAATACGCTAAAGCATTGAACGACCCGGCGTTTAATAAAGGCAAAAAACTGTTCTGGATTGGCATTGGCAAAGACGATTTTGTGATGGACGCCAACAAAAAAACGCTCGCCCTGCTCGACAAGCACCAGATTAAATACCAGTACAAAGAAACGTCAGGAGGACACACCTGGATCAATTGGCGCCAATACCTCAACGAATACGTTCCGATGCTATTCAAGTAGTTATTCGCTCGTATTCGACAAAGTCAAACGCCACCGCGTGACGTTCGTCGGCGGGGTGCGTTCGGCGGCTAACTTCCTGCCAGTCAGCCTTGTCGAAAGTCGGGAAATACGCATCGCCCTCGTAGGCTTGCTCAATTTCGGTCAAGTACAACGTAGTAGCGATGGGCAGGCCCATCGCGTAGATTTCGGCCCCGCCAATGACGAATATCTCCGACTGATTAATTTTCGTCGCTTCGGCAATCGCATCGTCGAGCGTGTGTACAATCGTTACGCCGTCCGCCCGAAAATCGGAATTTCGGGTAATCACAATATTCGTGCGATTGGGCAGCGGCTTCTTAAGAGCATCCAGCGATTTGCGCCCCATAATGATTGGGTGATGACTGGTTTTGCGCTTGAAAAACGCAAAATCGTCCGGCAAATGCCAGGGCAAATCGTTCTGATAGCCGATAACGCCATTCTTGGCAACGGCGGAGATGAGACTTATCTTCATATAGTAATGATTGAGTGATTGAATTATAGATTGAGTAATTGAATGGCTGACGCATACATCTATTCAATCACTCAATCCATAATTCACAATTTTCCCCGTCGTTCCATCAACTCGCGCCAAGTGGTTACGATAATGCCTTCTTTTTCGATAAACGCTTTCAGGGCTGGGTCCATCATGGCCAGCATGTCGCCTTTACGGGATTGGCCGGAGTTGCTAATCTGATCAAACGTGGGCGTCGGGGCGGTGCAATGCATGATAATATACGTCAAACCCGGCTGCGCTGACTTAATGAGTTCGATAAACTTTTGGGTCTTGTATTTCTGAATATTCTCGTCGGTTGCTTTTGTGCCGGCGGGTAGATTCCAGCCGTAGCTGGTGCCGTCGAGGTCGTCCAGAACGGGCAGACCGGCATCCCAAAGCTGCTTGCCAACCTGCTGCGCCATTTGCTGCATGGGCACCGGTACGTTGTTGGCTTTAAAAATCAGCGACGCATGACCCCCTGGAAACAGGATCGGGATTTTTTCCTCCATCGCCACTTTGGCATAGCGCATCACGAATTTGGCCTGAAACAACGTACCCATGTGTGAATCCATGTGTGTCGGTTGAACACCAAACGCCCGATAACGAGCCAGTTGCGCCCGAATTTCAGCCTCAACCTCATCCGCCGACGCGTGTTCGACTACCTGCGCTACTGAGTGCCAGAACGCACCCTGCTCATCGTACAAGCCGGGTGCTTTTTCGCGACCCACCAATGGCGACCATCGGTAGTTATCCCACTCGGACGTTAGAGTCAGGTGAACGCCCGCGTCGATATTCGGGTGTTTTTTGAGGTAATCGAAAAATTGCGGAACCCAGCCACACGGCATCATGACGCTGGTCGAACTGGCAATGCCTTTGTCGAAGGCGTTCATGGTGCCCACATTCGATTCGTAACTCATCCCCGCATCATCGACGTGTAAAATGACGACTTTTTTACCTTTCGGAAAGCCTAATTTCTCGGCGTAGGTTTGGGTTTGTGCGTTAATTGTCAATGGCAATAGGGAAGTAAGGATAGAAAAAATCAGGAATAGGCGCATAAACGATTGGCTTTAGTCTGGACGGCCACATCCAAATAGGAAATGATTAGCATAACTGGATGTGGCCGTCCAGGTTATAACGCTTAAAGCTTGTTCCCCCGCAAAAACTCCTCGGCGGTCATGCGTCGCTTGCCTTCGGCCTGTACCAGATCAAGGCTCAGCCACCCATCGGCGGCACGTACCAGAATCGTTTTTTTGTTGTCGGTATAGGCCTGTCCCGGCTCAGCAGCAAATGGCGAATCGTTGGCAATCGACAGACTATAAACTTTGAACACCTTTCCGTTAATCAGCGTCCAAGCGGTGGGGTAGGGCGACAGCCCTCGGACAAAATTACGGACAGTATAGGCGGGTTGGTTCCAGTTGATTTCAGTTGTTTCGCGGCTTAGTTTCGGGGCCGGTTTCATCTCGTCGGCGGTGGGTTGGGGGGTACGCGGATAGTTGCCTGCTTCGATGGCCCGAACGGTTTTCAGCACCAGATCAGCCCCGCGTTCCATCAATCGGTCGTGAACGGTTCCGGCGGTGTCGTCGGGGTAAATGGGTTCGTGATCCTGAAAAATCATCTGCCCCGTGTCAATTTCTTTTTCGATAAAAAAGGTCGTTACACCCGTTTCAGTTTCACCGTTGATGATGGCCCAATTGATCGGCGCGGCCCCCCGATACTGCGGCAACAGCGACCCGTGCAAATTAAACGTACCGACGGTAGGCATCGCCCAAACGACTTCGGGCAGCATTCGGAAGGCAACGACCACTTGTAAATCAGCCTGATAACTGGCTAACTGCTCCATAAAAGCGGGATCACGCAACTTTTCGGGTTGCAGAACCGGTAAATTGGCAGCTTCGGCGGCTTTCTTAACGGGCGACGGGGTCAACTGCAAACCCCGCCCCGACGGTCGGTCCGGTGCTGTAACGACGGCCACCACCTGGCAACCCGCACCCAACAGCCGCTGTAGACTGGCAACCGCAAAATCGGGCGTACCCATAAACACAATGCGAAGGGGCTGTGGCATGAATCAGTAAATCAGTTTTTGGTAAGCCAACCGGCTATGTGTTGATATAGCCAGTAAGTATTTCTATTTTTGTCTCACAGACGCGTCGTTCCCTACGTGCTCTGTTAGAATGTGTCGGCCAGAAAACGGCTTGATTTATGCGACGAACGATTTATTATTTTCCTGAACCGCTCGCTTCGGAAACCCGACGGCGACACTGACGCGTCTGCAAAGAAAACCAATAATGGTTGCAGAACGGTCGGTGTACCGTTCTTTTTGTTTTTACGGAGCACACCAAACCAATGTGAATAACGAGTAAGTATTATTAGATCATGGCAAAAATTTCATATTACACCGAGGAAGGACTCAACCGGCTCAAAGCTGAACTGGTTGAATTGAAAACAAAAGGCCGGACAGCTATTGCCCGCCAGATTGCCGAGGCCCGCGACAAAGGGGACCTCAGCGAAAATGCTGAGTATGATGCCGCTAAAGACGCGCAGGGCTTGCATGAATTGAAGATATCGAAACTTGAAGAAGTGCTGTCAAGTGCCCGCGTTCTGGACGAATCGACGATTGATGCCTCGCTGGTGTCGGTGCTCTCGAAGGTAAAAATCAAGAATACGAAAAGCGGAGCTGAGATGCTCTATACGCTGGTTTCGGAAGAAGAAGCGGACCTGAAAGCGGGTCGGATTTCGGTAAATTCGCCGATTGGCAAGGGCTTGTTAGGGAAACGGGTTGGCGACACCACCGAAATTAAAGTCCCCGCCGGTATGCTGGAGTTTCAAGTACTGGAAATTGCCCGATAGTTCTAATGAAGAATGTAGAGTGAGGAATGAAGAATAGGTTGCGCCAGCTTTTTATTATTCACTCCTCACTCACTCTACATTATTCACTCTTTTTATGGCTTCAATCTTCTCCCGAATTGTGGCTGGTGAAATTCCGGCCCATAAAATCGCTGAAACCGACGATTATCTGGCGTTTCTGGACGTGATGCCTACCGCAACGGGGCATACGCTTGTTATCCCGAAAAAAGAAGTCGATTACCTGTTCGATCTGGATGATGCGTTATACGCAGGCTTGATGGCTTTTGCCAAAAAAATTGCGCCCGCCATTGAAAAAGCAGTTCCCTGTAAGCGGATTGGCGTAGCGGTTGTTGGACTGGAAGTACCTCATGCTCACGTCCACCTCATTCCGATGAATTCAATGGCCGACATGAATTTCTCCAATAAACTGAAGCCAAATCAAGATGAATTGGCGCAAACGGCGGAGAAAATTCGGTCGTTTTTATAACGTATTGAATTGCAAGGAAATTAAAAATCCCTTCTGTTTAAGTCTTGATTGACTAAACAAAAGGGATTTTTGATGCAAATAAACGTGCCCATTGGTCGGGCCGCGTTTTCATTTCATCCACGGGCTGAAGCCGAACGCGGCCCGGCCCGTGGGTACGTTTTTATTTACCGGAAATCAGTTTGTCCAGCGTTTTTTCGACGCCCGCTGTGAGCAGCGCATTGAGGTTCTCAGCGATAGCATCGGTAAGGCCCGGCAGTATGCTCAAGTCGGCTTGCCAAAGGGCTATGTCCGACAGCACACTCTTTACAAATGTTTGTATAGTAGCTGGGTTGCTTTTCTTGATAATCTTCCAGTCGCCATAGAAATACCCGGCTTTGTCATCGCGAATGGGGTAGTTTAGTTTGCCTCCGCTCGCCAGCGCAACCTCTCCGAAAAACTGCCCGTTTTCTTCCCGAACTACCTTCATGAAAAGCAGATAAGCCGCGAAGCCGAGGGCCATGTATTTCGGCACGGCGTTGAACTGTTCGTAATACCGCTGAATGGTCGCTACATTGCGGGCCTGCATTTTAGCGGTTTCTTGAAGAGAGATATTTAGCAGCAGGTGGTCGAGGTGGGGGTTACGGAACCGGTCCAGTACGTCGTGAGCAAATTGCGCCACAGCCGCTTTATCCATGCCGGGCGTATCGTAGTCGGGCACGGTTGGAACAATTTCCTCCAGCATCACCGACTCCACGAATTTGCTCATGGCTGGGTGGCGCATCTCGTCGGCAACGGTTTCCAGACCAAGCAGGTAGCCCAGCGGCATGGTAAGTGTGTGCGTACCGTTCAATACCCGCAATTTGCGTTCCCGATAAAAGTTAATGTCCTCGTCAATAATGATTTGCGGGGTGCTGGCATCGGCAAAACTCAGCGTTTGCCGTACGCGGTCGTCGCCTTCGATGGCCCAAAGATGATACGGTTCGGTGAAGGTGAGCAGGTCATCCTCGTAGCCGGTTTCCTGTTGTAGCGTCTGCCGGGCTTCGTCGGTGGGGCGGGTTACGATGCGGTCAACGAGGGAGTTGCAGAAGCGAACATGGAATTTCAACCATTTGGTAAACAGCTTGCCCAACTCGTTGAACGTAGCCAGTTTCTCAACGGCTTCGCGTAGTTTCAGGCCGTTATCGGTGACGAGTTCAGTTGGAATAACGATCATTCCTTTTGCTTTGGAACCGCCCACACTGCGGAACCGCTCATATAAAAAGGCCGTCAGCTTGGCCGGAAACGACTCCGGTGGACGCTGAAAAATGCTCTCTTCTACATAATTTAACCCGACTTCGGTGGTGTTGGAAATGATGATCTGCAACTTCGGATTCCGGGCCAGCACTAATATCTCATTCCACTGCGTTTTTGCCGCCATAACCCGGCTGATGGCCGACACAACCGTATTTTCGGCCACATCCTTACCTTGCTGAACACCCCGAACGGCAACCGTATAAAGGTTGTCCTGCTCCGAAAACTCATCCGTCTGGCTATCCGTCGATTTCACTACGACGATGGAGCCTTCAAATCGCCCTTCGGCATTGGCTTTCTGGATTAAATAATCGGGCAGACCGCGCAGGAGAACGCCCGTACCGAATTGCAGAATTTTTTCAGGAAAAACAGGAGCGGAGTGGGTTAAGCGGGTTAATTTGGCCATAGTTGGATGCGAAGCAATCGGGTGTGCAGGCATTTGCCAGACAGGTTTGCTATTAACGGAAATTGAAAATTATGCCGGATTGTTCATAATTCAGCAATAATACGAAGGACAGCGCGAATCGTAGCGTTGAATTTATCAAAAGTACCGTTTGCTTGTGCTGTAAGGTTGTAATAACGAAAATCGACGAATTTTATACTGTTAGCTGCAAGCTAACGTCAATTAGCTTCTATTTATCATTACGTTTATACCATCTCATATTACCGCCTTAATTTGCCCGAACTGTCGCCGTTTGCCAGCGTGTCCACTTCGGCAACTGTGGCTAAATTAACATCGCCAGCGATGGTATGTTTCAGGGCGGAGGCTGCCGCGCCAAACTCAATGGCCCGTTGCAAGTCGTTGAAAGTCAGTAAGCCATAAATCAAGCCCGCCATATAGGCATCGCCCGTGCCAATGCGGTCGGTGATGGCCCGAATGTCGTGAAGTTGGGATTTGTAAACGGTCTGCCCGTCGAACAGCTTGGCCGACAGTTGATTGTGTGACGCGCTGATGGAATTTCGCTTGGTGTCGGTGATGTAGCGAACAGTAGGAAACCGTTGCATCATGGCTCGTCCCGCTTCCTGAAACGTACTGCCAACGACGTCATATAAATCAGAAAAAAGTCCTTTGCTGCCCAGAACAAGCGTACAGCCTTCGGTAAGGGCGGGCATGATCTCCTGCGGAGTACGGCCATACTGCCACAAATTACTGCGGTAAACAATGTCGGCAGACACGGGAACGCCCAGCCGGTTTGCCGTTTGAATACCCGACAATAAACAGTCGGCGGCTCCCTGAGAGAGAGCGGGCGTAATACCCGTCCAGTGAAACCAGGATGCTCCCGTCAGAATAGACTCCCAGTCAATTTCGGTCGGCTGGATACGCGCAAACGCCGAATCGACCCGGTCGTAAATAATCTGACTGGCCCGGCTTCCGGCTCCCGTTTCCAGAAAATAAAGTCCCAACCGCCCATCGCCGTAACGAACATGGTCTGTGTTCACGCCATACTTGCGAAGGTAACCCGCTGCCGCCCGACCGAGGGCATGGTCGGGAAACCGCGTTACATGATTGGATTGAAGGCCAAACTGCGCCAGCGATACCGCTACGTTGGCTTCGGTGCCGCCAAAGTGCATGGTCAGGTTGTCGGTTTGTGTAAACCGGTCAACGCCCGACGGACTTAACCGGAGCATGACTTCGCCAAAAGTGATGATTTTCAAGGTGTTATAAAGAAAAGACCGGCTTCCCGGTGTTGTGAATATGCATCGGGTTTCAACCCGACGCAAGTCATAATATAACTGTGCAAATCACTTGCACCGAAATTCATTCCGGTGTTCACCTACATTATTTACTAACTACCGGCCACGTTCTTTCCAGTTCGTCGGCCTTGATCGGCTCTAATTTCGGCAAAACTAAATGGATAATGGCAAGAGCGATCAGGTAGGAACAACTGGCAATGATAAACATTGGCAAATAGCCGAAAGCGGTGATAATCCGGCCGGCCAGCAACGCCAGCAAAATGCCGCCCACCGCCCCAAACATACCACCAATACCCGTTACCGAAGCCACTACGTTCTTCGGAAATAAATCCGACGCGAAGGTGTACATATTGGCCGACCACCCCTGATGCGCGGCTGTTGCCAGGGCAATAAGCGCGATTGCGATGGTCAGGCTGCTGGTTTGGGCTGCAAAGAAAATCGGTACGACGCACAGTGCGCAAATGAGCATGGTCGTTTTGCGGGCGCGGTTGGCCGACCAACCGCGGTTCATAAATTGGGTGCTGAGCCAGCCGAAAAAGACGCTACCGGCATCCGATACGACGTAGATAATCAGGAATGGAACGCCAAAGCTTTTGAGGTCGAGTTTCTGGTCGAGGGCGTCGTTTGAGTTAAAGAAATCGGGGAGCCACGACATATAGAACCACCAGATCGGGTCGGCCATAAACTTCCCGACGGCAAATGCCCATGTCTGTTTGTAGCCCAGCAATCGTCCCCACGATACTTTCAGCGGCACTACTTTGTCGTTGTCACTGCGGATATACGCCAGTTCGTCGGGGGAGAGTTTCGGATTTCGTTCGGGTTTGCTATACATAAACCACCAGAAAAACA
Source organism: Spirosoma sp. (assembly GCA_031425355.1). Lineage (GTDB taxonomy): Bacteria > Bacteroidota > Bacteroidia > Cytophagales > Spirosomataceae > Spirosoma. The sequence goes on along the minus strand of JANPJE010000272.1, from coordinate 7,489 downwards.
GCAGCCCGAAGCCCAGTACGCCCGTCACTAAAAATGAACTCCGCCAGCCGAACTGCAAAATCAGGTAAGGAACGGCAATGGCGGTGAGAATAATGCCGACATTGGCCCCGGCATTGAACAGACCATTGGCAAAGGAACGCTCGCGACGGGGAAACCACTCGGCAATGGTTTTGATCGCCGACGGAAAGTTGGCCGCTTCGCCCAAGCCCAGCAACGCCCGCGCCCAACGCAGTCCGCCCATGGTATTAACAAACGCCGTACCGATGGCGGCAATGCTCCAGACGATAATGCCGATGGCGAACCCGCGCCTGGTACCGATACGGTCGATGAGCCAGCCAACCAACAGGAAACCAATGGCATAGGCGAATTTAAAGGCCGCATCGACATCACCATACAACACTTTAAACCGGTCGGTGGCTTCTTTCGTCAGTACCGCGTCGGGGGCCATATCGAGCATTTCTTTCCGAAATATTTCATCGGTCATCGTGAACGATAACACCTGCCGATCCACATAATTTATGGTTGTCGCCAGAAAAAGCAGCGCGACAATTCGCCAGCGGAAGCGGCCGGAAGTGGTTGGTGTTTGCAAAACAAATGTGATTTTTGGGGAGAAAAGCAGGGGAGGGTGCTTTTTTACCTAAACTGTCCGGGTGTGGTGGTATCGGCAGTCCGCCGTTGCGGTTCTCAAACCCGACACCACCACACCGTTAACTAAAATGACATTATTAACATTATCATGCTTGAACAAACCTGGCGATGGTTCGGCCCGAACGATCCCGTATCTCTCAATGACGTCCGGCAGGCAGGAGCTACCGGCATCGTAACGGCCCTGCATCACATTCCAAACGGTGAAGTCTGGTCACTCGATGAGGTTATAAAACGTAAATCGCACGTAGAAAGTAATGGGCTGACGTGGTCGGTGGTTGAGAGTATTCCGGTGCATGAAGGTATAAAAACCCGGTCCGGCGATTACCGTCAATACATCGACAATTACAAAGAATCCATCGTCAATCTGGCTCAAGCGGGTATTGATACGGTTTGTTACAACTTCATGCCTGTACTCGACTGGACACGTACCGATCTCGATTTTCCGATGCCTGATGGCTCCACCGGCCTTCGCTTCGACGCTACCGAGTTTGCGGCTTTCGAGTTGTTTATTCTCCAGCGTCCGGGAGCGTACTATTTGTACAATGACGAGCAGAAAAGCCGGGCGCGGGCTAAACTCGACAGCATGACCGACGCGCAGGTGAAGCGCCTGACACGTACCATCATTGCGGGTTTGCCCGGCTCCGAAGAAAGTTACACGGTGGAGAAATTTCGCGACGCGCTGGATGCGTACAAAGACATCAGCGACCGGGAATTGCGCCAGAATCTGTACGCTTTTCTGCGCGAAATTGTGCCTGTTGCCGAGTCGGTGGGCGTCCGGTTAGCCATCCACCCCGACGATCCGCCATTTCCGATTCTGGGTTTGCCGCGTGTGGTAAGCACCGAAGCCGATGCCCGTGTGCTTCTGGCCGCTGCCGACTCGCCCGCTAATGGCCTGTGTTTCTGCACCGGTTCGTACGGCGTTCGACCGGACAACGACCTCGTGGGCATGGCCGAACGGCTGGGGCCAAACATTCATTTTATTCACCTTCGCAGCACCGAACGCAGTGCTGATGATCATCCGGTCGGGAACAGTTTTCAGGAAGCGAATCATCTCGAAGGCGACGTACCGATGCCCGGTGTGATGCGGGCGTTGCTCATCGAACAGAAACGCCGGAAGCACGAGGGTCGAACGGACTTGCGGATGCCATTTCGGTCGGATCACGGCCATCGCATGCTCGACGATTTAACGTCCGGCAAACGCACCAATCCCGGCTATACGGCCATTGGTCGATTGCGTGGCCTGGCCGAATTACGCGGGTTGATGCTCGGCTTGTCGGGCGGTGAGCAGTAAGATGTTCGAAATAATAAAGCAAAAGCCGGGAGAAACCACCCGGCTTTTGCTTTTGCTGGCATGACGACACTCGCGCCCGCTCCAACATTTCTGTCCGACGATTTTCTGCTGCAAACCGAAACGGCCCGTCGGCTGTATCACGATTATGCCCGGCCCATGCCGATTATTGACTATCACTGCCACCTGCCGCCCGACCAGATTGCCGTCGATAAACGATTTGACAACATTACGCAACTCTGGCTGTATGGCGATCATTACAAATGGCGGGCCATGCGCACACATGGCATTCCCGAACGCTATTGCACCGGCGACGCCACTGACTGGGAGAAGTTTGAAAAGTGGGCCGAAACCGTTCCCTATACCCTCCGTAATCCGCTCTATCACTGGACCCATCTGGAGCTGAAAAACCCCTTTGGTGTAACAGACGTACTGAATCCAGCCTCCGCCCGGTCAATTTACGATGCCTGTAACGAGCAATTACCGCATCTCTCGGCCCGAACATTACTGAAGCAGTTCGATGTGCGGGTAGTCTGCACAACAGACGATCCATTAGACTCGCTGGAGCATCACAAAAAAATAGCGCAGGACGGTTTTGGGGTTAAAATTCTTCCCACATTCCGACCCGACAAAGCAATGGCGATTGATGACGCGACTGCCTTTCGGGCGTATGTACTGAAATTAGGCGAGGTGACGGATAAAGTAATCCTGACCCTGACTCACTTTCTTGACTCACTCAAATCCAGGCATGACTATTTCGGCGAAATGGGCTGCCGATTATCGGATCACGGTCTGGAGATGATTTACGCTGAAGACTATACGGAAGGGGAGGTCCAGCAAATATTCGATCATTTGCGCAGAGAAATTATCATTTCGCCAACCGACATTCTCAAATTCAAGTCGTTTATGCTGGTCCAGTTTGCCGAATGGGACCACGAAAAAGGCTGGACGCAACAGTTTCACCTCGGTGCGCTACGTAACAACAACATCCGTCGGCTCCGCGACCTCGGTCCCGATACGGGTTGGGACAGCATCGGCGATTTCCCGCAGGCGGCTTCCCTTTCGCGCTTTTTGGGCGGCCTGGACGACCGCGACCGCTTAGCCAAAACGATTATTTACAATTTGAACCCGTCTGATAATGAAGTGATTGCCACCATGATCGGTAATTTCAACGATGGTTCCGTTCGGGGGAAAGTACAGTTCGGTTCGGGGTGGTGGTTTCTCGATCAGAAAGACGGTATGGAGAAACAAATCAACGCCCTCTCGAACATGGGAATGCTGAGTGCATTTGTGGGTATGCTTACCGATTCGCGCAGTTTTGTGTCGTACCCCCGTCACGAATACTTCCGGCGAATTCTGTGCAATATCTTCGGTAACGAGGTCGAGCAGGGTGAACTTCCGAATGATGTGGAGTGGATCGGTCAGATTGTGCAGGACATCTGCTACCGCAACGCCGAGCGGTATTTCGGGTTCTAAATTAAAAGTCAGGTATTATCAAGAGTGGTCAGGAACGAACAGTATCTGGCTACCCTTGGCTATTTTCTGACCATTCTTGACTACCTACTGACACCTATCTCATGACCCACGCCTATATCGAAACGAATAAACAGTCCGGCAATCCGGTTAAGCTGCACGTCGTTCAGGCGGGGCCGGTGGACGGGCCGCTTATAATTCTGCTGCATGGTTTTCCGGAGTTCTGGTACGGCTGGAAACACCAGATCGAACCGCTGGCTGAAGCCGGGTTCTGGGTTTGGGTTCCCGACCAGCGCGGCTACAACCTCAGCGACAAACCAATGGGCATCGACGCCTATCGTCTCGATACGTTAGTGGCCGATGTGGTCGGGTTGATTGATGCTGCGGGCCGACAGAAAGCGGTTATCGTGGGGCATGACTGGGGCGCGGCTGTAGCGTGGTGGACGGCGGTTTCGCACCCCGAACGCGTTGAACGATTGGTTGTTCTGAACGTGCCGCACCCAGTTGTTATGAAGAAATTCGCCAGTAGGGATTTGGGCCAACTGCGCCGTAGCTGGTACATCGGTTTCTTTCAACTTCCCTGGCTTCCCGAAACGCTATCCCGATTGAGCAATTGGACTGCTTTTGCACGAACGCTCATCGGTACCAGTCGGCCGGGCACGTTTAGGAGAGCTGATATAGAGCCGTATAAAGCGGCCTGGTCGCAGCCGGGAGCATTAACAGCGATGATTAACTGGTATCGGGCCGCCCTCCAAAAGCCACCCGCCAAACAGCCATCCATTCGCGTGACCGTCCCGACGTTACTAATCTGGGGTACACAGGACAAATTTCTAAAGCGCGAAATGGCACAACCCAGCATCGACCTCTGCGACAATGGCCGCGTCGTATTTCTCGAAAATGCTACGCACTGGGTTCAGCACGAGGAAGTTGACCGCGTGAATGAATTGATAAAAGGAGGGGAGGAGGCAGTTAGTTAACAACATACACCGGGATAAATCCCGGTGCAAGTGATTTTCTTTATGAGTGAATAATGACTTGCGCCGGGATTTATCCCGGTGTACGCTATTCCCCCTCCTACCTTTTCTCCTCTATTTATACACCTTCCCGTCTTTCATCACGAACCGGACGGCTTGCAGGGTTTTGATATTCTGAATCGGGTTCTCGTCCACGGCGATGATATCGGCGAATTTGCCTGCTTCCACTGAGCCGATTTGTGCGTCCATGCCCAGCAGTTTTGCATTGGTCATCAGGGCCGATTTGATGGCTTCAAGGGGTGGCATTCCGCCTTCAACCATGTATTCAAATTCTTTGGCGTTGTAGCCGTGAATAAATACGCCCGCGTCGGTGCCGAACGCAATTTTCACCCCCGCTTTGTAGGCTTTGGCGAACGTAGCCTGAATTTTAGGGCCAATGGCTAACGCCTTAGGGGTTACTAACGCCGGATAATACCCAAAACGCCGGGCAGAGTCAGCGGCTGTTTTACCGGCAATTATCGTTGGTACGTAGTATGTGCCGTATTTTTTGAAGAGCTCGATGGCCTCGTCGTCCATCAGCGTACCATGCTCAATTGTCTGAACACCAGCGCGAATAGCGCGTTTCATGCCTTCAGCTCCGTGTGCATGGGCGGCTACCGCAAAGCCGTAATCTTTGGCCGCATCGACAACGGCTTTGACTTCTTCCTCCGTAAACTGAGCGCCCGAACCGTCTTTGGCATTGCTTAATACGCCACCCGTTGCCGTAATTTTTATGAGGTCGGACCCATCTTTATACCGTTGCCGAACGGCTTTCCGGGCATCTTCGGGGCCATTGATAACGCCTTCTTCCGGACCGGGGTCGCCCATCAGATCTTTGCGGTAGCCGTTGGTTGGATCGGCGTGGCCGCCCGTTGTGGCAATTGATTTCCCAACCGTCAATACGCGCGGCCCATCGGTTAATCCACCATTGATGGCATTCCGAAGGGATATATTTACGCCCGATCCACCCAGATCGCGGACGGTCGTGAAGCCCGCCAGCAACGTGGTTTTGGCGTATTGAGCAGCTTGATACGCAATATCGGCCGGGTTGCGGGTGAAACCGTCAATAGCACCACCCCGGCGTGTCTGGCTTTCGAGGTGAACGTGCATGTCGATCAGGCCGGGTAGAACCGTCTTCGATTTCATATCCAGCACTTTATCCTGACCAGCGGGGGCGGTGTATCCTTTTTGAACAGCGGTGATTTTGTTGCCCTCGACCACAACGGTCATTTGTGGTTGAACGGCATTATTGATACCGTCGAACAGGTTGCCGCAGTGAATTAGGGTGCGCTGGGCAAACAGGGGAGAAGCCAGCAGCAACAGGCCCGCCAGCGAGTATAGTTTTTTCATGAAGATGATTGGTTGGGTACAAAAAAAGGCCGCAACAGATCGTTGCAGCCGGTAAAGTACAGAAAAGACGGAGAACAATAAGTATTCCTGTCTAAAAACCAGACCTAAACAATGGGGCTATCATAACTGTGAAATTTGTAAGATGGCTTCTTTATCGGGGGATCTATTCTGTAGACTTGGATGGGGCACTACGTCCTGAAGAACGATGCGATAGGTTAGGTTGCTAAATGAAACCGTAGTTGAATCAGAACCATATCGTTCCCCATCGGGCCCAACATATAACCGGCGTTGTTGCGCATCGGCCCCTTTATTAATTGATAAACGCACAGAAGCAAATCCACCCGTAATACAGTTGACACCAGGGTCATTCGGGCAGCGACTGTCCTGAATGGAATCGACCCGAACAACCACTTCGGAACTAAGCCGTGCCGACTCATTTTGCCCAAGCTGGTACTTGGGGTCAACCTCAGATGATTTGCAGGCGGCAAAAAGAATTGTTCCAACGATGAGTAAACCAGAAAGCTGTTTTGTGAACTGTACCATTGTTGTTTCTAATTTTTAACAAGGACACGACAGCCGGAAAAAGGGTTGGAACCTTTCTTTTATTTTTTTACAATCACGCCATCGGCAACGAACGTCAGTGCTTTTTCGGGTTTGGTGATTTTCGCGATTTCTTCTTTCGATTTCCCGGCATCTTCGGCGTAGTGGCGCAAATCGGCAATGGGCGTAGTAGTGGTTTCGGCGGTGCCTTCAACAACAACCGTTTTGCCCACAATGTCTTTTGGAACGAAGAAGCCGTAATCTTTAAACGTCACGCGCATGGTCTGTCCGTCGCCGGTTTTGACCTTCATCCAGCAGCCTTTCACTTTACAAACCGACTCAACTGTACCTTCAACTTTGGCGGGCATTTGTGGTTTGTCGGCCATTTTAGTGGTCAGTTCTACAGCCGGAATTGCCCCTTTTTCGGTGATTTTCTTGCCGTGATAACTAACGTCATCCTGAGCAAAAGCGGTGAATGATGCGGCAACGAACAGACCGACGAGCAGGATATTTTTCATGATTTATTGTTGATTACGAGATCGTTACTATTACAGATAAGTATACAGACTAACGGCGCCGATTGTCGCTCATTGCCTGATCGCAGTCTCAAAATTACCAATTTAAATGCACGACAATCATTCCTCGCAACATTTTTTCATTACGTCCAATAAAGCACCGGCGCATTCGGAAAGCGCTTTGTCCATTCGGCATAGAAAAACGCTTTCATTTCCTTCATCTCTTCGGGACGATAGACATACTTGGTGCCGCCGAATTTGTTCCGCTTCTCCACCCGTGTCGTTTCATCCATCTCAAGTGAGGTGTTCGGATACCATCGTAACAGCACGTCTTTTGAACCGGGCGTGAACCGGTGGCTAATGAACTCGGCGTTCATATCGCACGGAAAGTCGATGAGTTGAGCAATACGGTCGAGCAGGACGGTGTAGTGTTCGCGCCAGTCGGGGATGGGCATAATAGGTGCAATGACCAGCCCGATTGGGTAGCCGCCCCCGCCCAATTCTGTCGGCAACGCCAGCTTGCGAATACCCTGCAACCGGGCCTCAACGGAAGCCGTGCCACCTTCGAGCCGTCGGGCCACTATGTCGGCGTTGAGACTTACGCGGGCGCGGGTTTGTCCGTTGTGCGGCAGATTGAGCAGGCTCTCAACCTGATCGTACTT
>JANPJE010000271.1:0-16778 GCA_031425355.1 Spirosoma sp. | reverse complement strand
TCCGAGACGCTGGTGATTTACACGCCCGCCATCCCGAAAAATCATGTAGAATATAACTATCTGATCGACAAAGGGTTTACATTGCAGAAACGCTCGCAGGTGCTCGGCTTGCTGGCCGGGCAAATGACCACCGTTGGCGTGGCCGGTACGCACGGAAAAACCACTACGTCCTCGATGGTAGCGCATATTCTGCGCGACGCGGGTGTCAATTGTGCGGCTTTTCTGGGCGGTATCACTAATAATTACGGCACTAATTTTCTGCTCAATGCTCCGACTGACAACCTTCGTTCGGTGATTTGCGTAGTCGAAGCCGATGAATTTGACCGCTCATTTTTGACGCTGTTTCCGAAGTTTGCCATCGTAACCTCAACTGATGCCGACCATCTGGATATTTATGGAGCGCACGACGCCGTACTGGAATCGTTCGGTAAATTCGTCAGCCAGATTGACCCCGATGGTATGCTGTTTATGAAACAGGGCTTGTCACTTGCCAACCAGACCAAAGCCACCGTTCGGCCCTATTCGCTAAACGAAGGTGATTATTACAGCCAGAATTTGCGAATCGAACAGGCAACATTTGTGTTTGATCTGGTGCATCCGAAAGGCATTATTTCGGATATTCAGTTGGTGGTTCCCGGCTTTCACAACGTCGAAAATGCGGTGGCAGCCGGGGCTGTCGCGCTGGAAGTAGGCGTATCACCCGAGGCAATCCAGTCGGCACTGAACAGCTACCGGGGCGTTCGTCGGCGATTTGAATACGTACTGAAAACGGAATCTGCTGTACTCATCGACGATTATGCGCATCACCCGGCCGAGGTCCATGCATTTCTATCCTCAGTGAAAGCCCTTTATCCCAATCGCGAACTAACCGCCATATTTCAACCGCACCTCTTCAGCCGCACCCGTGATTTCGCCGAAGGTTTCGCCGAAAGTCTGTCTTTGGCCGATCATGTTATTCTGCTGGATATTTACCCGGCCCGTGAGTTGCCGATGGAAGGCGTTACGTCGGACTTGATTTTTCGGGGCGTTCAATCGAAAACGAAGAAAGAATGCACCAAAGACGAATTGCCCGACGTTGTGCGGAAAATGATGCCTTCTTTACTTGTAACCATTGGTGCCGGAGACATTGATCAACTGATACCCGTACTAAAAGACATAGTTGCGTACCAATAAATAAAAATATCTCAAAAACTATCCATCTTATTTACAGATGTTTTCTACCTTTAAATCGTCCAAAAAGTGGTTACTCATAGTCGGAGGTGTGTTGAGCCTGGCTGGACTGATTGCTTTTACTGAAGTTCGGCATGGACAGAAGCACGTTCGGGCAGTATCTGTCCGGCTGGATCAGGTAGATGGACACACATTTCTGACGCGACGGGACGTAATGGGGTACCTGACCAATGAAGGAGCGGATCCGGTTATTGGGCAGATCTACGGAGATGTTGATTTTCGAAGGCTGGAAAATAGGTTACGACAACATGGTCTCGTAAAAAAATGCCAGGTTTCGCGTGACTTAAATGGGGATCTGCTCGTCGTGATTGAACAGCCTCGCCCGTTGGCGCGGCTGATGTCGGTCGGCGAGGGCATTCGTAATGTGTCGGGGCAGTATATAAGTGAAGAAGGGCGGTTTTTCCCGATTTCGATGAATTATTCGGCTCGGGTGCCGCTGTTGACTGGCTCCTATTTTGCCAGCAACCGATCACTTACGAGCGAACGTAACCGGCCACTACTGGATTTATTAAAGCGAATCCATAATGATCCGTTCTGGCGGGCGCAAATTACCGAACTATCGGTAAATGAACAGGGCGAAATAACGATGTGGCCACAGGTAGGCAACCATAAAATTGAGTTCGGTCCACCTACTGAATTGGATGCAAAGTTTAAAAAGTTAAAATTAGTCTATACAGACGTTTTGCCGGCTAAAGGTTGGGACCACTACAGCCGGGTGAACGTTCAGTACCAAAACCAAATAGTGTGCGAATGATACCAACGGGCATGGACGAGAAAATAGTGGTGGGTCTGGATATTGGCAGCACGAAGGTGTGCGCAGTAGCCGGGCGGTTGATTCGGAACAACAAAGAACAGGAAACACTCGAAGTATTGGGTGTGGGCGAGACAAATTTGACCGATGGCGTAGCGAAAGGCTCTGTTGTTAACGTCAATAATACGGTGAACGCCATCAAACGTGCGGTAGCAGATGCGTCGAACCAATCGAATCTGAACATCCACTCGGTCAATGTCAGTTTCAGCGGAGCGCATGTTACGTCGGTTAAATCGAGTGGCAGCATCACCCGCTCGTCGTCGGGCGATGAAGTGCAGATCGAAGACATTGACCACCTGCTCAATGATATGTACCGAACGTCCATCCCAGCCGACAAGGAGATCATCCACGTGCTGCCAATGGATTTTGTGGTCGATAATGAAACCAGCGTTAACCAGCCTGTTGGCCGTAATGGTGTCAAATTAGGCGCCGATTTTCAGCTCATTACGGCCCAGGCCAACGCGGCCCGTAACATTCGCAAGTGTATTACCCGCAACAACTTATTGCAGGACACGATGATGCTGTCGGCTTTGGCATCAGGGCTGGCCGTGTTGACAGATGAAGAAAAATATGCTGGAGTCGCCCTGGTGGATATAGGCGGTGGAACGACCGAAATGGCGATTTACTACCGGAATGTGTTGCGTCATGTAGCCGTTTTTCCATGGGCTGGCAATAGCTTAACGGCTGATATTCAGGCGGGTTGTAAAATCCTGCCTAATCAGGCCGAGCTTCTCAAGAAAAAATTTGGTAGCGCCAACCCCGGCGAATACAACCTGAATGAGGTGGTAGCCGTACCGGGACTGAGCAACCGCAAACCCAAAGACGTATTATTGAAAAACGTGGCCGTGATTATTGAAGATCGGCTTCGTGAGATTGCCTCCTTAGTGCAAGCCGAAATCATTCGGTCAGGTTATGATAGTAAGTTGCTTGGTGGTATTGTGCTAACGGGTGGTTCGGCGTTGATTTCGGGCGTCGAGGCTATTTTTGGCCGGGTAACGGGAGTTGAAGAAGTTCGGGTCGGTTACCCCGAACACCTCGAACCAAATGGCCGTGCCGACTTAGTTGGCGACCCGGCCTACGCTACTGCCGTTGGGCTGGTATGGGCTGGTTATAAGACGCTTGATAACCGCATCTCGTTTATCAGCGATCCGAACCGGACCTACGGAGAAGATGAAAATAAGCCTGCCAGTAGCCCTACTCGGGTTCCCTATACGCCACCTGTCAGCAGCGGTACGAAACCGACCGGAGGTAGCAGAACACCGGAACCGGAGCCTGCGCCAAAGAAACCCTGGTGGGATCGGCTTATTGAAGGTATTCTGCCAACGCGGGGTAACGAAACAGACACGTATTAACGACCGTACTAAACCGGCTCTTCGCCGGTTTACTGGCAAACAGACAGTTATCTCAACAACGACATAGACACCACATACCCACACGATGAATACCCAGGGCTACAGATTTGATGTTCCAGACGACAACCCGATTATCATAAAGGTTGTTGGCGTAGGCGGCATGGGCGGAAATGCCGTGAAGCACATGCATAAACTTAAAATGCAGGATGTTAGTTTTGCCGTGTGCAATACTGACCGCCAGGCACTTATGAGTAACCCTGTGCCCACCAAACTGCAATTAGGCGATGGCTTAGGGGCAGGTACAGAAGCTAAAGCAGGTGAAGACGCAGCCCGAGCCAGTATCGAAGAAATTCGCAATCTGCTGGCACCACCCACTAAAATGGTTTTCATCACGGCGGGTATGGGTGGTGGAACCGGAACCGGTGCGGCTCCGGTCGTAGCCGAAGTAGCCCGCGAAATGGGTTTACTGACAGTAGCCGTCGTGACCGCTCCTTACTGGTATGAAGGCACCGACAAGAAAGAGCAGGCACGCGAGGGCATCGAAAAGCTCAAGAAAAGCTGTGACACCGTACTCGTGGTGCTGAATGATAAACTGGCTGAGTTATACGCCGAAGAAACCTGGACCGAAGCTTATGCCCATGGCGACGATGTGCTGGCTAATGCTGTAAAAAGCATCGCTGAAATTATTACCACCCAGGGTGATATCAACGCTGACTTTGCCGACGTAAAAAAGGTACTCGAAGGAGCGGGCCAGTCAGTAATGGGGTCGTCGGAGATTGCGGGCGAAGATCGGGCCATCCGGGCCATTGAAGCCGCGCTGAACTCGCCCCTGCTCAACGATCATGACATTCGGGGAGCGAAACGAATTCTACTTACCATCTCGTCCAGCAAGGAGCACGCTATGCGTTTGAAAGAGCAAATGGCAATTTCAGAGCATGTAGCCAAGAAAATTCAGAGTGAGGCTAAGATGTTCAAGTTCGGGGCAATCACTGATGAGAATCTCGGTGAGAGTCTGCGGGTAACCATAATTGCGGCCGGTTTTGACGGTACAGATTTAGAAGGGCTTAGAGATACATCCGGATCGGAGAAAGAACCGCAGGTCCTTCCTTTCGATGCCCCTGAATCGATCGATTTATCTGGTGACGGTTTGGAAGAACCAGCCGGAGAGTTAGTTTTAGTGGATGATGATGGCGACGAAATTGATCCGAATTTAGTGGGAATAAGCGTCAAATCCGGCGAGAAAGAAACCCCAACCGGCTACAACGGTACGGCCATTATGAGTCCTGAATCGTTTGAACACGATTCCGTTCTGGTTCTGGATGATGAGCAGGAAGATCGACCCAACGATGCTGATATGATAAAGCGTATGGTGGAGGTGTTTGTGAAGGGGCAATACTTAGCCGCAGACCTTGACCGGCCAGCGTTTGAACGTAACAAAACGATGCTATATAATCTGCCCATGCTATCGGAGCAGGAGTTCGTACGGTCGAAGTTGAACGACTAATCGCGGGTAAAAAATTAATACATTATTAGGCAGAGCCTCGCGCGGGTCTCTGCTTTTTTTATAGCATGGAATTATCCTACACGGACGTAAAAAATGCGTTACTGGCTTTAGCCCAACTTGAGCGGGTTGAGGTAATAGCCCGTTTTTTCAAAACCGGACCGGGCCAATACGGAGAGGGAGACCAGTTTATGGGACTGTCAATGCCGCAGCAACATACTATTGCAAAGCAGTTCATGAACCTGTCGCTTAATGAAACAGAGCAGTTGGTTCGTGATCCATTCCACGAGTGTCGGATGGTGGGGTTGCTGATCTGGGTGGGTCAGAGCCGTAAAGCAGGAGCAGCACAGCAGACCATCATTCGGGAACGGTATTTAGCCAATCGGCAGTACGTCAACAATTGGGATCTGGTCGATGTTACCTGTCCTCATATTCTTGGTCGATATGCAATTAAAGGCGACCGGTCTATTCTGTATGACCTTGCCCGTGAAGAAAATTTGTGGAGCCAGCGCATGGCCATCGTGTCGACTTACACGCTCATCAAGCTCGATCAGTTTGCCGATACCTTCGCCATTACTGAGTTGCTGTTATCGCATAAACATGACCTGATTCATAAAGCTATTGGCTGGATGCTTCGCGAAGTAGGCAAGCGCAATACCGATGCGCTGGAGGAATTTCTGCACGACCACGTTCGGCAAATGCCCCGAACAGCCCTCCGATACGCTATCGAACGCTTCGACCCTGCGCGTCGCCGGTATTATCTGGAGTTGTAAAACAGTTTACGATTTTTGGTTAACTGACGCGAGTTTCGCTGGCGTCGGTCCGGTCAGCCAACCAAAAACCGAATACCAAAAACTGTCTTATCGCATCATTTTATTCAATTTGCCCGATGACTGCATCGTGTTCATTTTCTTCATCATCTTGCGCATCTCGTCAAACTGTTTGAGCAGGTTGTTTACCTGAGTAATGCTTGTTCCGCTGCCAGCCGCAATACGTTTCTTACGACTGCCGTCAATCATGTCGGGGCGGGAGCGTTCTTTAGGTGTCATTGAACTGATGATTGCTTCGATGGGCTTAAACGAATCATTGTCGATGTCTAAGTCCTTGATCATCTTGCCCATACCCGGAATCATACCGAGCAGGTCTTTCACGTTGCCCATCTTTTTGATCTGCTGCAACTGGCTCAGGAAATCGTCGAAGTCGAACTGATTCTTGCGCATTTTTGCGTTAATGCGCTTGGCTTCATCCTCGTCAAATGCCTGCTGTGCCCGCTCCACCAGCGAAATCACATCGCCCATACCCAGAATCCGGCTGGCCATCCGGTCGGGATAAAACACGTCGAGGGCTTCCATTTTCTCGCCCGTGCTAATGAATTTAATGGGTTTATTAACAACTGTCTTGATCGAAAGAGCTGCGCCACCCCGCGAGTCGCCGTCGAGTTTGGTGAGCACGACGCCATCGAAATTAAGCCGTTCGTTAAACGTTTTTGCCGTGTTGACTGCATCCTGCCCCGTCATCGAATCGACAACAAACAGCGTTTCAGAAGGTGAAACAGCGCGTTTTACGGCTTCAATTTCCTGCATCATCATCTCATCGACGGCTAAACGACCGGCGGTGTCAATGATGACGACTTTCTTGCCGGTTTTGCGAGCGTGTGCAATACCATTCTCCGCAATCTCGACGGCGTTTTTATTCTCTGGCTCCGCATATACCTCTACTCCAACCTGCTCGCCCAGCACTTTTAATTGGTCAATGGCCGCAGGGCGGTAGATATCGGCGGCAACAAGGAGCACAGTCCGGCCCTGTTTTTTGAGGTACGACGCCAGCTTTCCCGAAAAAGTAGTCTTACCCGACCCCTGTAAGCCAGCAATCAGAATCACCGCCGGTTCACCTTTGACGTTTATTGCCTGTGCTTCACCGCCCATCAGTTCGGTCAGTTCTTCCTGCACGATCTTAACGAACAACTGACCCGGCTCGACAGAAATCAGCACCTTCCGGTCGATGGCTTTGTCGCGGATCCGGTCGGTAATGTCCTTCGCAACTTTGTAGTTGACGTCGGCATCGGTTAGTGCACGACGGACTTCTTTAATCGTTGTGGCAACGTTGATTTCGGTAATACGGCCCTGCCCCTTCAGGGTTTTGATGGCCTTATTCAGCTTATCCTGGAGATTCTCAAACATGCGCTTTTAAACTTCATTCCGGTCAATTCCGGCTTGTTTCACTGCTCTATTGACAAAGTCTTTACAAAGATAACAGATTCCTACGGGCAATGATTGCCGAACAACAAAGAAGGACGCCGAACCAGTCAGAAGCCATAAAAAACGCTATTTATTGGTTTCAGCGAAGCTCCCTATTTTTTTGGCACTATACTTGATAGACACTACAGACGGGTGAATAATTCGTTTATTTTTATACAACTATATGAAGCAATAATACTATTCCGTTATATTCGCAGTACGTGTATGCATACTCTTTGCAGGAATTGCTGATATGACCCAACAGTTTTTCTTAACCAACTGCCTCATGAGAACTCTTTTGATGAAAAAAACAGCAGGCTACGTAGCGACTGCCTCTTTAATCGTCTGCCCGTTATTATCGTCCATAACTGTGGCAATGCCCTCGCAGAGTGGCGGTATTTACAACACAACATCAACGGCAAATCCTGTATCCGTTAAGTCAGCGAAAAATCCGGTTTTAGCCCGAAACACAACTGCCCCTGCAAACCCCACCCCAACAGTGGCCACGGTTAAGGTGCCAAAGAAAGAGGATAAAAAAACCATCAGCCGCTGCTGGAAGCGATTGATGAATATGGCACGCGAAGTTCATCAGGCACATACCAAAAAAAGCAACTAACGCACTCATTCAGAGCAATAAAACGTCCAGCAGGGTACATACCCTGCTGGACGTTCGTTTTTGGCAACTTTCTTTTCATACGTTTTCATGGTAAGAAAGGCAGAATCTCGCCTTATACCCCAAAAACCAGATAACTCATGCGTCTCTTTTTTGTATTTGCCCTGGCCAACATGCTGGCTGTGCAAACCACATTTGCTCAAAAAGCTGACCCGATTATTGTCGCTACGTATAACCTCCGATATAACAATGCAGGTGATGGGGAGAATGCCTGGCCGAATCGGAAAGAGCATGTGAAAGCCCTGATCCGGTTTCATGAATTCGATATTTTCGGGACGCAGGAAGCTTTTCGGGGTCAGTTAAACGACGTGGCCGAACTGAACGAATTTGCGTTTCTGGGCGCGGGCCGCGACGATGGGAAAGAAGCGGGCGAACACTCAGCTATTTTCTATAAAAAAGAGCGCTTCAACGTACTGCAATCGGGAGATTTCTGGCTCAGCGAAACACCCGACAAACCCGGTAAAGGCTGGGACGCTACGTGCTGCAATCGCATTTGTTCGTGGGCTAAATTCCGCGATCTGAATACCAGAAAAGAACTTTATATTTTCAGCGTTCACTTCGATCATCAGGGCGTGGAAGCGCGTCGGCAGTCGGGTAGATTGATGGTAGCAAAGATTAAGGAAATTGCGAAAAACGAGCCGGTTATTCTCGTAGGCGATTTCAATTCCACGCCCGAGACGGAGCAGATTAAAACCCTTCAAACACTCCTGAGCGATGCTTACGCAGTGACAAAGCTACCTCCTTACGGCCCTGAAGGCACGTTTAATGCCTTCAAGTTCGACGCGCCGATGGACAAACGCATCGACTATATCTTTGTCAGTAAGCAATTCGACGTACTAAAATATGGTGTTCTAACCGACGCCAATCAACAACGATACCCATCAGACCATCAGCCGGTAGTGACGAAAGTCGTGATGAAATGAGATGGGCTTACCCTTACTCGGACCGTGACGAGGACACTTTCGACGCAGCCGATTTCTCAACGGCCTTCTTCACTGCTTCCCGCTGATCGTCGCGCAGGGTCGGGTACGTAATGCCAAGTTGCTCCAGATACGTTTTGTACTTCGCTGGGTCGTAATAAAATGGCGTCAGCTTTGGCTTGAATTCGGTCATAATTTTCTGGTTCAGATAAATGGCCGGTTGCTCTTTCGACGTAATCAGGGCTTCATACTTCGTATCTTTCGTTTGCTCGTCTTTGTAATAGGCCCAGGCTTCTTTAATAATTTCGGGCTTGAGCAGCATGTCCAGTAGGGTCATGGCTTCGGCTTTCGCACCCGCCAGAATGCCTTTGTGCGCAATGGGCGTCGCCATCGAAATAGCGTTGGACCAGTGGTGGCCGGGTAAGCCCGGAATGTTGCTTGGATAGCGCAGAACAATCGTCGGCAGCGACCACGAAATGTCGGCAATGTCGTCGGAGCCGCCACCCATCGGTGTCATTGCCTGCCCGCCCATCATCACCACCGGAGCCGCCGAAGCCGGTAAACCCATCGAATCTAATTTTACGGCCAGCCCCTCAACTTTGGGAGCCTGCAACTCAATTTGTGATGCCCGCGCCAGCAACTGATCGTCATCTGACCAGGTGGGCAAACCCACTTTTTTGATGTTCTCGTACATGGCGGCTGCAATCGGTCGGTTCGTATGCACCGGCCAGGCCGACCCCAGAATCTCGTACGTAAATTTCGTGTCAGTCATCAGCGCGGCTCCTTCGGCCATTTTTACGCCCGTTTCAAAGAGTTTTTTGATTTTTGGATACGTCCGTTCGCGGAAGTAATACCAGACGGCGGCTTTCGATGGCACAACGTTCGGCTGGTCGCCCCCGTCCGAAATGACGTAGTGCGACCGCTGGGTCAGTTCGAGGTGTTCACGCCGGTAGTTCCAGCCGATATTCATCAACTCAACGGCATCCAGCGCACTTTTTCCGCGCCAGGGCGCACCAGCCGCGTGAGCCGCCTGGCCCTCAAAATTAAACTTTACGGACACAACCCCGTTGTAGCCATTGTCGCCCCAGGCCACGCTCAGGTTGTTGGCAACATGGGTGAAAATACAGGCATCAACATCTTTGAAATAGCCGTCGCGGACGTAGAACGCTTTCGTACCAACGAGTTCTTCGGCCACGCCCGGCCAGAGCATGAGCGTACCGGGAATTTTTTCGCGCTCCATCAATTGCTTCACCGCCAGCACCGCCACAATGTTGAGCGCCTGACCGGAATTATGCCCTTCGCCATGGCCGGGTGCCCCTTCTACAATCGGGTCTTTGTAGGCCACACCGGGTTTCTGGCTGGCTTTCGGAATACAGTCGATGTCGGAGCCGATGGCAATGAGCGGCTTGCCCGAACCCCACGTAGCGATCCAGGCGGTTGGGATGCCCGATACACCTTTTTTCACCGTAAAACCTTCTTTTTCAAGCAAATTGGTCAGGTACGTGAATGATTCTTCTTCCTGAAAGCCCAGCTCCGAAAAGCTGAACAGCATGTCGTTGATTTGCTGCGCCTGAACTTTCCGGCTATCGACGGCGGCTACAGCCTCAGCTTTGAGTTTATCGAGTTGGGTTGCGGACTGTTTTGATTTTTTAGATTGACCGAACAGAAGAGCCGGAAGCAGAAGAAGCCCGACTAAAAGATTTGTGCAGTGTTTCATGAGTGTACCGAAATTTTGTTTCGACGATTGTTAAACTGGCAGTTAAATATACCGAAAATAGTCCGTTACCACACCCATACCCGCCAGCAAATCGGGTAAGATGCGCGACGCACTGCCTGAGTTTAAACGTCGCAGGTCGGTTGCCTGATTTCTGGTGTACACATGGCTGACAGCGTATCAGAAACCAATACCGACGTTCAGGCTGACGTGGTTATTTTTGAAGGGCTGATCTTCGCCGATGCCCGTTACGTCACCCCGGCGGCTGGAGGTTTCAAAGTCGAAGTCGATGTTGAGAGCCGAGCGTTTTTTTAATATCGGAATCGAGTACCCCACACCGGCCAGCAAGGTCGTGCCAATGGCAAACTGGTGCTCATACGTGCGGGTAGCATTGAATTTGGTTTTCTCGGTCATCTGCCCAATACCAAAACTACTCTTCAGGCAAAGCCCCTTATTGAACGTTTTGGACAGCAGATAGTATTTGGCGCCCAACCCGGTATGGTAATAATTGAACAGGTACGTTTCATTGCTGCCGCCATTGTTGGGCGTAGCAAAAAATCCCTTGATGCCCATCCCAACGCCAAGACCTTTCCAGCGGGCCGGTGCCACATAAAACCAGCTCGTTAGGGTGTTGCCCTGATTTCGGCCAAAACCCCGGCCATCGTTGATGGTTTCCTTGTCGGCCAGCGTGCCCGAAAAAAACGTGTTGCCGTAGCCAATGCTTACGTTGGCGTAGATCGGTAATTTGGTTGGTTCAGCATCCTGTGCCCGAACGGCGGTTGTTGTGAACAAGGTCGTTGTCAGGCATATAGCCCCCATCATGCGGATCGTTTTCATACGTGTATTGGTTTGATTTAGTTGTGTTTTAGTATGACACAAAGGTGCTGTCTCAGCCAGGGTCAATGCCTTGACTTCGGTTAGCTTCGCCAATACAAAACTTGATGTGGGTTAAGAAAAACGCAGTTAGCGATTGTCGGCTAAGCGTTTGCGGATGCGCGAGAGACTTTCAGGCTTGATGCCGAGATAGGAAGCGATGTGGTGCAGGGCAATCCGTTCGACCACTTTGGGCCGTTCGGTGATGAGCTTGAGGTAGCGTTCTTCGGGCGAGTCGAACAGCAGCGAGGCCGTCCGTCGCTGGGAGCCGATAACGATATTTTCGGCCAGCAACCGCCCGAACCGCTCGAAGCGGGGCTGTTCGGTGTATAACCGCTGTAGATCGGTGCGGGGAATGACCAATAGCTCGGAGTCCTCAAGCGCATCGACGTACTGAACCGATGGCTGGCCGCTCAGAAAACTCTGATAGTCGCCCACCCACGCCCCCTCGAAGAAAAACTGGCCGTTATACTCGTTGCCCTCTTTGAGATAATAATACCGCAAACAACCCTTGTTGACGAATGCGATATGCGTACAGATCTCACCCGCCCGCAAGAACGTTTCGTGCTTCGCCAGTCGGCGGGGGGTGAGCAGCGCGGCAAAGGAAATGAACTCCTCACGGCTCAGGGGCAACAGTTGCGCTAAGCTGGTCTGCAATCGGTCGAACATAGCCCTAATTTATAAACTTCTGGCTGGAACACACTGAAGCCCGGTGCAAGTCATTTTCTTTCATACCGTCTTTTGTCCCGATTATGACCAGAAAATAGCTAATTCAGCACCAAATCGCCTGATCGAGCAAATGACTTGCGCCGGCATTCATGCCGGTGTGCAATGGTAAACACCGGCATAAATGCTGGTGCAAGTCATTTGCTTTTATGTCAACTTTTGGCCCGATTTTATCCCAGTCAATAAACTCCCAATCCCCTACTGAGGCCCACAAATTGGAAAATGACTGGCGCCGGGATTTATCCCGGTGTACCCATATATGAAGTATTGCTTACTTTGCGTAAAACCTAAACCCCACCGTCAATGAGCTACGTTAAATTATGGGTACATGTCGTCTGGAGCACCAAGAATCGGGAGCCTTTCTTCCATACGCCCACATTACGCCATATCGTATTTACCCACATTCGTGAGTATGGCCGGGAGCAAGGCATTCATGTCGATTTTATCAATGGCTACACCGACCATGTCCACGCACTTATATCGCTCGAACCAATCCAAACTATTGCTGAGGCTGTTGGCGGGTTGAAAGGTGAATCATCGCAATGGCTCAAACAACAGCGAGACGTACCGGCTTATTTTGCCTGGCAAACAGATTACTTTGCTGTATCAGTAAGTGAGTTGCTGCTTCACAAAACTCGTGAATACATCCGCAATCAGGAAGCCCATCATCAGGAACGCACTTTCGCGGAGGAACATAATGCAATGCTTCAACAATGGGGATTTGCAGAGTAATTCTATAGTACACCGGCATTCATGCCGGTGCAAGTCATTTGCCTTCATGTCAAACTTCGTTCCTATCCTAATCAACAGACACCAATCCAGAACAAAACTTCCCAATAAAGCAAATGACTTGCACCGGCATTCATGCCGTGTGTATGTAAACACCGGGCATTCATGCCGGTGCAAGCCATTTGCCTTCACGTCAAACTTCGTTCCTGTTGCTCAATAAAAAAATACCCAATCCAGCACCAAATTACCCAATAAAAAAAATGACTTGCACCGGCATGAATGCCGGTGTAATTTGTGCACTTGCCAATAAATATGACCTATCCCGATTTTGAAACCCGCTGGAAACCGGCGGGTGGTGCCGAACGCGCCAACTACGGCCTTTTCCTGCAAGACCTCTGCGACCTCATCGGCGTGCCCCGCCCCGATCCCACTACCGATAATCCCGCTCAGGATGCCTACGTCCTCGAACGCGCCGTGGAATTTTCGGATGGTGCAGGAAAATCAATGAACACCGGCATAAATGCCGGTGCAACTCATTCGGGGCAGAAGGCGAACGACTCCCCGGATGCGAAAATGACTGGCACCGGGCTTCAGCCCGGTGTAACATCGGGTGCAAGTCATTTACACCAAAGGGACACAACTCGCCCGTTGTCGGATATGACTGGCACCGGCATGAATGCCGGTGTACCCGGTGCAACCCCGGCAACCGGCCGGAAATCTACCGGACGTATCGACCTCTACAAACGCGGCTGCTTTGTGCTCGAAACCAAACAAGGCACCGAATCGCCGGGGGCGGCAGAAGAACGGCAGAAACTCGACCGGACCGAACTGGGCCTGACCGCCGAAAAACGACGCAAAGGACACGCCCTGCGCGGTACGCCCAAATGGGAACAGATGATGCAGGCCGCCCGCCAGCAGGCCCTCGGCTACGTTCGCGCCCTGCCGCCCAATGAAGCCCGACCGCTATTTGTGATTGTGGTCGACGTAGGGTACTGCATCGACATCTACAGCAACTTTGCCGGTGTGGGCGATTCGTTTGTGCCGTTTCCCGACCAGAACCGCTACCGATTATCCCTGGCGAAACTGGCCGATGAGGAAACGCAGGCCGTGCTCCGGCTCATCTGGACCGACCCGCGCGAGCTCGACCCCAGCCGACGGGCCGCCCGCGTAACGCGCGAACTGGCAGGCT
This sequence comes from Spirosoma sp., assembly GCA_031425355.1. Lineage (GTDB taxonomy): Bacteria > Bacteroidota > Bacteroidia > Cytophagales > Spirosomataceae > Spirosoma. The sequence continues at coordinate 2,823 of JANPJE010000271.1, read as the reverse complement.
ATCTGGCCAGTTTATCGACCCAGCTTGAACGCGCCAGCCATGCCGGTGCGCCAGTCCGACCCGACCAGGTGGCGCAGTTTCTGATGCGGTGTTTGTTTACCATGTTTTCGGAAGATGTGGGCCTGATTCCCAAAGAGTCGTTTACGGGAATGCTGCGCCGGTACGCCGAGCCGGATATGCGCGAGTTTCTGCCCGACGCCCTGCAAACGCTCTGGCGCACGATGGATGCCGGTGGGTTCTCGCCCGACCTGAAAGCGCGGTTACGCAAGTTCAACGGGAAACTGTTTCACGATGCCACCGCTCTGCCCCTCAACGCCGACCAGATTGCCCTGCTCCAGCGAGCCGCCGAAGCCGACTGGACCGCCGTAGAACCGGCCATTTTTGGTACGTTGCTCGAACGCGCCCTCGACCCGCGCGAACGCCATAGCCTCGGTGCCCACTACACCCCGCGCCGGTATGTGGAGCGACTCGTGCTGCCCACGGTGCTCGAACCCCTGCGCCGGGAATGGACCACTGCCCAGGCCGCTGCCGCCCGGCTGCTGGACGAGAATAAACCCAAAGAAGCCCGCGCCGAACTCGTCCGTTTTCTGTCCCGGCTGACATCGCTACGTATCCTCGACCCGGCCTGCGGATCGGGCAACTTCCTGTATATCACCCTCGAACACCTCAAACGGCTGGAGGGCGAGGTGCTCGCGGCCATCAATGCGTATGGACAAACGGCCCTGCTCGACCTCAGCGGAGGCACCACCGTTTCGCCCCGGCAGTTGCTCGGGCTGGAACTGAACCCCCGCGCGGCTGCCATTGCCGACGTCGTGCTGAAAATTGGTTACCTGCAATGGCACCTGCGCACGCATGGCGTGAGCGAACTCCGCGAACCGCTGTTGGACGAGTACGAAAACATCCGCCAGCAGGACGCAGTGCTGCAACACGGCCCGCCCGTTCCCCGGCTCGATGCCAGCGGCCAGCCCGTTACGCGATGGGATGGCGTAACGACCAAAACGCACCCCGCCACGGGCCAGCCAGTGCCCGACGAAACCGCCCGGACGCCCGTTTTCGATTACCCGAATCCGAAACCCGCCGAATGGCCGCAAGCTGATTTTATCATCGGCAATCCGCCGTTTGTAGGTCACGGACGAATGCGCGACGCGCTGGGCGATGGGTACACGGAAGCTTTACGTAAAGCGTATTCTGGGCAAGTATCTGATTCGGCGGATTTAGTCATGTATTGGTGGCACAGAGCCGCCTTAGCTGTTCAGCAAGGTACTGTCGAAAGATTGGGTTTCATCACTACAAACAGTCTGAAGCAAAATTACAACCGTCGCGTGATGCAACCGTTTCTGGAAGGTGACACGCCCCCTCTCACGCTGATTTTTGCTATTCCAGATCATCCTTGGACAGAAGACACCGACGGAGCTGCTGTAACAATCGCCATGACAGTTGCTGAAAAAACTGCCATACCAATGCAAACTGGGCAGCTTCTTACAATAAAATCAGAATTATGGGTCGACGGAGAGGATAGTCCGGAAGTAGTTTTCACTCAAATAGAGGGAAGAATACTATCCGATTTAACAATTGGAGCAAATTTAGATAGTGCTCGTCCCTTAAAAGCAAACCTAAATATGTCGAATCCTGGCGTCAAGTTACATGGACTAGGCTTTGTAGTAACTCCTCAGAAAGCACATGAACTTGGTTTAGGTGCAGTCGAAAACCTCGACAACTATATACGGCAATACAGGCACGGAAGAGATATAACAGACCGAAGTAGAGGAGTATACGTTATTGACCTATTTGGACTCTCAGATAAACAAGTTTTAAATCTTTATCCTAAAGTATATCAGCATATTGTAGAACACGTAAAGCCAGAGCGTGATCAAAACAATAGAGCTTCACGAAAGGAATTCTGGTGGTTATTTGGGGAGACAAATCCTAAGTTGAGAGAGATGATTAAAGGTCTATCTCGTTATATTGTCACAGTAGTGACAGCAAAGCACCGGGTCTTTCAATTTTTAAATATTGATATTTTACCTGATGATGCATTAGTGGTCATAGCTTCTGACAACAGTTATCATTTGGGCGTTCTGTCAAGTAAGATACATATAATTTGGGCATTAGCGGCCGGATCCGATTTGGGTGGAAATACACCACGTTACCGCAAAACCCGCTGCTTCGATCCATTCCCTTTCCCTGATGCATCGCCCGCGCAACGCATCGCCCGCGCAACAGGCCCGCATCCGGGAGTTAGCCGAGCAGTTGGACGCCCACCGCAAACGCCAGCAAGCCCAACACGCCACGCTGACCCTCACGGACTTATACAACGTAGTGGAGAAGCTTCGCGCCGGAGACGTATTGACCGCCAAAGACCAGAGTATCAATCAGCAGGGATTGGCGTCGGTGGTGCTCAGTCATCATCAGCAACTCGATGCCGCTGTTGCCGATGCCTACGGCTGGCCCAATGATTTGCCGGAATCCGAAATTCTAACCCGTTTGGTACGGCTAAACCACGAACGCGCAGCCGAGGAACAGGCAGGACAAATTCGTTATCTGCGGCCCAGCTACCAAGCTCCCGGTCAACAACAGTTGGGCATTGATTTAGGTATAATATCCGTAGCCGAACCGGTCGCAGCCGCAGTGAGTGGACCGCAAGAGTGGCCGAAAGAACTATCCGTACAAATGCAGGCTATTCGTGCGGTTGTACAGCAAGCCGGTCAACCGCTTAGTGCTGCTCAGGTCACGAGTCAGTTTAGCCGTGTGAAAGTCGATAAACTACAACCTTTATTGGATACGCTTACCGCGCTGGCTTTAATTCGACTGACTCCGGAAAAT
>JANPJE010000270.1:0-14249 GCA_031425355.1 Spirosoma sp. | reverse complement strand
GCGGGCTGGTTCGCCTGAAAATCCCAGAACGCGCCTTCCGACAGGCCCGATGCCGTTGTCACAATCTCGCCGGTCATGCGGGCGGCAAGGTAATCGCCGGGGAGCATGAAGTGGGTTGCCTGTGCATAGATGTCCGGTTCGTTGGCCTTTACCCAGGCGAGTTTGGCGGCTGTGAAATTGCCCGGTGAGTTAAGCAATTGACGTAGTGTGCGGTCGTGGCCGAGGGCATCGAAAGCCGCATTACCGTAGGAAACAGCCCGGCTGTCGCACCAGATAATGGACGGACGTAGTACGTTGACGTTTTTATCGACCACAACCAGACCGTGCATCTGGTACGAAATACCGATGGCTTTCACATCGCCGGGCCGGATGTTGGCCTGTTGCATAACGGCTTTACTGGCTAAGCAGGCATTTTTCCACCAGTTTTCGGGCTGTTGTTCGGCAAAACCCGGCTGTGGCGATTCGATAGCCATTTCGGTTTCGGGAAAAAACGCCGACGCAACGGCTTTACCACTATCGGCATCGACTAAACACGCTTTAACGGACGAACTGCCGAGGTCGAATCCAAGAAAATACATTTGATTGAGGAGTTAGAAAATCCATTGCGAAAGTACAACCGGATGGCGATAAACAAGTAAGATGCCATGCTGAGGTGTCGGACAAGTTTAGTTTTGGCCGGATTACGGTCGGCCCGGCTGTAATCCTGTCGAGATGATTAGCCGGTAAGTCAGCTATTAATACCCTTGTCTTAAAAAAACTTACTGCCGGACCATAAAAAAAGCCTGTGTAAAAACACAGGCTACAAAGAGGAAGGTATGGTATGAAACAGAAAGAAATGCAGATTGAGAAGGTATTAGTTTTTGTCGAATCGAACGGATACCCATTGGCGGTCGGTGGGAACCAGGTGCGTAGCATTCCAGACGAATATGGCTTGTTCCAGCGCAATGTTTAACTGGCGCCTGGTTTGCCGACGGGTAATATTCAGGCACCGACTCACGGTTTCCTGATAGATCAATTTTTTATCGTCCGTATAAAATCGAACGGTGCACTCGCGACTTTTCGGGGCTGTTTCAACGACCCAAAACCCATCGCGGGCAACGGGCGGCTCCTGTTTTGTTTGCGCTTTTGTCGTAAGCGAAGCCGTAACAAGCAACAGGGCTATCAGGAGTCCGCGTAATTGGAAGAGACTATTCATCATGTTTCTGTTTAGTGTGTGAGCCTTAGTCGGGGGCTGAGTCACAAACGGAAACACGATCAGGGAATTATGCGCGTTCAATGCTCGAAAAAATATAGTAAACCACAGACAATCTTGCTTTTACGTGTACGAACTTTATGAATACAACTACGGATGAAACCTTTCTCGCGTCGCGTTTTTTTGCAGTCGTCGGCTATTCTGGCGAGTCATGCGGCCATGTCGCCGTACCTGCCTGAGTGGAGCGCAGCACCGAAGAAATTGCGCCTGGGTGGTCCTGTTTTTCTCAAAAGCAGCGATCCGGAAGAGTTAGCGCGCGAACACCGGCGGTTGCAGTACAGTGCTGCTTATGTTCCTGCCGTTGAGTTAGCCGATGCGGTGAAAATTGAGGCTATCCGAAAAGCGTTTGTCGGGCAAAATGTGACCATTGCCGAGGTTGGCGCGTGGGTCAATATGCTGGATCTGGATGCCGAAAAACGCCGTAAAAATCTGACCTATGTAACAGAACGGCTGGCACTGGCCGAAGCGGTTGGCGCATTGGTTTGTGTCAATATTGGCGGTTCATATAACCCCACCGCCTGGGATGGCCCCGATGCCCGCAATATGACAACGGAGTATTTCGATGCAACGGTCGAGAACTGCCGGAAGGTAATTGATGCGGTGAAGCCCAAACGGGCCAAATTTGCGCTGGAGATGATGGGCTGGAGTTTGCCCGACGGGCCGGACTCGTATCTGAAGTTCATAAACGCCATTGACCGGCCCGCGTTTGGTGCCCATATCGACATTGCCAATATCATTAACAGTCCCGCACGGTACTACACAAACACGGCCCTGATTAACGAAACATTCCGAAAGTTGGGCCGCTGGGTTGTGTCGGCTCATGCCAAAGATGTATGTCCGAAAGATGGTCACTTTTCTGAAACGATGCCCGGTCGGGGCGGCATGGATTATGCTGCTTATCTACGTAACGTTGTCTCGTTGCCGCAGGAAGTCCCGCTGATGCTTGAGCATTTACGCACCCCGGACGAGTATGATGAAGCCCGGAAATTTGTTATCGGTAAAGCCGTCGAGACAAAAATTCAACTGGCCTGAATGTCCGGATTTTACAGGCCGGTGATGCAACGTTTTCAGGAAATATTCATCTTAAATAAACAGACAACTAATCGACAAAAATTATGCTGATCAAAACACTATTTCTATCAATTGCCATCATTACGGCCTCTTTGTCGGCAGTTAACGCGCAAACTCCGGCCAATGATTCGCTGACAGCCATTGTTGGCAAGTGGGCCGGCACGTTTGAGGGGGCCTCTGCGGGGAAATTTGAGTTGGTTGTTAATCAGGATAGTAGCCGGAAACTGACCGGGCAGGTTGTCATGCTGCCGGATGATGGGAACCGCTATCCCATTGATCTGAAAACAGTTACGTGGAAAAATGGTCAATTGAGCGCGACCTATACGGACCCGACAGATGGCGACGAAGTGAGTTTCATGGGTAACTATACCAGTCCGGTTATAAAAGGAACCTGGAAATCCGATGAAGGACAGTCAACCGGCACCTGGCAGGTCTCTCGCATGGGCCGATAGGAACCCAAATGTCAATCACGTAACAATCGTTATCCCATCGCTTTCCGCATCATGTCGAGGCTTTGGCGAACACCGGATTCAGCGACTTCTTTGCCTTCAAACTCAATGGATACGTAGCCTTTGTAGTCCACTTTTTTGAGAATATCGAAAATGCGTTTGTAGTCGAGGTCGAGCGAGTACCATTCGCCACCGCCGTAGTACGTTTTGGCCTGCACAAACGACGCATACGGAGCTACCTGCTCTAATTTTGTATATGGATTTTCGAGGAAGTTACCCGTGTCCATCAGCACACCCATCCAGGGGGAGTCGATGGCTTTGCGAATGCGGAGCAGCCCTTCCGGCGTTGACGACAAGCCCCAGTGGTTTTCGAGGGCGAGCATAACCCCGCACTCAGCCGCTTTGGGCAGGCATTTCTCAATGCTGTCAATCACCCATTTAAAGCCTTCGTCTTCGGTATGGCCGGGCAAAATTGGCTCGATGCCCCGCTTCGCCATCAACTCATCGAACGACTTGATGGTATTCCAGCGGCCCGTATTCAGTCGCAAACACGGTATGCCCAACTTGTACGCCATCTCGATGCCTTTGATGGTATGCTCGATGTTTTTCTGCCGCTCTGCCGCATCGGGAAAGACGAAACCCTGATGAATGGACAGGCAAATCAGGTCGATGCCGCTCAGAAACGCGTGGCGTTTGAGTTTTTGCAGATACGCATTGTCCTCGCCTTCCATCTGCCGGTGCAGAATATCGACGCCCTCGAAACCCAGTCGGGCCGCTTCGTCAATGACCGTTTCGATAGGGACTTTGGCCGTTTTGAAATGCCAGTACGAATAAGACGAAAGGCCCAATTTGATCCGGCCAGGTTGTATGGGAGCGGGCGTGGAAAGGAGAGAAGCGGGAGCCAGCGAAGGCGAAACCGCCGTAAGTGCGCTGCTGGTTAAAAAGTCACGACGAGAGATGGCCATGCTGACTCAAGCGGTTTAGGTGAGACTGGCCGGAAGTACGCAAAAAAGATGCCGTTTTGCAAGCTAAATTACCACGGGCACAGACCGTCTGTACCCGTGGTTCAAGCCGGTTATCAGTTCGTTGCGGTTAGTTTTACAATGATACCCGGCCCATAATACAACACATAATACGTATCAGCATTAATGGTGCTCAGCAAAATATCGACCGGCGTAATGGCCGGAGCGAACAGCGATGTAGCTGGATTGTCGCCGTTGGCTATCCGACCGGGCGGGGTAAATCCGAATTCAGTGACAAGAGGTTTGCCGCCGGGCGTCAGCACGATGTCGGTCAGGCCCGAAAACCCGTCCTTGTAAACCGTGGGCGTGATTGGGGCCGTGCCCGTGCCGCTCACCTGATAAATTTTTGCAATGCCCGGCGGGAATGGAAAGCCATGCAGGGTACTAACCAGGAAATTTGTGCCGTCAAAAACAATACCGGTCGGTACGGGGTCAATGGTAGGCGGTCCCATTGGCGCGCTTGGAAAGGTAGGGTTTGGGGCGTCCGGAAAGACGGCATAAATGCTCAGATTGCCGTTGTCTTTGTTCCGCCGGACAATGGCATTGCCTCCTGCATCAACAATAAACAGATCCCCATTCGGCCCAAAGGTGAGATTGTAAGGATTTGAATCTTTCGCATCGGGTGCATTTGGATGGGCATTTTTAACAAACGTACCAATGTCGAAACTGGTTAGCGAACTGGCGGCAATGGGGGTGCTTGTCCCCGGAACAAAGCCTGAGACATCGGCAACGTAGAGAAAATCGGTAACAGAGTGTAAAATATATAGTTTACCATCTTTATACGCCAGGTGATTAAGCCCTTCGGGTGAGTTTTCGGGACTCATTTGGGAAATGAAGCCGGTAATTACGGGAAACCGTGCTCCCAATGGCGTAATGACCGATACCTGCCCGTCGGTGGCCGTTCCGCTTCCGGCTTCGGTGACCCACAGATTCCCTTTAATGTCGTCGGCTAATCCAATCGGGAAGCGAAGCCCGGTGGCAAGCGGTGGGCCGGGTGTGGCCGTTAGTGTCATCGGATTGGGAAACCGGTGGTCCATTACGCAGCCGGTGACGCTGAAAAGGAAACTGCTGACGATGAATGAGGTCAGCAACGAGTGAAAAGCAGTACGTTTAGTAGGCATAATCAGGACTGGTTAGAATAGAGTTTAAAAGAGGACAATTGACAGGTTGATGGTTGATTGATAAGGGCAAATCGGTACGTGAATGCCAAGTAAAATAAAACGCACATTGCTGCCTTTAAACTATTTAGTTAACGGTTATCTTATTATGTATTGGCTCGTTGACCGCCGGTTGCTTGTTTGTGACGGGCATTTTGGCGCGGCAATTGAATCGGGTAGTTTATATGAAATCCTGACTTTATCAATCACCACATTACCGGAAATCAATTCTAAAAAATAACCCTTTTTCTCAATCCTCGCTCAACTTTTACTGTCCATGATTTGGTTACCAACCCCGACTAAATACGCCCTGCGTTTGCTGGGAACTGCCGCAGCTACGTTTAGCCTGTATGCCTGCCTGAATAACCAGAAAACCGTTACGCAAACGGTAGCGGCTTCTGTTCCTGAAACGGCTGTTCCGGCGGCACCCGCTGCTCCGGTTCAGGCGAAGCGCGTACTGGTTTTTTCTAAAACAAAAGGCTGGAAACATACCTCCATTCCGTTTGGTATTGCAGCCATTCAGAAACTCGGGCGCGAGAATAATTTTCGGGTCGATACCACCAAAAATGCCACGTGGTTCAACGACGATAGTCTGAAGAATTACAAAGCCGTTGTGTTTTTGAGCACCACCGGTAACGTACTGAATCAGACCCAGCAAGCGGCCTTCGAACGGTATATCCAGGCGGGTGGCGGCTATATGGGTATCCACGCTGCCGCCGATACCGAATATGACTGGCCCTGGTATAACAAACTCGCGGGTGGGTATTTTGCCAGCCATCCCAGCAATTCCAATGTTCGGAAAGCAACGGTCGACGTAACGGACAAAACCCACCCATCCACCACCCACCTGCCCGACCACTGGGAACGTACCGACGAATGGTACAACTACCGCTCGCTCTATTCCGGCCTGAACATACTCGCCAACTTAGACGAAAATACGTACGATGGCGGCACCAACGGCAGCAATCACCCCATTGCGTGGTATCACGAATTCGATGGGGGCCGGGCGTTTTATACGGGTGGCGGACATGAGGATGCCAGTTTCAGCGAGCCGCTGTTCGTGCAGCATTTGCTGGGTGGCCTGAACTGGACAATGGGCAACGATAAGCCGCTGGATTACAACAAGTCATACGCCGTTGTGATGCCCGAAGAAAATCGGTTTGTCAAGACCGTACTGGTCAATGACCTGAACGAACCGATGGAAGTGGCCGTAGCCGATGATGGACGCGGCAATGCAGATCGCGTATTTTTCACCGAACGAAGCGGCAATCTATCGGTTTATGACACCCGAACGAAGACGCATAAAATCATGCACCGATTCGACGTATCGACCAAATACGGGCATGGTGTACAGGGCATTACGCTCGATCCAAATTTCACAACCAACCACTGGCTGTACATTTATTATTCGCCAAATTCGCCCAATTTCGAGAAAGAACCAGCTTATAACGTCTCGCGCTTCGTCATCAACAACGACAATACGCTCGATCTGGCTTCCGAAAAAATTATCCTGAAAGTGCCAAGCATCTCTCAGCCGGGTGCGCATCATGGCGGCTCACTGGCGTTCGATAAAGAAGGCAATCTGTACATTGCCACCGGCGACCATGTGAACCCGTTTCCCTCCAACGGCTACGCACCCATTGACGAGCGTGCCGATCATTTAGCCGCCGATGCGCAGGAAACAGCCGCAAACACGAACGATCTGCGGGGGAAAATTCTGCGTATCCGCCCACAGCCTGATGGCACATACACCCTTCCCGAAGGCAACCTGTTTGCGAAGGGCGTGGCCCAAACCCGACCTGAAATTTATACAATGGGCCTGCGGAATCCGTACCGAATCGCGCTGAATCCAAAATCGTCGGTGTTGTACTGGGGCGAAATCGGGCCGGATGCCGGTAAGGATAGCAGTACGTTAGGGCCGCGTGGGTACGATGAGTTTAATCAGGCCAAGAAAGCGGGCAATTTTGGCTGGCCGCTGTTCATCGGCAATAGCCAGCCTTATGCCGATCTGGACTTTGCGACCAACGCAGTCGGCCCGCGTTTCGACCCGAAAGCACCTGTTAACAGCTCGCCAAAAAATACCGGACTGAAAAATCTGCCACCGGCAAACCCAGCCATGATCTGGTATCCGTATGCAGCCTCCAAAGAATTTCCGGAGTTAGGTCAGGGGGGACGTAGCGCGATGGCGGGCGAATTTTATAACTACGACAAAAACTCCACGGCTAAAAACAAATTTCCGGAATACTACGACGGTGCCCTGTTTGTCTTCGACTGGATGCGCAACTGGGTGCTGGCCGTTCGGGTCGACAAGGCCGATAACTACGTTCGGAATGAGCCGTTTATGGCCGCAGGCGGGGACTTTCGCCGACCGATTGATCTGGCCTTCGGAAAAGATGGCGTGATGTATATGCTCGAATACGGCTCGGTCTACGGCGCCGACAACGACGATGCGCGGTTGGTGAAAATCGAATACAACACCGGCAATCGGGCACCCGTTGTGCGGGCCAGCGTGGTTGACTCGGTAGCGATGGCGGAACGGAACGCCCGCTCATACCTGACCTCCGACGGACGTAATGCGCCCGTTCTGCGCGAAGCTATCGGACAGGCACCCCTGCGCGTAAAATTCAGCGGACGCGGCACTGATCTGGACGATGACGATAAACTGACGTACGAATGGCTGTTCGATGGAAAAACGGTTGGCGCCACGCAACCCAACGCGACGCACACCTACACCCGGCCGGGCGTGTACAACGCCATTTTGAAAGTGACCGACCAAACGGGTTTGGTGGGCATGGATACCATCGCCGTAAAAGTTGGTAATGCCAAACCGGAAGTAGCGATCACGACACCCGGTAACAAGTCATTCTTCTGGGAAAACAAGCCGTTTACGTATGCCGTAAACGTAACGGATAAAGAAGATAAAACGATTGACCCTAAACGGATTAAGGTGTATTACGAGTATAGCCCGCAACCAAATGGCGCACCGGTAGCCCCTCCCCAGCAGGGCCATCAGGATCTGGCCCAGATCGGGAACGGATCGCTCGGTAAAACACTGATCGCCGGCAGCGATTGCAAAGCCTGCCACATGATTGACAAGCCATCCGTCGGGCCAACATTCGTAGCGGTTGCCGGGCGGTACAAGGGCGAGTCTGGCAGCGTGGAACGGCTGGCCCGGAAGATTATTGAAGGCGGTGGAGGGAACTGGAGCAAAGACCATATCATGAGTGCGCACCCGCAAATTCCGGTGCAGGATGCGCAGGAAATGGTGAAATATATCTTCTCGCTGACCGATGCGCGAAAGCAAAAAACAGTGCCGTTGCAGGGGAATCTCGCCCTGAACGAACACAAGCCCGAAGACGCACGCGGGCAGTATAGCCTGCTGGCAACCTACACCGACCGGGGGGGCAATGTTGTTGGCCCGATCACCGGCACCGATGTGGTTATGCTGCGTAACGCCAACGTCAAAACCCTCAACGCCGATGCATACGTTGGTTTTCCGCGCTGGGGCAACCGCCTGAGTGCGGGTAGTCACAAGGCGTATATCCTGCTGAAAGGCATTGATTTAACCACCATCAAGTCGCTGACATACGATTACGCATCGGTCGATAAAGACGGCGAAATTGAAGTCAGATTAGATTCCTACGCTGGTCCGGTCGTGAGCCGGGCACCCTACAAAGCCACCGGCGACTGGAAAACGGCCAATCAGGTGACCGGTACGTTCGACAAACCATTTACCGGCAAACACGATGTGTATGTGGTTGTGGTAAAGCGCGACAAACCCAACAATGACATCATTCAGTTGAATAGCATTCAGTTTAATCAATAGTGGTTTGCTCCCCAACCCCTCCCCTGTTTTCAGAGGAGGGGTTGGGGAGGGGTAAATCTGTGTAGCCGTTGGTTCAATAATTTCCGTTTCCAACGGACACGATGACGACCTTTGCGGTATGCGGCTCCTTCTTTGTTGTCTTCTGATCCTGTCTACTGCTTTTGCAACTGCTTTCCCCGTGCCCGAAACGCCCCAGCAATCGCTGAATCAGTACGTGGCGTTTCTGAATCAGTCGGTCGATGTGGCGATTGACCGCTTTAAAATGTTGCAAACGTATCAGGCGGATGTGAAACGGTATCAGGAGAAGTCCGATTTCGGGCTTCGGTTGCCGTCGTCGGGGCCGTTGGAAGAATATCATTATCAGAAAGCATTATCAGGAACTGGCCTGACTGAGGCCGAAAAAAAACAATTAACGGTCAGTGGAAAAGCACTTTGGCAGTTATTGACTAAGCTCGACCAGACCGGCAAATCGCTGGAAACCTACGTGCGTCTGAACGACTACCAACGCGACAACATGCGTCAGTCCGACGCCCTTATCAGCGAAATGCAGGTGCTTTTTAGCCAGTTTAGCCGCGATAAAGAAGCGTTTTTCAACCAAATCCAGCAGGTTTATACTCGGTATCAGCCGTATTCGCCAACAGACCCGTACCTGTTTACCGGGAAAGAAATGGAGCAGATACTGCTCAGTCAGCGGCAGTTGCTGGACTCGCTGACGTACTACCTCAACGAAGACAGCCGTGCCAACTGGCCGGTCAGTCTGGTTCAGCGAAGTATGCTGGCGGATGAAAAACGACTGGCCGATTTCGGGAAATTCCGGTCGAAAATAGTTTACCCGGCTTCCGATATGGTGAATCGGTTTCGGGCTTCGCTTCAATCAATTCAGGCCGTGAAAAGCAGGGCCATCGACAACAATACGTTCGCTGCGCGGCAGTCGGTCCGGCATGGCAATGACGTGTATTGGTCATTGATTACGTACTATAATCAGGATCTGCTCGCCAGTCATCAGGACTTCGTCAAGTACAGCCAGTCGGCCCGGCGGTTGCTGGATCAGCCCAAATTCAGTCCGGTGTTTGTGCTTGGACCAACTGCTTCATTTGCGCAGAAAACAAACCAAACGGCTCCTTTTCAGGATCTTATGCCCATTGCTTTTGCTACGAAAACAGCGGCTTCTCCGGCCGGTAATGCTACGTTTCTGGCCTTGAATGCGTATGTGGAGTTTGTCAATGAATCGCTGCGGCAGATGCACCAGTTGCAGTTGCTGCTACGCAATTATCAGGCATCGGCCGACTCGTACCGCGACCCATCCCGGAACGGTCAGCGGGCAAACCTGACCTACTCGCACGAGGACTACAAAGTGCCCGTATCGACGTATCAATTGCTGCTAAGCACCAGCCAGCACATTCCCGCGCCATACCGGGCATCTGTCAACAGTCAGGCAACCGTGTTGCTGAACATGCTCAGGGAAATGGACGGGCTGAGTATCGAGTTGATTGCCTACACCACCGAAAAACAGTACGTGCAGGATCAACTGCAACGCTCCGACGCCATTCTGGACCGATATGCTTATTTATTCGATGCTTTCGACCGCAAAAAAGAGCAGCTTTATCTCGACGTTCGACGTATTCACGAAAGCTATCCAGCCGCCAGTCCGACCGGTTCGTGGCACATAGCGGGACGCGCGTTGCTGAAAACGCTCGACAACAATAAAGACGTTCTGTTTGGCGTGAAGGCGTATTTGCAGGGCGAATCAGCACAAATACCCGTTACCGCTAAACTGGAAGCAGACGCCCGTACGCTGATTGCGGATGAGTATCAAAACCTGAAGGGATTGCAACGGTTTGGGCGAAGCAATGGTCTGTGTCCGTATTCGCCGTATGAAGACCTCGCCACTAATTCGCTCCGGTTTGCGGAGATGGCTCAGAAAGTCAAGCCCGCTTTTCTGACCTCGACCGCTCGCTCGTACGAAACGTTTTATTACGGGTATAATCAGTTGGTTTACGAATACAACAAGTTCAGCGAACTGGCAAAAGGGGGCATATTGAAGGCCGTTAATCAGCCCGACGTACTGGTCTTTCGTCGGGCGTTGCCGTTGCCATCTGCTTTGCCAGTATCACCACCTGAAAAGCCTGAACCGCCCGTTAATGAACTGGCTGTCAGTCCTAAGCCCGTGGAAGTAAGTTCGGGCGATAGCAACCCGATTACGCAGGTAAATAAACCGACAGCAGACGTAGCGGAGCGAACTACGCTTCAGCGCGATACGGTTTACGTGGAGCGAACGAAAGTCGATACAGTTTATGTAGATCGGGGTAATCAGCGGGACGTTAGCCCTACGTTGAACGGCTTCGCGGCCAATAATATGGTTCTGTTGCTGGACGTATCGGCGTCGATGGATTCGCCGGTCAAGATGCCTTTGCTGAAGAAATCCATCAAATCACTCCTGACATTGCTACGTCCCGAAGACCAGATTTCGATTGTGGTCTATTCGGGTAAAGCGCGGGTGGTGCTGAAACCAACATCCGGAGAAAAAGCGGGGGAAATTGCCCGCGTCATTGATGCGCTTGAATCGGCGGGTGATACGGACGGAAACGGCGGCATTCGGTTGGCCTACAAAGTTGCCAACAAACAGTACATCCGGGCGGGCAATAACCGGATTATTCTGGCCACAGACGGCGAGTTTCCTGTGAGCGATGAAGTGCTTCAGTTGATTGACGAGAGTGCGCGACAGGACGTTCATCTAACGGTTTTTACGTTTGGCCGCAACCCGCTTACGGGGCAGAATCTCAAAAAACTAAGTCAACTGGGGAAAGGTACGTTTACGCACATAACCCCCGAAAACGCCAACCGGCAATTGGTTCTGGAAGCGCAGAGTAAGCAAATGCCGTAATAATTGTCAGGAATGGTCAAGGGTGGTCAGGTCGTGGCACCTTGACTATTCCTGACAATTATTGACTAAACCTGACCTTTTTGCCAGAATCAAACAGTTGGGTTGAGGTGTGGGTTATAGGTCGTACAACTCAACCGAAACGTTATGATCAAAGTACTCATTGGAGCCTTGTTGATGGCTACCACAACACTGGCCCAAACAACAACGCAACCGCAGCCAACAAAAGAGACCAATGTTGCCAACCGCCCATCCGGCTCTACCGAATCGACAACCCGCTCTAAAGCAAAGGCATCCAAAGGGCCGGTTCGTCCGCTACCGCAGCCATCGCTGAAGGAAAAATTGCAGACGAAAAACACTAATAATCCCAATTACCAGAAGGAAAAAAGTCAGCAGAATGGTTCTAAGCGCGAATACGCTCCCCGTCGGACTGCATCGGGTGCTCGCAAGGACACTCTGCTTGAGCGGAGAAGAAAGCAGTAAAATAAAACGTACCCACGGTCCGGGCCGCGTTCGGCTTCAGGCCGTGGGTACGTATCAGGCCTTTTTGCGTTCGGCCTTTCGCTCCGCCCGTCTTTGTTTTCGTTCGGCTTTTCGTTCCGCACGGGTTTTCTGGCGTTCAGTTTTTCGCTCGGCGCGTTTCTCTTTATAATCGTCCTTAAAGGTTTGGAGCGCGTCTTTCAGCGTGATATTATTGTCGAACTCGCCCCGAAATGCTTCAACATAGGCGTTACGTAGTATCCCGAAAATGGTTGGCCACGTAAATGTTTTGATGTTGTCAATCGTGCCGCTAAGCGGAATGCGGGTGGCTACCTGATCGCGTTTTTGGTTTTTGAGCACGGCCGTTCCGACCTGAGCCAACAACTCCGTAAAGAATTTTCCCACCGACCGGCCTTCATTTTCGTCGAGCTTGAAAATTTTCATGCCTTTCGTAAGCGGTTTCAAATAACCGTTCAGCTTGCCATCGAGCATGGCCATCTCGCTGTAAACGCTCATGGTTCCCCGCTCAAAATCGATGTTGGCATATTCTCGCGCGAGGGGGTTGATTTTGACCAGATTAATCTCGCTGAACTGGAGGTTGTAATCGAAATCCGGCACGGCCTTCAGCAAATTCATATTGGCCGAAAACTTCATCGTGCCGCCGTAGCCGGGTACATCGCCCGAAGCCACGACCGGCGAGGGAAGTTTTTTATTCGTGTCGTCAACGTTACGTATGTTGCGGATTTCAGCCTGGAATTTTTGGAGCGACAAATCGGCGCGGGGCTGCGTAACCAGATTTGTCAGATCGACTTTACCATTGATCACCGCAAATCGGTTGATGTTGATGGGCAGCATCTTCTTCAAATAAACCGTCCAGTCAACGTCTGCCCCGGTTTGGCTGCTGGCTTCGCTCTCGCTGAAGGCAAAGTTGATTTCGGGTTCGTAGCACTCGACTTCGCTTACTAATTTACCCTTGAACAACGACTGCCACTCAACCGAGAGGTCGGTTTTAGGAATAAATACAAACGGCTCTTTAATCTTACCGTTGACTTTGCGGATACGTAGTTCATCAATCTGATAAGCGCCCCGAATCAGTTGAATATCAATGTCTTCGACGTGGCCGGTGTAACTGCCCATGTCGGCCAGGGTTTTGTTGACGTACCGCAACACAAAATAAGGCAGTAGCAGCCGGGCAATCACCAGCAGCACGACGAGGGCAATCAGAATTTTGGTTGTGCGTTTCAAAACGTTGAATAGATTGGTGTAACGTCTTATAAACGCAAAAATGGGAATTGGGTTTTGTGGGATAAAGTGGCGTTGGTGAACGTACGTGGAGTGACGTTGTCGAGACTAAACGTATGTTCACCGACGACTCCTGATTTCACCGCTTACTAATTTCTGTCGGGAGCAAATTTCCGTCCGTCGAGTTTAGTGTATTTGAAGTCGGTGGAGCCGGTAAAGCGCGTATCGTCAAAACGGGTGCCACGTGGGAGGTTGGTATATTTAAAATCGGCGGTGCTGGTGAAACGGGCCTGACTGAAATCGACGCGTTCATCGAACTTCGTGTATTTGAAATCGGCGTACCGCTCAAAGGCTGCTTTTTGAAATGACGACGACTCGCTGAATTTTGTGTATTTGAAATCAGCATAATCGCGGAACGTAGCGTTGCTGAAATCGGCTTCGTTGCGAAATTTTGCGTACTTGAACAGGGCAATTTCCCGGAAGGTGTTATCCGTGAAAATGGCACGCTGGCTAAACGTCGAATACTTGAAGGCTGCATCGTCAGTAAATGTACAACGCTCGATGGTCACACTCTCCGAAAAGTCCGTATTGTAAACTGTATTGCTTATGTTCACGAGTTTCCGCTCGTCCTGATCCTCGGAGCGATAAGCCAGAAATTTACCGTTGAACGTACAGTTTTTGAATGCTATTGGCACCTCAACAACACTCAGAAATTGCCGCGATTCGCCTTTCCACATGCCCTCCCGTACTTCACGGCGGTTAGCCAGATTTGTCAGGTCGAGGTCGCCGTTGATGGTGGCGTTCTGGTACGAAACTGATTCTTTGCGATTGATTTTGGCGATGATCTCTTTGGCATCGACGGTTGTTTG
>JANPJE010000269.1:0-13128 GCA_031425355.1 Spirosoma sp. | reverse complement strand
GATCAACGGGATAACCTCTCGGATGCGCTTGATATAATGCTGGCACACGACGGGCCATTTCTGCTTGAAGTAATCGTTGAAAAAGAAGAAAACGTGTTTCCGATGGTGCCCGCCGGTGCCAGCGTAGCACAGATAAGATTGAAATAGTTTGTAGTTTATGCCGGGCCACCGGAGCGGTTTGTAGTTTGTCGTTAAACAGCCTGCAACCACCAAATTACAACCAACAACCACAAACTGTGCATGACAACCTACACCATTTGCATATTTACGGAGAACTCCATCGGCTTGCTTAACCGCATCACGATCATATTTACGCGCCGACGGGTCAACATCGAGAGCCTGACCGTATCGGAAACGGAGCGCACCGGTGTATCGCGCTTCACGATTGTCATCAAACATGATTCGCGCGAAGAAGTCGAAAAACTCGTCCGTCAAATTCGTAAAATCGTGGAGGTGATGGCTGTTTTCGGCTATCTCAACGATGAGATTGTGTATAATGAAATCGCACTTTTCAAAATATCGACACCGCTGGGCAGCAAGTCGCTGGATGTTGAAACGATTAATAAAACGTATAAAGCCTGGGTCGTTTACTGGGGCTTGGATTACGTTGTCGTCGAGAAAACCGGTAATGACACCGACATTTCTGAATTCTTCGCTTACATCAAACAGTACGAAATTCTGGAATTTGTCCGCTCAGGTCGCGTGGCCGTTGGCAAGACCGAAAAAGGCTTAGTCGAGTACCTGCCCGATTCAGAATGGGCGTATTATTTATAAGCAATCAGTAACCCCTAATACGAGTACAAAACCAATTAAACATGGCAACGATTAATTTCGGAGGAGTTGAAGAACAAGTTGTAACGCGGGAAGAATTTCCGTTGGAAAAAGCCCGCGACGTGCTGGCCAATGAGGTCATCGCCGTGATCGGCTACGGTGTGCAAGGCCCCGGCCAGTCGCTCAACATGCGCGACAATGGCTTCAACGTCATTGTTGGACAACGCAAAGGCAAAACATTCGATAAGGCAATTGCCGATGGTTGGGTTCCGGGCGAAACACTGTTCGAGATTGAAGAAGCGCTCGAAAAAGGCACGATCATTTGTTTCCTGCTTTCCGATGCCGCCCAAATCGAACTTTGGCCGACCGTGAAAGCTGCTCTTAAACCCGGCAAGTCATTGTACTTCTCGCACGGCTTTGGCGTTACGTATAAAGAGAAAACAGGCATCATCCCACCCACGGATGTGGACGTATTTCTGGTTGCCCCGAAAGGCTCCGGTACGTCGTTGCGCCGGTTATTCGTTGAAGGTAAAGGTCTAAATTCCAGCTTTGCTATCTATCAGGATGCGTCGGGTAACGCCCGCACGAAAGCCATCGCTATGGGCATTGGCGTTGGGTCAGGCTATTTGTTCGAGACGGATTTCTACAAAGAAGTGACGTCTGACTTAACGGGCGAACGCGGTACGTTGATGGGTGCTATTCAGGGAATTTTTGCGGCTCAGTACGAAGTGTTACGTGCCAATGGTCACAGTCCATCCGAAGCATTCAACGAAACGGTTGAAGAACTAACCCAATCATTGATGCCGCTCGTGGCCGAAAACGGTATGGACTGGATGTATGCCAACTGCTCGACAACCGCCCAGCGTGGTGCGCTCGATTGGTGGAAACCCTTCCATGATGCAACCAAACCCGTTTTTGAGCAACTGTACAACTCAGTAAAATCGCAGGAACAGGCCGAAATCAGCATTACCCGCAACTCGCAGCCCGACTATCGAGAAAAACTCGAAGTCGAACTGGCCGAATTACGTGACTCAGAAATGTGGCAGGCGGGTAAGGCCGTCCGGTCGCTACGTCCGGAGCGGAGCTAAGAGCCTCAGCGGGGTGCCTGTCAATAGCCTACGTGGCCGTATAACGTACCTACGTAGGCTATTGACGGCAAGTATAACGAACGGCGAAAGATGGTTGTGAACAATACCAATTAGCCAATTTCGTCAGAATAAACCGTGCGTTTATCCACTGAAACAAGTGGTTTATCGGTAAAAGCGTAGCGCATGTTCATAGTTCGTGTAGGTTTGCCACAAATCATAAACCAAGCACTATGAAACGCACTATCTTCTTTCTGTTACTAAATACAATTGGTTATCACTCTGTTGCACAAGACGTTAGTCGGAGGCATATTAACTCGCCGACGCAAGACAGCTCATCGCCGATCAATGGTTTTGGCGGGATAACCCTCGAGTTGTCAAGACTAAGAGGCCAACCGAGCCTGTCGGTTGGTGGTGGCGGGGCCGCCTTATTCAGTAACCGCTTCTTTCTGGGCGGTTTCGGACAGCGGACTGTGTCAGACGTACCTATACAGGTCGGGGCTGTCAAGTACGGTTTGAGAGTAAATCAGGGCGGCTTGTGGGTAGGCTACCGAACCAACTCAAACCACCGCGTACAAGGATACGTTGACACACGCTTAGGTTGGACCAACATCGGCGTTGTAAATGCCAATGGCCCAACCACAGCAGTGACGTATCGGCGTAACGGCTTCATGGCAACCCCAACCGTTGGCGCACAGATCACCGTGCTGCCTTTTATGCGCGTCAGTGCGTCGGGCGGCTACCGATTCGCTGCCAACGTCGATGTGACCCTATCGGATGGGCGCGGGCAAACAAACCGGCTCAGCAACCAGGATTTTGCCGGACCCGTAGCCGCGTTGTCGGTTATCTTTGGCGGGTTCTGACGCCGTGATGCACACAGAAAACTCAGCGTTAAGCAGGGAATAAATTTCTTTGTGCAACTTTGTGTTTCCTTTGTGTAGCTCTGTGACTAAAAAATAATGATCGACACTTCGCCAACCATCGCTCTTCCCGACTTGGATAATATCTACCTCGCTGCCGAACGGTTGCGCGGGGTGGCAACACATACACCGTTGCAGGAAAACATTAACCTGTCGGACCGTTACGGAGCCAACATTTTTCTGAAACGGGAAGATTTGCAGGTCGTGCGGTCGTATAAGATTCGCGGTGCCTACAACAAAATGGCCAGTCTCCCGCCTGAGTCTTTGGCAAAAGGTGTTGTCTGTGCCAGTGCCGGTAATCATGCGCAGGGACTGGCTTATGCCTGCCGTAAAATGGCTGTGCATGGTAAAATCTTTATGCCAACAACCACGCCAAACCAGAAGGTGAAGCAGGTAAAATTGTTTGGAAAGGAGTTTGTAGAAGTCGTGCTTATTGGTGACACGTATGACGATGCCTACCACGCAGCCATGAAGTTTGTCGAAACCCACGAGAGCATATTTGTCCATCCGTTCGATGATGTGCAGGTCATGGAAGGGCAGGGAACCGTTGGGCTGGAGATTTTTAAAGACTCGAACTTCAGAATTGACTATTTGCTCATGGCCATTGGCGGGGGCGGACTGGCATCGGGGGTCTCAACGGTTTTCAAGCAACTAAGTCCGAAAACCAAACTCATTGGTGTAGAGCCGCTTGGCTCGCCATCTATGAAAGTCGCCATTGACGAAGGGCACGTAGTAACCCTCGATACAATCGACAAATTCGTGGACGGAGCCGCCGTGAAACGCGTTGGCGACACAACCTTTGAAATATGCCGTAAAAATCTGAATCGGGTGGTGCTGGTACCGGAAGGCAAAGTTTGCACCACTATTCTCCAACTTTATAATGAGGAAGCCATTGTAGCCGAACCCGCCGGAGCCTTGACGATTGCCGCGCTGGACTTTTTGAAAGATGAAATTAAAGGCAAGAACGTGGTGTGTCTGGTGGGTGGCGGCAATAACGATATCACCCGTACGGAGGAAATTAAGGAACGGTCATTACTATACGAAGGCCTGAAACACTATTTCATTATCCGGTTTCCGCAGCGGTCCGGTGCCTTCCGCGACTTTCTGAACGTTCTTGGCCCCACTGACGACATCAGCCGCTTCGAGTACGCTAAGAAAACAAATCGGGAAACCGGCCCTGCCGTAGTGGGCGTTGAGTTGAAGCACCGCGAAGATTTTGAGCCGCTCATCCAACGAATGCAGGAACAAAATATCGTATTTGAATACCTGAACAATCAACCTGATTTGTTCCAGTTTTTAGTGTGATACATGCTTCGTGTCCCCTCATCTATCCAACCAAATCAGTTTCAATCGCTAAGTATAAAGCGTCCGGTTCCGGATGGATTCGATGCTTCAGAGATGACGTTTGTGGCGTACCGCAGTGACGTATATCCAGAACGGAACGAAGTCTTTTTTGAGGAACACGCTGTTATCGTGGTGCTTGAAGGCGAGAAGAAATTCAGTTCGCCAACGCAGGAGCTACACGTACACAAAGGGCAGATTCTGTTTTTCCAGCGGGGCTGCTACTCTATGAACGAATCCATTGATTCCAGTTACCGGAGTTTGGTTTTCTTCGTGAATGAAAAGTTATTAAAGGAGTTTGTTGGTCAACATCTGGCGCTGTTTCAGACCGTATCAACTTCATTACCGGCTGATGTTATTCTAAGTTTCGTATCGTCGTCTACGTTCACAACGTTTATTGACTCACTGCTCCCCTATTTCGGGGCTAAAACGCCTTTTCTGAACGAGTTGTTAAGGCTTAAATTTCAGGAATTATTATTGCATCTGCTCGAACTCGATACATCGGGACAATTACGCGCCATGCTGCTGCACATTTATCAGGGACAAAAAACAGACCTCAGTTACCTGATGAGTACGTATCTGCTTAAGCCGTTGTCAATGAGCGAATTGGCGAGATTATCAGGCCGGAGCCTGTCGGCATTCAAGCGCGATTTTGAGGAACATTTTCACACATCACCCGGCCAGTGGATTCGCGAGAAACGAATCGAACACGCGCACTTTCTTCTTCGCAATACCACTAAAAATGTATCGGAAGTAAGCATGGAAATCGGCTACGAGAGCGTGTCACACTTCATCAAAGCGTATAAACAACAATACGGTTTTACACCCAAGCGAATCATTTGAACTAAAATCGCTATTTACTGGACGAATGGCAGGATACGTGAGTCAATAAGATTAATCAATTTTGCATCTACGTTTCCCCGCTGGCTCAACTGGGGAGAAAACTAATAAAAAATACAACAATTTGTTATCCTCCTCAGCTATGAGTACTCCAACAACCCTGTTCGATAAAGTGTGGGATGCGCATGTTATCCGGCACGTTAAAGATGGCCCCGATGTGTTGTTCATCGACCGGCACTTTATCCACGAAGTAACCAGCCCGGTGGCGTTTCTGGGCCTTGAAGGTCGTGGCTCATCCGTTCTGTTTTCCGGACGTACCTTCGCGACTGCCGACCATAACACGCCAACATTGAACCAACACCTGCCGGTAGCGGACCCCATGTCGGCCAATCAGTTGGCGGCACTGGAACGCAATGCGGCCAAATACAGCATTTCCCACTGGGGACTCGGCCATATTAAAAACGGTATCGTTCACGTAGTAGGGCCTGAAAATGGTATTACACTGCCGGGCATGACCATCGTTTGTGGCGATTCGCACACCTCAACGCACGGTGCATTTGGCGCTATTGCGTTCGGCATTGGTACGTCGGAGGTGGAGATGGTGCTGGCAACGCAGTGCATTATGCAGCCAAAGCCAAAGAAAATGCGAATCACCGTCAATGGTGTAACCGGCAAGGGCGTATTATCAAAAGACGTGATTCTGTATATCATCTCGCAGACGTCAGCGAGCGGGGCCACAGGTTATTTCGTGGAATATGCCGGTGAGGTATTTGAGAATATGAGCATGGAAGGCCGGATGACGGTTTGCAACATGACCATCGAGATGGGTGCGCGGGGCGGTATGATTGCTCCTGACCAGACTACACTTAACTACCTGAAAGGCCGAGAATTATCGCCAAAAGGCGAACAGTGGGACAAACTGATTCCTTACTGGCAAACGCTCAAAACAGACGAAGGTGCTACGTTCGACCTTGATTTGACGTTCGACGCAGCCGATATTGAGCCGCAGATTACGTATGGCACGAACCCCGGATTAGGAACGGGCGTAACGCACCAAATTCCGATGGCCGAAACGGTGAAAGACGGTTCAGCGAGTTACAAAAAATCGCTTGAGTATATGGGCTTCGCTGAAAACGAATCCATGTTGGGCAAACCTGTCGATTTTGTGTTCCTCGGTAGTTGCACAAATGGCCGAATTGAGGACTTCCGGGCGTTTGCATCTATTATAAAAGGTCGTCATAAGGCCGATAACATAACAGCCTGGTTAGTGCCGGGTTCGCATGTGGTGGAGAAGCAGATCAAAGACGAAGGCATTCTGGACATTCTGACGCAAGCCGGTTTTGAATTGCGTCAACCCGGTTGTTCGGCTTGTCTGGCCATGAATGAAGACAAGATTCCGGCGGGTAAGTACGCCGTTTCGACGTCGAACCGCAATTTTGAGGGTCGACAGGGACCGGGTGCACGCACATTACTGGCAAGCCCGCTGGTAGCGGCCGCTGCCGCCGTAACCGGCGTTGTAACAGATCCAAGACAGTTCCTATAGTTTATAGTTTACGGTATTCAGTTTACGGCGGTCCGTCGCTACGGTTGGCTGACGCATAATTGATTAGACGCGTTAGTCCCGGCGGGGAACCGCAACTTTAAACCGAATACCAAATACCGAAAACCTAACTTCCAAATGGCTTACGATAAATTCACCATACTCCGCAGCAGTGCCGTTCCCATGCCGAATGAGAACGTAGATACGGATCAAATTATCCCGGCCCGCTTCCTGAAAGCCACTGAGCGGAAAGGATTCGGCGACAATCTTTTCCGCGACTGGCGCTACAATAGCAACAATACACCCAAAGTCGATTTCATCCTGAACGATCCTACGTATTCGGGGAAAATTTTAGTTGGAGGCAAAAATTTTGGCAGCGGGTCCAGCCGGGAACATGCCGCATGGGCCATTTATGACTATGGTTTCCGCTGCGTAGTATCGAGCTTCTTTGCCGACATTTTCCAAAATAACTCCATTAACGTTGGCATTCTGCCTGTCCGGGTAAGCCCCGAATTTCTGGAGAAAATCTTCGCAGCCATTAATGCTGATCCCAAAACTGAATTAGAAATAAATCTGCCTGCTCAAACCATTACGCTATTGGCGACGGGTGATAGTGAGCGTTTTGCCATCAATGAATACAAAAAGGACAATCTCATCAACGGCTATGATGATATCGACTATCTGTTGTCGATGAAAAACGAAATTGCAGCATTTGCCGAAACGAGACCCTTTTAATTCAATGAGTGGATGAGCGATTGAGTGAATAGCAGGCGCGTCATTCACTCAATCGCTCATCCACTCATTCACAACATGAAACGTCGCTATATTGAAACGATGGATACGACCCTCCGCGATGGTGAGCAAACCAGTGGCGTGTCGTTTTCTGCATCTGAAAAACTGGCTCTGGCGCAGTTGCTGCTTACCGAAGTTAAAGTAGATCGGGTTGAGGTAGCGTCAGCGCGGGTATCAGCCGGTGAGTTGGAGGCCGTTCAGCAAATTACCCGATGGGCTGCCGGAGTCGGCCTGCTCGAAAAAGTTGAGGTGTTAACCTTCGTAGACGGCGACGCGTCGCTCGAGTGGATGCGTGCATCGGGAGCCAAAGTGATGAACCTGCTCACCAAAGGGTCAATGAATCACCTGACGCACCAGCTCAAGAAAACACCCGATGAACATTTCGACGATATCCGACAGGTTATCGGTAAAGCGCACCAGGAGGATTTTCAGGTAAATGTTTATCTGGAAGACTGGAGCAACGGGATGAGAAATTCGCCCGATTATGTGCTTCTGTTTTTGGATTTTCTTCAGAGGCAACCCATTCGCCGGGTACTCTTACCCGATACATTAGGCATTTTGACTCCGGGTGAGACCTACTTGTTTATCAGCCAGTTGGTGACTCGCTACCCCACGCTGCACTTCGATTTTCACGCACACAATGACTATGACCTCAGCATCGCTAACGTAATGGAGGCTATCCGGGCAGGCGCGCATGGTATGCATACGACCGTTAATGGCCTGGGCGAGCGGGCGGGCAACGCACCGATGGCCAGCGCGATTGCGGTACTGCGCGATTTTATGCCGGATGTGCGAACAGGCGTAGTCGAGAAATCACTGTATCAGGTCAGTAAAATTGTCGAGACCTTCTCCGGACTTCGGATTCCCGATAACAAGCCTGTTGTTGGCGATAACGTGTTCACCCAAACAGCGGGTATTCATGCCGACGGCGACAAAAAGAACAACCTGTACTTCAATGCCCTGTTACCCGAGCGCTTTGGCCGGAAACGAAGCTACGCACTCGGGAAAATGTCGGGAAAAGCCAATATCGAGAATAACCTCCGCGAACTGGGTATTCAGTTGTCGGAGGATGATCTTAAAAAAGTAACCCAGCGCGTGATTGAGTTGGGCGACCAGAAAGAGGTTGTCACGCGCGAGGATTTGCCTTACGTAATTGCTGATGTGCTCAACACCAACTCGGTAATCTCACGGGTGGAGGTACTCAACTACGTATTGACGCACTCAAAAGACCTGAAGCCATCGGCCACGTTACGTGTACGGGTTGACGCGGAACTGTTTGAAGAAAACGCCCAGGGAGATGGCCAATATGATGCGTTTATGAACGCGCTGAAGAAAATTTACGGCCGAAAAAAGTTAGTATTGCCCTTGCTGACTGACTACGCCGTACGGATTCCGACGGGCGGCAGAACCGATGCGCTGTGCGAAACCATTATCACCTGGAAATACAACAACCGCGAATTCAAAACCCGAGGCCTCGATTCCGACCAAACCGTATCGGCTATTAAGGCAACACAGAAAATGCTGAATGCGCTGGACTAATAGTTTTTACTTGTAATTTCTGATGGTGTACAGGACCAATTTTAGCAGTTAGATTGGATTCGTTTAATAACTTCGTGTTTTTGTCTCACAGTACATAAAACGTTATCACGTTAATTCGTCTTTTATGAGTCAAGCAAAACAGACGACAGAGAAAGTAGAGTATAATGGGTCAGATAATCTGGCTATAATGAGCCATGCTGTTAATTACAACAGTGGCCTGTACAATTGGATAGCCAGCGATATTCGTCCCGGCGAAGCTATATTAGATTTTGGTGCCGGCAATGGAGAATATGCTAACCGTTTTCCACTTGGAAGTGTCGATGCAGCCGAGATTGACCCGGACTTATTGCCTTTAATTAAACAGCCTATTTTTACGGATATTAGTCAAATCACGAAAGCCTACGACTTGATTTATACAATCAACGTTCTGGAACACATTGAGCATCACGGTGTAATTGTTAAAGAATTATTTGCAAAACTTAAGCCTGGCGGCCGCATCAAGGTTTTTGTACCAGCTCGTCAGGAGATTTTTAGCAATATGGATGAACACGTTGGGCACTACCGGCGGTACGATAAAAAAATGGTTCGCCAGATTTTGGAAGAAGCCGGATTCCGTGTTACCTACTGCCAGTACTATGATTTTGCCGGTTACTTTATCTCACTGATTTACAAATGGCTTGGTAAAGATGGGCGGATTACGAAAGAGTCCATTGTATTTTATGACCGGCTTATTTTTCCGGTGAGCCGCCTGTTCGACAAATTAACAGTTGGGCAAGTGATTGGTAAGAACGTAATGGCGGAAGCAATCCGACCCAAATAAGCTTATCCTACTGTTTATAAGTACAGGCTGATTCCAGGCATTGTCATTTTAGGAGCCGCTTCCACTTTTCCCGTTTAACCAGATCGGAACTAATTTATTTTCTTAATCAATTTAACTCCCGCATTCGAAGGAATGAATAAGCGAAAACCAAGGTACCAGTCACCCTATTGCTTATTCTCGCGTTCGCATTATTAAAATGAAAAAACACATTGTAGTTATTGCTGGTGATGGCATCGGTCAGGAAGTAACAGCGGTTGGCAAGAAGGTTTTGGAAGCTATCGCAACAAAATACAACCACGAGTTTACGTTCGATACAGCGCTCATTGGCCATGCAGCCATCGAAGCCACTGGCAACCCGATTCCCGACGAAACCATTTCTAAATCAAAGGCATCGGATGCCATTCTATTCGGTGCCGTTGGTCATCCTAAATATGATAATGATCCATCGGCTAAAGTCCGGCCTGAACAGGGATTGTTGGGTATCAGAAAGGCATTAGGCTTATATGCTAATCTGCGCCCTATCAAATTATTCGATGAACTCTTAAGTGCATCCAGCATAAAGCCCGAAATTCTGAAAGGGGCAGACATTTTATTCTTCCGTGAACTCACCGGCGATGTTTATTTTGGCGAGAGAGGCCGCTCAGAAGATGGTAATACGGCTTATGACACCATGATTTATAGCCGGTATGAAATTGAACGTATCGCTATTAAAGCGTTCGATGCGGCCATGACAAGGAGCAAAAGAGTATGTTCTGTTGACAAAGCCAACGTTCTTGAGTCATCGCGTTTATGGCGTGAAGTGGTGCAGGAAATTGCACTGCGTTACCCCGAAGTTACTGTTGAGCACCAGTTTGTCGATGCAGCAGCGATGTTACTCATCAAAGATCCGAAACGTTTCGATGTTGTTGTAACAGGGAATCTCTTTGGTGATATCCTGACCGACGAAGCCAGCCAGATTGCCGGGTCAATGGGCATGTTAGCCTCCGCTTCAATTGGCGACACAACAGGTCTGTACGAACCTATTCATGGTTCTGCTCATGATATTACCGGCATGGGCGTAGCGAATCCATTAGCCTCAATCCTATCGGTAGCTCTGATGCTTGACATTTCATTCGGTATGAAGGAAGAAGCTGATGCAGTTGTAAACGCTGTAGATTCTGTTCTTAAAGCAGGTTACCGTACCCGCGATATTGCTGATAAATCTACACCAAGCCATAAAATTTTGGGTACTGAAGCAATGGGGCAACACGTATTGACCCAATTGATAGCCTGACGTTTTGATTTATACAAATCAGTTAAAAAATCATAGTTGCTATTTGCAGCCTCAATGAAAACACGTATTTTTGTAGCGTAATTACGCAGATAGCGAAAATTCGCAAAAAAAATGACAATCAAACTTTCATTATACCGACTACAGACACTAAACGTTTTTTAGTACGGAAGAAGGGATATGCTCAGCAAAAAAAGCCCTTTCTACAACAGAAGGGGCTTTTTTCATAATTAATAAGCCAGAATTACTTCAATCATTATCTCCATTATGAGCCAACGAGTCTATATTTTTGATACAACCTTACGCGATGGCGAGCAGGTTCCTGGTTGCCAATTGACTACAGAAGAGAAGATTGTCGTGGCGAAGGAGTTGGAGCGAATGGGTGTCGATATTATTGAAGCTGGTTTTCCAATTTCAAGTCCCGGTGATTTTCGTTCGGTAGTTGAAATTTCAAAAGCGATAACTGAACCAACTATATGCGCTCTTAGTCGGGCCGTAATTGGCGACATAGATGCAGCCGGAGAAGCACTTAAATGGGCAAAACGTGGCCGCATTCATACCGGAATTGGTTCATCGGACATTCACATTCAGAATAAATTTAATAGTACACGCGAGAAAATTCTTGAGCAGGCAGTCGCGGCTGTAAAACATGCCAAAACGTACGTTGAAGATGTTGAATTTTATGCCGAAGATGCAGGTCGTGCGAATTTAGATTTTCTGGCAAAATTAACTGAAGCAGTAATCAACGCTGGTGCTACAGTGGTCAATATTCCTGATACTACCGGGTATTGCCTGCCAGACGAATACGGCAGAAAAATTGCCTACATATACGAGCATGTTCCCAATGTTCACAAAGCTACAATCTCTATTCACTGCCACAATGATCTGGGTTTGGCAACCGCTAATACGTTGGCAGGCATTATGAATGGTGCCCGGCAAGTTGAAGTGACTATGAATGGGATTGGTGAGCGAGCCGGTAATACCTCGCTTGAAGAAG
Organism: Spirosoma sp.; assembly: GCA_031425355.1. GTDB lineage: Bacteria > Bacteroidota > Bacteroidia > Cytophagales > Spirosomataceae > Spirosoma. The sequence goes on along the minus strand of JANPJE010000269.1, from coordinate 1,213 downwards.
TGGTTATGGCTATCAAAGTAAAAAAAGAGTTAGGTTTCCACACGAACATTGATTCCACTCGGCTCTTCCCAGTCAGTAATTTAGTTTCTCAAATGATGCGGATGCCCGTTCAGGCCAATAAAGCGATTGTTGGCCGGAATGCATTTGCACATTCGTCGGGCATTCATCAGGATGGTTTTTTAAAGCATTCGGAAAATTATGAGATAATGAACCCTCACGATGTAGGCGTTCCAAAATCATCTATTGTGTTAACAGCCCGTAGTGGTCGCCATGCACTGAAACATCGACTTGAACTGCTTGGCTTCCGCTATGACAAACCAACGTTAGACGGAATTTACAACCGGTTTCTTGATATGGCTGATATCCGTAAAGAAGTCAATGACAAGGATTTAATGGAACTGATACGATAATCAAGAAGCCCGTTACGTAACGGGCTTCTTGATTATGATCAAAACAAAACCTCTAAACCTGCTGTTTCGCGGAAAGTAAACAGGAACTACAAACTAACTATCAATAAGCCATGGCTCGCCCAACACCTGAATTGATTCATGCCCTCCGGCAGACGGCTCTTAATCTGAAAAATGGTGCACCTTACCAATGGGGCCATATGGGAGGTTGCAATTGTGGAAACCTTGCCCAACAATTAACTAAGTTGAATAAGGGCCAAATCCATCAATATGCCATGCAGCGTTATGGAGATTGGAATGAACAAGCTGATGACTTTTGTCCAACCAGCGAAATGCCAATAGACCTATTGATTAGCGAGATGATCGGTGCAGGATTACAGTTAGAAGACTTAAAGCACCTAGAAAGACTTGATGATCGACGGGTGCTGGCTCGTTTCTCTATTGAAAACAGATTCCTGAAGCATAATATACGTACTGACGTTATTGCCTATATGGAAGCTTGGGCAGAATTATTAGAAGAAGAATTATTAGTAAAAATAACTTTGCCTGCTCTAAATGAATTGCATTTCGCGTGAGTAACCCAATAAAAGTATTCTATATTCTAATCCACGCTTCCATTTGATTGCGCGTGATTTGTAAAGTATATTCCTTTTCGACTTAGAATTGATTAAACGCAGGAAGGCCGTTCCCCGGAAGAGAACGGCCTTCGCCCAGCTCGCGCTGCAATGTCAATCAGGTGGCACCTTCCTACTCTCCCGCTTGTGACAGCAGTACCATCGGCAGTACGGGGCTTAACGGCTCTGTGC
>JANPJE010000268.1:0-3451 GCA_031425355.1 Spirosoma sp. | reverse complement strand
TGGCAAGCGGCCGCCGATGCCGCCAAAGCTGCCCTTGAATTGGCTCCGGCCGGCGGGTTCTCGCTCATCACGGATAAAGGCGCTGATAAGAATTACAAATTCATGTGGGAACAGAACGACAACGCCGAAATCGTTCTGGCCGAAAAAGCGTACGGTGCGCGGAGCCGGGGACAAATGCCGTGGGCAGGAATGCACTCGACATTGATTGCCGGTAACTCGTGGGGTGGTATTACGGTGCTTCACAATTTCGTGCGCAAATACGAAAAGAAAGACGGGACTCCGCAAACCTGGAATCTGGCGGGCGGTGGCTCTGATCTGATGAAAAAATATGGCGAGCTGGACCCCCGTTTTGCTCAGACTGTCGGGTATAACGGGTCGTACTGGAACCGGGATTATCCGGTACTGGAAACGTTTCAGGGCGGGCGGAATGCCGCTGGTTGCTGGGGTGGCGCGTGGATGAAAAAACTCATCCCCGACGTATTATCGGCGACAGCATCGGCCACACCGAATGCCATCGTTTTTCGGCTGGCCGAAGCGTATCTGACTTATGCCGAAGCTCTGAACGAAGCGCAGGGGCCAGTGCAGGCGGCACACGACGCAGTTAACACCATTCGGCAGCGTTCGGGAATGCCCAAACTTCCGGCGGGCCTGACTAAAGACCAATTCAGGACACGGGTACGTAACGAGCGCGACATTGAACTGGCGTTTGAAGACCACCGGCTCTGGGACATCCGGCGATGGCTGGTTGCCGAAGAAGAGGGCGTGATGAGGGGGGCTATGTACGGACTGAACATTTTTAGAATTCCGGGCAACACCACCGAGTTTCGGTATGAACCGTACGTTCGGGAAACCCGCACATTCAAGCCCCAGATGTACCTGCATCCGTTCCTGAATTCCGAAGTGTTCAAAGGCTATCTCGTCCAGAATCCGGGCTGGTAACGTATCTGTTAAGAATGGTCGGGGTTGTCATGTGTTTGTGTTGTCGGGTTCTTAAACCTGACAATACCTGACAACCCTTGATTTCGTCAAAAAACTATCGAACCACTATGAACGCCAAAAACTACTACACTATAGGTTTGTTACTGCTGCTAGGCGTTGGGCTTAATCCCACTGTTCGGGCGCAGGAAGCAGCCACCGATTCATTGACGAAGGTTACGTCCCTGAACAGGCAATCGTACTCAAGACCGATAGCCTACGGAGTGCAGCCTGCCTGGAAAGTGACGGGCGCACTCTCGACGGTGTCGGGCGGTGATCTGCAAAAAAACTTCACAACTAATTTAGCCAACACGCTTTTTGGTCGTCTGCCGGGGCTTACCGTTGGGCAAAACGGTGGTGAACCGGGAAATGATTCGCCATCGCTTGTGGGGCGGGGCATTAATACGTTTGGGCCGGGGCGGGGACTGCTGGTAATGGTCGATGGATTCGAGGGCACATTCGAGCAGCTAAATCCCGAAGAAATTGAGTCGATTTCATTGCTGAAAGATGCCTCGGCGACCGCTATTTATGGCCTTCGGGGTGCCAACGGCGTTTTGTTGGTGACCACCAAGCGCGGCAGCGACAGTCCATTAGTTGTTAATTTCAGCACGCAGCAGGGCTTTCATACGGCTTCCAATCTGCCCCAGTTTCTGGATTCGTACGACTACGCCCGCCTGTATAATGAAGGGTTGAAAAACGATGGACGCGCACCGCTCTACACCGACGCCGATCTCGACGCGTACCGGACGGGCAGCGATCCGTATTTCCGTCCGAATGTAAACTGGTACGATGAGGTGTTGAAGAAAACCGCTCCGATCTCCAACTACAATCTGAATTTCAGAGGGGGGAACAGCACCGTTCGGTACTTCGTCCTGCTGAATGCCATTCAGAGCAACGGCCTGTATAAAAACGTTGGCGATATGGCTGACGAAAGCGTAAACTCCCGCTATTCACGCTTCAATTTTCGGTCGAACGTGGATGTAAACCTGACGAAACGGATGTCGGCCTCGCTCACGTTGGGCGGAACCGTAGAAGACAAAACCAACCCGGCAGCCAACACAACCGACGGAATTTTCAATGCGTTGGCAACGCTACCGCCGAATGCGTTCCCGGTTTATAACGCGAACGGCAGCTTCGGCGGGACCGGTGCCCTGACAAACCCGCTCGCCAACCTGCTCCAGACCGGTTCGTACACGGCCAATGGCCGAACGCTCCAGTCGACGCTGAAACTGACCGAACAATTGGACATGATCGCACCGGGACTGAGCGTATCGGCGGCTGTATCGTTCAACAACTTTTTTAGAAGCTACTCCAACAAAACCAAACAGTATGAGCGGTTTGCGGTAACGAAAGGACCGGCGGGCGATACGCTCTACACCCGATTTGGGCAGAACACATCGCTGGTTGGCAACGAAGATAATTCGGATCAGTGGCGGAACACCGTTTTTCAGGGTTTTCTGAATTATGATAAAACGTTCGGAAAACATGATATATCGGCTGTATTGCTATATAATTCAAGCAGTTATACGGAGATCAATAACCTGACAACCGCCAACGAAAGTCTGCCCTACAAACATGTGGGTCTGGGCGGGCGCGTTACGTATGCAAATGCCAGCAAATACATCGGCGAATTGTCGTTCGGGTACATGGGGTCGGAAGCGTTTCCGAAGAGCCGACGGTACGGGTTTTTTCCGGCAGCATCCGTCGGCTGGATTGTCTCGAACGAAAAATTCCTCAACGAGAACAAAGTCATTACGTACCTGAAACTTCGCGCTTCGTATGGCCTGACGGGTAACGATCAGATTGGCGGCTCGCGGTTTATGTTCGAGCAACGCTATCCCTACTCTGCTTCGTACTACCTTGGCACAGCCAACACGCAGGTATTTGGTCTGGCCGAAGGGGCAGCCGCCAGCACGGATCTTAGCTGGGAGAAAGAGAAAAAGCTGAACCTTGGTGTAGAATTGACTCTGGCTAAACGGCTGGATATCAGCGTCGATGTGTTCCGGCATAATCGGTACGATATTCTGGCCGCGCCTAATCGCACCGTGCCGCAATACATTGGTGTAACGTTGCCGCTGCTTAACCAGGGTGAAGTGACCAACAATGGGTTTGAAGCCACCATTCGGTACAGTAGCAAGCCGACTAATCAGCTTCAGTATTTTGTGGCCGCGAGCGGATGGTACGCCCAGAACAAAATTGTCAATAATTCGGAAGCTGTCCGGCTGTTCGATTACCAGTACACAACGGGTCGTCCCATCGGGCAACCGTTTGGTTTAGAGGCTGTTGGTCTCTACAAAGACCAGGCCGATATTGCGGGTAGTCCCCGTCCCATTTTTGCCGCTGTGCAACCCGGCGACATTAAGTACAAAGATCAGAATGGCGATGGACTCATTGATCAGAACGACACCCGCCCCATTGGTAACACATCGGTGCCGACGCTCACCATCAGTCTCCATTCTAAGCTGCAATACAGAGG
>JANPJE010000267.1:0-3130 GCA_031425355.1 Spirosoma sp. | reverse complement strand
AAAGAAAATGCGAATATCCAACTGGAGTGGATTGATAGTTATGACCTCGCTCTGGCTGCTATTGATACCCGACAGCATGACGTTTATTTAATCGATTATCGTCTGGGACATCATACCGGTATCGACCTCATTCAGGAGGCTTTCCGGCTGGGTTGCCGCGCTCCCATGATCCTGCTTACCGGTCAGGACGACCTGACCGTCGATCAATCTGCGCTTGAACTGGGAGCTGCGGATTATTTGGTGAAAGGGAGGATTGATGCGCAACTGCTGGGCCGAAGCATTCGCTATGCGCTCAGGCAGGCCAGTGTTCTGGCCGAAGTAGCTCAGAAAGAAAACAAATACCGATCCCTGTTTGAACGATCCATCGATGCCATTTTTGTGGCCAGTAATGAACTGCGTTTTCAGGATGCCAACTCATCTGTGGAGCGCTTGCTTGGTTACAGTCGCGATGAACTCCGCAAATTAAACCCGGCACGCCTTTTTTTCGATCTGGACCAACTGCGAAAACTACGGTTCAACGTGCGCGAACACGGACAGATTAAGGACTTTGAAACGACGCTCATTCACCGGAACGGACGCAGGCGAATCTGCCTGATTTCGGTTTGGGAAGTCGAAGACATCGCTGGTCGGCCGGAGTGGTATCAGGGTATTGTTCGCGATATTACCGAACAGAAAAAAGCCCAGCAGGATTTAATTTTGGCCGAAAAGCTGACCATGACCGGCAAAATAGCCCGAAGTATCGCTCATGAGGTACGTAATCCGCTCACGAATCTGAGCTTGGCGCTGGAGCAATTAAAAGACGAACTCGATACCGATAATGAGTACGTTACGATGTTTACCGATATAATTGGCCGTAACGTCGACCGGATCGGGCAACTCATCACGGAAATGCTCAACTCGTCTAAACCCCGCGACCTCGACCGCAAGAAGCAGGATTTCAATCAGGTTGTGAAAGAGACGCTGCAATTGGTTAGCGACCGTATTAAATTGAAACGGATGCGGCTGGAAACCAATTTCTACCTCGATGATTGCTCTGCACTAATTGACCGGGATCAGGTGAAAACTGCCCTGCTCAACATCCTTGTGAATGCCGTCGAAGCCATGCAGGAGGGTAGAGGCATTCTGTCAATCAAGACAAACTGCACCGATGACAGCCGGGTGTACGTAGAGGTTACTGACAACGGGGGCGGGATCACCGAGGATGATCGGCAACGACTTTTTGATCCGTTTTTTACGGGGAAATCCGGCGGCATGGGCTTGGGTCTAACCGCTACGCAAAATATAATCAATAGCCACAAAGGGTCGATTGAAGTAGAAAGTCAGGTTGACGAAGGAACCACATTCCGGCTATATTTTCCCAAATAAAGGTGTGTAACCGCCTGTAAATCTTCTAAAAAAGACTTGAACTTTAGTTAATCTCTATTGTCTCAAAATATTGTCCGGCAAGCGAAAAAAACGCGTGTTCTGACCGCTTCACTTGTGCTAAAGCCGCTTCCTCATTCAGGAGCGGCTTTTTTGTGGAATACAGTGGGTAAATAATTGCCCACCGGCACAGCCGATTTCTACACAACATCTCCTTCTTATGAACAATGAGTGACTGAAACCAGTGATTCTTGTTAATTAACTAATTGATAATGAATCTGTTGGCGAGTAATGATCGTAAATAAGGCAACCAGCACAATAAATGGCATAATATAAGCTACTACGTTGGTAACCTACACACACACGATTATGTGGACTATTACTCATTTTCCTGCGGCTATGCGGTCGCTGAATCCCAGCACTCGGGCGAAAGCCATCGCACTTGCGAATCAATTAATGGCGCAGGGGCAACTGGATAACCAACATATAATTACCGTTAGCATTGACGAAGCCCGGCGATGGGCGCGTTCGAGCCGTATGGAACGGGAATGGGTGTCATCGGCTATACAAACTTTTGCTTAATAACGTTAGCCAACATCGTCATGATCTGGAAGAAAGCCATCTATGATTCATTAACAGGTTGCTCAATGATATGCAACGAATTTGCGACGGAATGTTCAAATTCAGATAATATCGATGGCTATTACCGTAGCATCTTCCTGAGTCTCGACTGCGCTGATATGTGTCGTCATCTGGCTATACTATATGTGCGTGGTTCCGAAAATGCCCGTCTGCTGGCGAAAGCCTGTATTGAGGTTTGCAACAAATGCGCTCAGGAAGTAAGCCAGTTTAACAGCGATCTCAGCCGACAGGTATATGCCATTTGCCAGCAAACAATTTGTAGCTGTGTAAGTATTATTGACATGGCAACTCAGACGGAAAGTGAATCAAAAAATACAACCAATACACCTGAGTCGCTGTTCTACGGAACCGACTCGCGTGAGACATTATATAACTAACACGAAGCGTGTCGATGAGTACGTTACAGACGATCCTTTGGTCTGTAACGTACTCATCGACCGTTAATAGACTACTAATTAACTCATGGAAACTAAACCGCAGACCAACAAGCAATTAGAGAAAGTGCGCGACATGATCGAAAGTATTCGCATCGCTATGCTCACAACCGTCGACGAACAGGGAAATTTAGTGAGTCGGCCGATGGCTGCACTTCAGGTAGATGAAGATGGGTCTATCTGGTTTTTTACGCAGCGAACATCGCCAAAGGTTGATCAGATTGATAACAACGGGCATCACGTAAATCTGTCGTTTGCCAATGTAAGCGATGCCAACTACGTATCTGTGTCAGGCACGGCTCAGGAGGTAAACGACCGGGCTAAAATTGACGAACTATGGAATCCGCAGGCAAAAGCTTGGTTTCCAAAGGGCAAAGATGACCCGAATCTAACATTGCTGAAGGTGCATACGAATATGGCCGAGTATTGGGATTCGAACGATAGCACGATGGTTCGGCTATTCCAGCAGGCCGCTGCCGCCATTACCGGCAATACCCCCAAAATGGGTGAAAACGAAAAGGTTTACAACTAAACAATGATAGACGGGGCCGCCCGCGCGGTGGTTGAATGATTGAATGGCTAACATAAGCACTATTCAATCATTCAACCACCGCGCGGACGGCCCCGTCTATCATTGTTTAGTTGTAAACCTTTTCGTTTTCACCCATTTTGGGGGTATTGCCGGTAATGGC
>JANPJE010000266.1:0-5702 GCA_031425355.1 Spirosoma sp. | reverse complement strand
GGGGCGGCTCCTGCAAACTCTTTATGTAAGATGGGTTTATGAGGGCGGTTTTGTGTACCCGTATGAAATCGGGCAGCTTACTTTCCAGATAGCTGATTGGTTTTGCTAATAGTTTTTTCTCGCCGTTCCGAAAGTGAAGCCAGCAGTAATTGTTTGCTCCTAAAAAGTAAGCAATTTGGTCGGGGTGCTGAAGTGCCGGTTTAATAACGCTCATAAAAAAACGTAGCTGATTGCGGAGTATAGCTGTTCAGGCCTGCCTTTCCGCGTTTATATTTGTTGAGTGTTGAGATCCATTGATAAATAGGTCAGGATTCGTTAGAAATCTATACTCGGTTACTACCTAACTACTCATCTACAGATATTAATTTAACCTGTAATTTGTTGATAAGTTTTTGGTTTCAGTAACTTTTTGATGGGCCAAAATCAGGGCTAAAAAACAAAGGTAGCTGACATCCCGCTTAGACATCAGCTACCTTCATTTCCTGTGATTTAGCTTAAATCATACCCAGATATCTCGGAAACTGGTCTTTCCAGACCGGCCAGTCGTGATTACCCCACGGCACTACGTCGAGTTGATGCCGGATGCCCTTGCCGTTCAGAATACCGGACATCTTATAATTGTCGTCTTTGCAGAAATCGTACTCCGACGTACCCAGCACAATATTCATGTTGTGGAACTCGCTGTTCTGGGCGTTGGGCATGAAATCGGGCGGGTTATTGAAGTAAACGTTTTCGTCATAATAACCGCCCAGAAATGACCGGATATTGAAAGCCGCGCCCATTGTGAGCAAATGCCCGACCTGCTCCGGGTGACGAAACGCGAAATTCAGAGCGTGGTAACCCCCGAACGAAGCCCCCGACACGCCAATTTTTTGAACATTGCACTCCCGCTGAATGCCGGGAACCAGCTCTTCGTGCAAAAAACGGTCATATAAAACGTGGTTCCAGATGCGGGTGCCGGGGTGCAGGTGTTTGGCATACCAGCTATCGCGGTCAATGCTGCCAATGCAGTATAATTTCACCTTGCCCGACTCAACAAACCAGCGGGCGGTTTCGGTCAGGCCAAAATCTTTATATTCGTAATAATGACCCATTGAAGTCGGAAACAGCAATACCGGATAGCCCCAGTTGCCGTAAACCAGCATCTCCATGTCGCGGCCGAGATGGTGCGAATACCATTTACGATAATCTTCCTGCACGATGGTAAGTGGTTGATGAGAATGACGATAATTTCGGATGAAAATAGACGAAATAGCTGGCACAGACAAAAACAAACGAACATCTGCCGAAAAAATCCCTATTTTGCATCTTGTGATTGTACTACTTCTGACATTTTTTGCGCTTATGGCTGACGATCTACCGGCCCATATTTGCACCGAACCACCCACCGTAACGGTTCGGCGCGATGATTCATTATATTCTGTTCCGCTCAAGCGAACCGTTCATTTAGACATTGTTCTGCCGCCTGACTATCATGAAATTATAAAAAAAAATCCACAGGAAAAATTGCCGATTCTTTATCTGAACGACGGGCAGGATTTAACCCGTTTGCGCATGACCGCTGTGCTTGATTCACTGTATCGGAAACAGGCAATCCGTCCGTTTGTGCTCGTGGCCATTCACGCGGGCGACCGGATTCAGGAATACGGCACAGCCGCACGGGCCGACTATCTGAATCGGGGCAGCAAAGCAGCCCTTTATACCGACTTTGTGCTGACGGAATTGCTACCCTACATCAAAAAAAAGTACAACGTTCGGTCAGACGCGGCTCAATCAGTATTTGCCGGTTTCTCACTCGGTGGGCTGTCGGCGTTCGATATTGTGTTTCATCATCCCGACCGATTTTCCAAAGCAGGTGTGTTTTCGGGGTCGTTCTGGTGGCGCAGCAAAAGCACTTCCGACGGTTATCGCGACGAAACCGACCGGATAATGCACGACCTTGTCCGCAAGGGAATGCACCATAAAGACCTCAAATTCTGGTTTGAAACAGGCACTGAAGATGAAACCAGCGACCGGAACAATAACGGCATCATCGACTCCATCGACGATACAGCCGACCTGATGGACGAATTGGTGAAAAAAGGCTACCAACGCGACAGCAACGGCCAGAAGCGCGACATTCGGTACGTTGAAATCAACGGTGGTAAACACAATCAGGACACTTGGAGCGGTATTATGCCGGACTTCCTGACGTGGGCGTTTAAGAAATAGTGAAACTCATTTACGCCGGATTAGCCCCCGATAAACCTCGGTTTGACATGATAAAGCCACTGATTACAAAGGTAATGGTACTGGTTGCGTTGATGGCCTGCAAAGGTCCAGAGATAACTGTTCCGGTAAGTAACACGTCGGCTCCTGTAGCCCGCAAACTCGTTTGGGCCGATGAATTTGACCAGCCCGGTCTGCCCGATTCGACCAAATGGGCGTATGAGGTTGGCGGCAATGGCTGGGGCAATAACGAACTCCAGTATTATACATCCCGACGTACTGAAAATGCCCGCGTTGAGAGTGGAAACCTCATCATCGAAGCCCGAAAAGAAGCGTACCAAGGGAAAAACTATACCTCGGCCCGCCTGCTGACGCAGGGAAAAACTACCTGGACGTACGGACGTATTGAAGCACGAGCTAAACTTCCGAAAGGTGTAGGAACGTGGCCCGCCGTCTGGATGCTGGGCAAGAATATCTCAACCGCTGGCTGGCCGAGAAGTGGTGAAATCGACATTATGGAACACGTTGGTTTCGATGAGGGCGTTGTTCATGGGACGGTGCATACCGAAGCCTACAATCATGGTAAAAAGACACAAAAAGGAAATAGTGTCAGCCTGAAAGACGTAACGACGGCCTTTCATCTGTATGCCATCGAGTGGACCGCTGACAAGATTGACTTTTTTGTGGATGATCAGAAATATTACACCGTTGAGAAATCAGTTTTGGGAAATACCGAAGCGCAATGGCCGTTTGATCAACCGTTCTATCTGATTCTGAATGTGGCAGTTGGCGGCAACTGGGGTGGCCAAAAAGGCGTTGACGAAAGCATCTGGCCGCAGCGCATGGAAGTCGACTACGTGCGGGTATATCAATAGGAGGGGAGAAGAGGGAGGAACGGGGATAGTTACTGGGTGCGGCCAGTTAAATGGTTGTAGGGAAAGGAATAACCGATTTGTTGCGGTTTCCCTTGCTGAATTCCATCACCCGAATATGGGATAACTACCCACGTCATATATGCCTATCTTTACTTAATCAATATGTAGTCTACAGTAGCTACTTAGCACTGCCAGCGTATTCGCTCTTTCACTCCTTTACCCCATGCCAATCCGTGTTCTGATCTACGAAGACAACATATCCCTGCGGGAAGCTCTTAGCGTACTCGTGGCTGATGCGGATGAGTGCGTGTTAGTGGGTGCCTTCGGCGACTGTTTGCGGGCGAACGATCAAACGTATCAGCTCCAGCCCGACGTGGTATTGATGGATATTGATCTTCCCGGACGTGATGGTATTCAGGCAGTTACAAGCCTTCATCGCGAGTTCCCAACGGTGGAGGTGCTAATGCTCACCGTATTTGACGACGACGACCGGGTCTTTCGTGCCTTGTGTGCCGGAGCGTCGGGCTACCTGCTTAAACATACCACGCCTGACCACATTATCGATGCGATCCAGTCCGTTTATGCCGGGGGCGCGCCCATGTCGCCGAGTATTGCCCGCAAAGTCATTCAGACGTTTCCGGGACGCGCCGGACAAACCGCCGATCTCGATCAGCTAACCAGCCGCGAGAGCCAGGTGTTGCACTATCTATCGCAGGGAATGAGCTATAAATTGGTGGCGGCTGAACTGAGCATTGGTATCGAAACCGTTCGGACGCACATCAAGCGTATTTACGAAAAACTCCATGTTCATTCGGTAGTTGAAGCGGTAGCAAAATATCGGCTTTAAGCAAACTGTGGGACAACTGATTCCTGCTCTACCTGACCCTGCTGTATCGGGCAGTCAATCCGAATTGATGTGCCACCGCCCGGCTCAGTGTCAATATGCAGCTTGGCCCCTAAGGTGCGCGTTCGCTGCTGGATACTCCGTAAACCTAAGCCACTAATATCCGTAGCAGGATCGAATCCCGTGCCGTCGTCGCGGATGCTGAGCAACACGTTGTCGGGTTTCACATGCAGGGTGAGCCAAACGTTTTGGGCGTTGGCGTGGCGCAGTACGTTGGTCAGGCACTCTTTGGCAATCAGGTGCAATTCGCGCCGTTTTTTCCCCGTCAGGCCATGCCACGTATCGGTTTTGGCCAGATCCGCGTGGAGCCGGATGGTCGTGTCGTTAAAAAGACCATAAGCCGTTTCACCAATTCGCAGGCTTAGGTGCTGGATGGTGTCACTCGATGAGTTAAGGCTCCAGACAATTTCCCGCATGCTGTCCATAACCTGCCGCGTCGTTTGGCCAATGGTAACGAGTCGCTGCTGTGCACGCTCGTCCTCCACGTAGCGCATAGTCGTTTGGCTCAGGATGCTGATGCTGGAGAGTTGCGAGCCCATTTCGTCGTGCAAATCCCGGGCGATTTCATCGCGCAGGCCGTTCAATCGGGCCTGTTTTTGTTCGTTTTCCTGAAGTTGCTCAATAAGCTGAGCCTGATACCGGATTTTCTCGCGTTCTATCTGGCGGTTCACCACTGATATGGCGACGGTAAACAGCAATGACTCAATCACGATTCCCAACTGCATCGGAATGAGCGGAAAACTAAACGGCTGATCGGGCAGGCGGTCACCCCAGCCAAATAAATTCATGGTCACTGCCAGGATGGAACCACCTACAAAAAACGATGTGCCAATGATGAATATCGAGGTAACCATATTACGCTGCCGCAGAATTCGCGGAACGATCATAAACGTCAGCGCGGCCATTGCGTAGCGGTTCAGGTCACTTAGTATATAGGCCCAGCCGCCCAGTCGGTTTACCGGTTCCAACCACAATAACAGCGTGTCGGTCAATTGCCCAATCGCCAGCACGACCAGCATATAAGTAGAGAGCCGCAGACTGACCGGGTCGCGCTGGCGCATGTTGAGCAACGTTCGGGCGAACTGAATATAGAAAACGAAGGCAATTGCCTGTATAGTAACCTCCAGCCACGACGCCAGTGCTATCGCTCTGTCGGTAGCGTGCTGATCAATCAGGTGATGGGCTTCGTCGTTGAAATACAGGTTGGCTATCATACCGCCAATGTACAATCCGTAGTAGGCGTAGATACGTTTGCGGTGCCAGATGTAAGTAGCGAAAGCATACAAAGCCATCATCAACAGCATACCGTCCAGAAAGATACGTAGCGTCGGATAAGTAAGAGTAGGTAGCATAGTTTTGAGTGGGATGTGGATGGTTAGTCGGTTTTATACTGAAAGATGGTAACTATTCTTATGAAGAATTGGGTAAGCAACAGGAGTGGTTTAAAGTTCGGTAATCAGTTCGGGCCGTGATTGTATAAATGCGACATCAAAGGTGACAAGCCCGACCGACCGAATTTCAGAATGTCTTATCACCCTTTTATGGGATTTCGCGCCTTCATTTCCCTTACGAATTTTGGTGCGTACAAAACAGGTTCACTGCTTCAATCTATACCACCATGAAATGTCTCCTTACTCTCCTATGGGTTAGCCTGCTGACAGGTTTGACCCTTACTCTGCAAAACTGCAAAAAGACAGAGCCAGACCCCGTTAAAC
>JANPJE010000265.1:0-2349 GCA_031425355.1 Spirosoma sp. | reverse complement strand
TTGGTGTTTTTTGACTGACGCAGTACGCTGGTGAGGGGCGCAACGGCGGTTTCGCCCGCGTCAACGAGTCGCTCAATGGCCCGGTCGCAAACCGTTGGGCGAGCGTCGGCCAGCAACGATGCTGCTTTGGTCGGCGAGAGCATGGGCCAGTTGATTTGATTGCCATAAGGATCGGCTATCGCTGGCGCGTCTTTCCGGCGAACCCGGTAAATACTGCCTTCCAGATTGGCTTTGGACACCTGCGAGAGCGGACATCCCTGAATGAACCAGCCACCTGTTTCTACCACCAGCAAACTTCCATCAGCATCTTCCAGTACGTCGGTTGGATGGAAATCTTCGTCTTTGGTCGAGAAAAACACCTCGTCTTCGGTTCGAAACGAGCCACCTTCCCGGATCAGTTTATGGCGCAAAACGCGGTGCGTATTGAATTGTGCGCTGAAGAGATTGTCCTTAAAATCGGCTCCCAATGCCGTGTGCCGGTATCGGCCAATGCCCGATGGGGCCACCCGCGAATATTTGGAAACGACCGGCATCAACTCGCCGGTACGTACCAGGCTATCGCGGCTGATATTGTTGTTGGGTTTTGGGTACACGCCCCCTTCGGTCCAGTACACCAGCGCATCGCGCAGACCGGCCTGTGGTTCGGTAAAATACGTTTCGGTGCCAATGGGTTCGGCGGCTTCGGTGAAGGTTAGCTCGACAGGGTTGTTCATGCCCCCCGCCGAAATCCACTCTAATTTCGAGCCGTCGGGCCTGACGCGCCAGATTCGGGCGGTGCCACCTTTGAGCCGTTTGCCTTCCTGTGTGGTTACGTCGAATCCCATGATAGCACTGGTCAGGTAGAGCCAGCCATCCGGCCCCATAAACGGCCCAATCAGGCTGTTGGCATTCACGTTGAGCGTCCAGCCAGTGAGCAGCACCTCGCGTTTGTCAGCCACGCCATCGTTATCGGTATCCGTGAACTTAATCAGGTCAGGTGCCGACGTAGCGTACAGGCTTCCTTTATAGAACACCCCCCCTTGCGGAAAGCCAACTTTATCGGCAAAAATGGTGCTTTTGTCATATTTTCCGTCGCCGTTCGTGTCGGTTAGCAGGTTAATGCGAAATTGGGGGTTGTCGAGCGCATCCTGCGTTTTTTTATACACATGACCAATGGATTCAAACACAAACAACCGCCCGGTTTCGTCGAGCGTTGAAAACATAGGAAAGTTGACCAGTTCCGGCCCGGCGGCAACCTCGACGGTATAGCCTTCCGGCACCGTGATGCCTGCCAGCCGTTGGACTACCGTTTTCGGTGAATCCGTATGTTGGGAGGTGGACCCGGACAGTAGCAGGCCCGACAGGCAGGCAAGGCAGACAGTGGCTGTAGTTGACCGTAGAAAGCGCATGAGTGATGTCGGTTGGGCGGTAGTTAGTAACCCGTTTAGTTGACATCAGCTTTTCAGTCAACCAAAATGTTTCTCGAATTTCTGGTGCAAAAATGCAAATTTGACACTATTCAGTTATCGGCTGGGTGGGTCTGGGTGGGTCCAACAAGATAGGCACCGACCGGAGAATTTATCTTCACACAGGAACTGGCTATACGACGGGTAATTTCCAGGGGCTGCGGTAGTGAGCGTTCACTAATTTGGCTGCATCTGGGTCATTACGAATGGTTTGCGTGGCTTCGTCCCAAACGATTTTTCGCCCCATCCGGTGCGCTATATTGCCCAACTGCGCGTTCACGGCCACATTACGGCCCACCTCGACGGGCGCGTTGGGTTGCTGCCGACTGCGGACGCACTCCACAAAGTTGAGCGTGTGCTTATCGAGGTCATTGCCATAGCGCGGGTGGCGCGGCATGGCCGGTGTCAGGTATTGACCGTTGTCAGCTTCGGGCAGCAGTTCCCAACCCTCGCGGTCAACCACCACCGTACCGAGATTACCGATAAACGCAACACCGTGTTCGCGATCATATGGCCCCCGCGCTATGCCGATGGCCTGCTCCCATTGCAATGTAAACGCACCGAAATCATAGAGTGTCTGCATGGTGTCGGGGGTTTCGCCCGCGTGGTTCGGGAAGCCAAACCGCCCGCCCATCGCCACGACGGATTTAGGTGTTGTGACGTTCATGCCCCAGAGTGCCATGTCGATCATGTGCGCTCCCCAGTCGGTCATCAGGCCCCCGGCATAGTCCCAGAAATACCGGAAACTGCCATGAAACCGATTTTTGTTGAAGGGTCGCTCCGGTGCCGGGCCGAGCCACATGGCGTAGTCAACACCGGCGGGTACGGGCTCGTCGGGCAGCACCGGGAACGTTTTGCCGTAAGGCATGAACGCCCACGTTTTCACCGTCCGAACCGTACCAAT
>JANPJE010000264.1:0-1799 GCA_031425355.1 Spirosoma sp. | reverse complement strand
ACAGCCGGGTCGACGCTCGGATTAACAAGACAGAACCAGAATATACTGTCAATCCGAGCGTCGGCCCGGCTGTAATCCGGTCTACAAATTGATTTGTATCTGCATTTGCTATAAACCTCTAACAATTTTCTCAATATCGGCGGGACTGTCAACGCTGTGCGTCTGGTAGTGTGTGGCAACGATCTTGATTCGATAACCGGCTTCTATCCAGCGCAATTGCTCCAGTGACTCAACCCGTTCGAGTGGAGACGGTGGCAGTTGGGTGATCTTTTCCAGTACATCGGCGCGGTACGCATACAAGCCTACATGACGATGATACGCCTGATGCGCGTGCCACTGATCGGGTTCAACGCCCCACAAATACGGGATGGCCGACCGGCTGAAATACAAAGCTTCGTTCTGGTCGTTGATAACAATTTTTGCCTCTTTAGGGTCATGCAGCATCTCAGCCGAATCGACCGTAGCCATCTGCGTTGCCAGCTCAACCGTCCCGTCCAGAATCGCAGCCAGTTCGTCAATCTGCGCCGGGTCGATAAACGGCTCATCACCCTGAATATTAAGAATATAGTCTGACGAACTTCCTGAAATTAAGCCATTATTAATTAGTTGGCAATAGGCTTCATAGCAACGGTCGGTACCACTGGGGTGATCCGTGCGGGTCATTATGGCCTCTTCGCCCAATTGCCGAACGGCGTCAGCAATACGCTCATCGTCCGTTGCCACGACTACTTTCGATAGAGACGCTGCTTGTTTTGCCTGCTCCAGCACCCGCTGAATCATGGATTTCCCGCCAATGTCGGCTAATGGTTTTCCGGGAAAACGAGTGGAGCCGTAACGAGCGGGAATAATACCGATTATCATAATCAGGGATGGGTTGAAAAAATGTAACACAGAGATGCACAGAGAAAAATAATACCGAGTCCTCTATGAATCTCCATCACCCTTTGTGCCACTCTGTGTTACATTAATTTTGTTTCAGGACCGTTCGGCCCTACGGTCCAGTACGTTGGTTCTATGGCTTGCCGTTGCTGGTAATACTGTTCATACACAGGCCGGTAACGTAGCCGTTCGGCCATGACCGTATCGAACTGACCGAGCAGACCCAGCATTAGTTCGCAGCCTTCGCGAACGGCGAACTGCCCGCTTTGACTACCCGTAATATAATCGACCAGACCGTTTTGAATGACGTAATTCGTGAAAAGCGGGTTAGCCTTCCGGCTAACCATAATCCGCACCCCGGCAATTTCGGCCACCGATAAATCGAGCGCATCATCGAAGAAAAAGGCAACCTCCTGGGGTTGTAGTTTGTGTTCATCCAGAAAATGCGCCAGCACCTCAACCTTGTGCTTAGCCTGCGAGTAACACGCATGGAAATGCTCCCGACGTACCAGCGCATCGGCCAGATTGTTGGTCACGCCCGTTACAATGGCTGCGGCTGGCAGTTGACCGCCGTGGTGAAGCCAGAACCCAAACCGGAGCAGGTTTGTCCCCATCGAATCGACCTCGCTAAAGGAGCTGCTGCCCGCTTCGGTCTTGACGCCGTCGTTAAAAACGCCATCCCAGTCGAACACAATGGCCCGTACAGAGCGCAGTTTTTCGGTCAGGGCATCAACAGGTGTTACAAATTGACCGCCGAGGGCAGTGAAAGTTTCTTCTAATTCCGTCATTAATCATGTGTGGCGTCGGGTTTGAGAACCCGACACTAAGACGCTCTTCACTAATTTACGCCAGTTCCGGCAGGGTGTTCCGGTATTTTACCTCTACAGCGTGGAGTTCGAGGAGGGGCTTCAGAAACTCTT
>JANPJE010000263.1:0-9303 GCA_031425355.1 Spirosoma sp. | reverse complement strand
CGAAGTTGACACTGTGGTTAACGCGCTCCGGGCCTATTCTTTTCCGTTAAACCAATTCGGGCCGTTTCCATCAAACCCCACAGTACGCATAAGGAATCTTTGAAACGAGTTTACTTGATACCCGGCGCAGGTCATTGAAACAATCTGTGTCAGGCAGCGAAAAAGCGGCAAATGGACACGCGCTTGGTCAAATTTTCATGATAAACCTGACAAATGGTTCCGCTATACGTTCATAGATTAACCAGACGTTTTCTTTCAACGAATTAATCAACTCAACCTTTGCACAGACACTCACGTATGATCCCGTTGCGCCTGACCACATTCCTTCTGTTGGTATGCTTTTCCCTGACTTCGCTGGCCGCCAACGCCGACGACCCCGATGCGATAGTGGGTAAATGGCTCAGTTCTAAGAAAAGAAATCAGGTTCAGATTTATAAGCAGGGCAATAAGTATTACGGCAAATTAGTCTGGATGGTGGAGCCAACTGATCCAGCCACCCGAAAGCCCAAAATTGACAAAGAAAACCCGGACGAAGCCCTGCGTCATCGCCCGTTGATGAACGTAGTTCTGGTCACAAACCTGGTTTATAAAGGCAATAACACCTGGGGCGACGGGGAGATTTATAATCCCGAGGATGGCAAAACGTATAACTGTGAAGTCTCAATGAAAGATGCTAACTCCATTGACCTGCGCGGTTACGTAATGGGCATCAGTTTCCTCGGCAAAACCCGCACCTGGACGCGGGTAAGGTGATCGTTTAAAAACCAATTGAATTCCCCCCATCAACTGGCAACGACACGCCGGTGATGTACTTAGCGGCATCGGACGACAGAAAAACAGCCGCCCAGCCAATGTCGGCGGGCTGACCAAATTTACCCATTGGCGTTCGGCGCATAGCACGGGCAAATCGGTCAGGGTCGCCCCCCATGGCGGTTTTGCTCATGGCTGTTTCGATAAATCCCGGCGCGATGGCATTGACCCGTACGCCGTTACCAGAAAACTCCGATGCCAGCACTTTGACCATACCCTCTACTGCCGATTTCGAAGCCGCATAGGCCACGACACGGTCAATGCCGTAGTAGGCTGCCATCGAGGAGATCATCAGGATAGAACCGCTTCTCCGGTCCATCATACGCTGGGCACAAGCCCTCGTCAGGCTGAAGACCGAGTTCAGATTCGTATGTACGATTCGATCGAAATCATCATCGGTGACCTCCAGAGCGGGTTTTTTCATGTTAATTCCGGCGTTGTTGACCAGAATGTCGATGGGACCAATTGTGGTTTCGATACGCTCCACCAGATCGTTCAGCGAGTCGCGTGCCGTTACGTCATTGACCCTGTAATGCGCCCGTTCGCCCAACATAGTTACGGCTTCGCGAAGCGGTTCTTCCCGCCGACCCGTGATGACAACGCGCCCTCCGGCCTCCACCATGCACCGGGCAATATCGAAGCCAATGCCGCTGCCCCCGCCTGTAATCAGCGCGAGTTTACCCTCAAGTGAGAAAACGGTGGTATTTGCCTGACTTTCGGTAGGTTGTATTTTTTCTAACTGACTCATTCACGTATTGTGTGATTGTTACTAATCGTTTTGCAGCGACCGCTCGATGCCCATTTCCAGTCCTCTCAATTCGGCCAGACCGCGCAGGCGACCAATAGCCGAATAGCCTGGATAAGTCTTTTTGTGCAAATCGTCGAGCATCTGATGGCCGTGGTCGGGGCGCATGGGAATGGATAATTCGCCGATGCCCGTTTGTTCGCGCCGTTTCTGTTCCAGCACAAGGGCTTTCACAACCGCGTACATATCCACATCGCCCGCCAGATGATCGGCTTCATGGAAGTTTTGGGTCCGGTCAGAATACTGCACCATAGACGTTCCGTTTGCTTCGCGCTTTGTCGTGCGTAAATGAATAAAGTGAATCCGTTCGCCAAACCGCCGGATCATTCCGGGCAAATCATTGTCGGCACGAACGCCCAGCGAGCCAGTGCAGAACGTAATACCGTTGGCCTTTAGGTTGCAGGCGTCCATTAGCTGCGCCAGATCGTCTTCGGTACTAACCACACGCGGCAGGCCCAGCAATGGATAGGGCGGATCGTCGGGATGAATGCATAAATTGACGCCTACGGCCTGCGCAACCGGAGCTACTTGCTGAATGAACTGATGCAGGTTTTCGCGAAGATTCGTGTCGTTGATTTTGGCGTATTCATTCAGCAATCCCTGAAACGTATCGAGTGTGAACGCTTCTTCAGAACCGGGCAAACCAAGCAGAACGATATTGCTTAATTCCGTGATCTGTTCGGCAGACATGGTACCGAATTTGCGATGCGCCGATTCAATCAATTCGGGTTCATAATCGGTTTCGGCACCGGGGCGTTTCAGAATGCACAGATCGAAAACGGCGAAATCTTCCCACACAAACCGCAATGCGCGGGAGCCATCGGGCATTTCGTAACTGAGGTTCGTGCGCGACCAGTCCAGCACCGGCATAAAGTTGTAGCAAACGGTTCGGATGCCGCAAGCCGCCAGATTTCGAATCGACTGTTTGTAGTTTTCGATGTATCGGTCGCGAGCTGGCTGACCTTTTTTGATAGCTTCATGTACGGGCAGACTCTCGACCACCGACCAGTGCAGCGGTGAATACCGGTCATTTTGGGCTTCCACCAATCGTTTTCGCTCCTTGATGGCATCTACCGACCATAACTCCCCCACTGGAATCTGGTGCAGGGCTGTAACAACGCCCGCACAACCCGCCTGTCGAATGTCCATCAGCGAGACCGGGTCCGACTCGCCGAACCACCGCATGGTTTGTAACATACCCATATTAACTCACTTTGCTCACCCGACGGAAAACGAAAATGTACAACATGGCCCAGGCCACTAAATACGCCAGTCCGGCTATATAAAAGATGATGTAATAGCCTTCCGACAGTTGACCGAGGGCTTTATAATGGTCCAGAATCCGGCCCACCAGCAACGGAAATAACGCTCCGCCGAGGGTGCCGGCCATTGTGCCCAGCCCCACAACCCGGCTCAGCACATGTTTGGGAAACTGATCGGCGGCTACGGTGAAAATATTGGCTGACCATGCCTGGTGAGCCGCCACCGCCAAGGATAATACAGCAATAACGGGCCAGAGACCGTTTAGCTGACTGATGGCCATAACCGGCACGACGCAAATGGCAAACAAGGCCATAGCCCACTGCCGCGCCCGGGTTGGATGCCAGCCTTTTCGGATGAGCATAGATGATAGCCACCCACCCCCAACACTGCCGATGGTAGCGGCTAAGTAAATGACAATCAGGGGTGCACCGAGTTTTTTCAGGTCGAGATTGTAAATATTTGACAGGTACGACGGCAACCAGAATAGGAAAAACCACCAGATGGGATCGGTGAGGAGTTTACCACTCATGAAGCCCCAAATGGCTTTATTGGCAAAAATGGGGTACTTGACAGCGGGCGCACCGTCGATCGAATCACCCAAAGCGGCATCACCAGCCGTAGCGGATTCGAGGGATGGGGCTTCGTTAATGTAAGCCAGTTCGGCGGCATTGACGCGCTTATGGCGGGCTGGAACCTCGTAGTAAAACCACCAGGCGACAATCCAGACAAAACCCAGCGCACCCGTCACGATGAACGCCATTTGCCAGCCTGCTACCAGGGCCAGCCAAGGCACAACCGCCGGAGCCGCTACAGCGCCGATGTTGGCTCCGGCATTGAAAACGCCAACGGCCAACGCGCGTTCTTTTTTGGGAAACCACTCGGCAACGGTCTTGATCGAGGCCGGAAAATTACCGGCTTCGCCAATACCCAGAAACGCTCTCGCAACCATAAACCCAAATGTTCCACCCGCCAGCGCATGGCCCATAGCGGCAAAACTCCACACCACAATAGCCCCGATATACCCGAGTTTAGTGCCGACTTTATCAATAATATACCCCGCCAGCAATGTACTGGCACCATAGAAAAAAGTGAACACCGTCACGATATTTCCATAGTCGGATTCGCTCCAGTTGAACTCTTTTTCCAGGATGGGCTTCAACAGGCTGATCACCTGCCGGTCGAGGTAATTGATGGTTGTCGCAAAGAAAAGCAGCGCCACAATTACCCATCGGTAATTAGTCCGGTCTGTCATTGCCGGGGGCGGTGACAGGACACTGCCAGCGGGCGGAACATTCTGGTTTCCAGTCATATATTGATCAAAAAAGCAATTAGGTAAGCTCGTGTTAACCGGGTCTTTTACACAAAAAACGGTACGTCTTTGGGGGCGTATTTGCGCATGCCTTCTTCATTGATCTCAACCCCAACTCCCGGCTTGTTGGACAGTGGGATAAATCCTTTCTCCACCATCGGCCCGTCGAAAGTAACGATCTCTTTGAACATGGGGTCTTCATGAAAATAAATCTGCCACTCCAGAATCAGGAAGTTGGGCACCGACGCGCAGACGTGACTCGACGCCATAGCACCCAGATAGGAGGCCACCATATGCGGGGCAAACGGTACGTAATAGAGGTTGGATAAGTTAGCAATGCGCTGAGCCTCACCTAATCCGCCCGCTTTTTGCAAGTCGGGCATAACGATATCGACGGCTCCAATTTCGAGCAGTTTGCGGAAGCCATGCGCTAAATAATGGTTCTCGCCCGCGCAAATAGGCGTATTCGAGGCTTCCCTTATCTGGCGGTACGCTTCAGGGTTTTCGGCAGGAATGGGTTCTTCGAGAAACAGCAGATTGAGTGGCTCCATCATTTTGGCGACCCGCCGACCCGTTGTTACATCGTAGCGACCGTGCATATCCACACAGATGTCGATTTTTGGACCAACGGCCTTCCGGACGCTGGCAATCTGGTTGTACATCCTCTCTAACTCGCCCTGGCTGGCAGTCCAGTTATACGCATCGTATTTATTAGGATCATTGCGTTCGTCGATATCGTACTTCACTGCTGTGAAGCCCATATCGACCGCTTTTTTGGCACTATTCCCGAACGAGTCGGGGCTTTTGTCGGTCTCTCGGTAGGTGCCGGTGTCGCAGTAAACCCGGATTTTATCGCGAAATTTTCCGCCCATAAGCTGGTAAACGGGCATGCCCAACGCCTTGCCAACCAGATCCCAAAGGGCCGACTCGACCGCCGACAGTACCGATACGTACATGCCTGCCTGAGCACCTTCAAAAAAACCGGCCCGCCTGACATCTTCAAAAATCCGGTTGATGTTGAGCGGACTTTTGCCTTTGATCCGTTCGCCCATCATCTTCACCAAATGGTACGTTCCGGGCGTAGCATCGACACCTTCGCCACAACCCCAGATGCCCTGATTGGTATGCACTTTCACAAACAGACTGTGTCCATTGCGAATAAAGCCGCATTTGATGTCCGTAATTTTTAAATCGGACGGAGCCGAAGAAAGCGGTGCGTGATGAACGGCGGTTTCCAGACCGGACCCAAAGGTTGATAAGGCGCTGGCGCTGAACACGCTGGCTAACGCACTCTTGGTCAAAAAAGAACGACGGGACGTAGTGGTTTTCATGAGGATTTGGAAGGGTTCAAAGGTTGTCAGGAATGGTCAGGTGTTGTCAGGAATTATCAGTCAATACTTGACCATCCGTGACAACACCTGACTATAAAATTCTACCACGTTCGGGTTTTCAGATACTCCTGAATCTGCTCTTTCGGAACAGGTAGTTCACTGACGTGAGCGTTGAGCCATTGGGAGAAGTCTTTCTCGATTTCAGCCGACCAGCGCGTATCAATCTGACCAGCCGTGTACTTCTGTTCGCGCAGGCGCAAATGACTGAACATGTCCCGCAGGCGAATAATCTCGGATGTTTTCACCACTTTCTCGGCCAGATGGGGCGGAATAAAACACACGCCCCCATCGCGGCCCAGCACTACGTCACCGGGCATAACCATCACTTTACCAATGCGTGTTGGCTTGTTAATGCCGACCAATGTTGTGTTCAGATTGCCTTCCGGGTTGTGGTGCGACGGGTGATAACTACGGAAGTACGACGTAAAGCCGCCAATTTCTTTCAGTCCGGCCACATCCCGAACGGCTCCTTCATACACAATGCCGTTTCCCGATTTGGCATAGATGGAGTTGCCGAGGTTATCGCCAATGGTTGGCCCATCTTCGTGCATCCCGAACTGATCGACCACGTACACATCGCCCTTTACGAGCAGGTCGATGGGCCAGGCATTCTGCGATTTCACCCGCCCATCTTTGGTATGTCCTTTGTCGTCCGTTACCCGGTGAACGTCCGGCCTGCCAGGCATGAACGTAGCGGTCAATGCCCGTCCAACCAGTACACTGTCGGGGTTAATAGTTTGCCAGTCGCCCGTAAACTGGTATTTATAATTTTCGTTTTTCAAGACGGCCCACGCTTCTTCCTGCGTCACCAATTTCATGCGCTTCATGATGGCATCCGGCACCTTCGGACGACCGTCGGGGAAGCGTTCGCCTTTCCAGTCGGGCGTCAGGAAAATAAGTTCTTCTTTAGAAATCTGTTGAGCAAAAGATACCATTGCCTGACCAGTAAGCATCAGTATCGCCAGCAGGGAATACATTCGTTTCATAATCAACGCCAATAAGAAGGTTTAGGAGAGGTATGTCGAATAAGAAACGGAGTGGGTATTTCTACCCTGTATACGTCGAATCTGTTCCGAATTCATATATCCTTCACACAGCGAAAGCCCACATGCATCAGAGCCGTTTCGGGTGAGGTAAAGGAGCGCCCTGACACCCGGTAGCCATGACACCAGCCCGGTTCGCACAGAAACGAGCCGCCCCGCTGCACTTTTTCCGTCGGGTTTTGGGGCGCTTTACCCGCTATTACGTCGGCGTAAGGCTGTCGCCAGTCAGCGCACCATTGCCACACATTGCCAGTCATATCGGTCAGGCCGAGGGGAGTTTTGCCGTAGTGACCCACCGGCGAGGTGTAATGAAAGCCATCGGCAACGTCGTCGTGTTCAGGAAACGTACCGTTCCAGGTGTTCGCTAAGTATTTATTGCCGACCGTTTTCAGATCGTTGCCAAACGGGTATAATGTGCGGCTGTTAACGGCATTTCGGGCCGCGTGTTCCCACTCAAATTCGGAGGGGAGCCGTTTGCCGGCCCAGGTTGCGTACGCCCGCGCATCGTTCCAGGATACCTGCGTAACGGGGTGATTATCAACGGCTTTGCCATCGTCTAAATCAGCCGGGTTCCGGCCTCGTGGATATGCCCAGTTTGCTCCTTTTTTGAGTGCCCATTCCTTCGTTGTCTCATCCAGAATAGCGCCATCGCCATACGTTTCCGCTTCGGTTCTATACGTAGTGGCTGTGACAAACCGGCGAAACTCGGCTACCGTCACCAGATGCTCGTCCATCAAAAAAGGCTTAACCTCGACCCACAACATGGGTTTCTCCCAGGCTTGTCCATCGTCTGCCCCGATTTGGGTCAGACCACCCGGCACATAAATCATGCCTTTGGGCAGAGTTTTCGGCTTCGGTGTGCGTGCGGAAACTGAAGCTGGTTTTTCGGGATAAACCGTAACGGTCGGCGTAAGCGAGTGGCCCATCGGTTCAGACTGGCAGGCGCATATTCCGGCGATAATAACGGGGTATAGTAAACCGCGAATTTTGACTTTCATAGCCGGGCGTGTAGCATACGTATCAAAGGGAAAGCAACCGATTATTTAATGATGCCGGTTTGCGAAAATCAATACGTAGATGAATTGGCCAGCGGGCGTTTGTCGATACAAAGCCGCTTTCAGAAATCTTATGACCTCACTTAATATTGTCAACAAATTATCAATTCAGACACATTTTCAACTTGAAAACAAGTAAATGTTAACACACATCTGGTTTAAATGGTGGATGTTTTTGTGCGTCCGCAAACCAACGTTTTCAATGCAAACCAACTCAATACGTCACGTCTCCCTTATCCTGCTTTCAGTGTTTTATTTCGGGACGGCCCGCGCTCAGAACCTGCGCCCCCCGGCTTACCCGCTCATCACCCACGACCCGTATTTCAGCGTCTGGAGCACGACCGATAAACTGACCGATTCGCCCACGCGCCACTGGACCGGCAAGCCGCAGTCGCTGGAGGGAATTGTCCGGGTCGATGGCAAAGCGTATCAGTTTCTGGGAGCCGTGCCCACCACGTACCAGCCCATTCTGCCCACCGGCGAGTCGCAGGCATACACGGCGCTCTACACGACAACAAAACCAAAAAGCGGCTGGGAAAAGCCAGACTTCAACGCAACTGACTGGAAATCAGCATCAGGACCATTCGGCGATACGCCCGAAGCAAAAACGAAGTGGACAACTAACGATAAAGATGGCATTTACGTCCGGCGGGAGTTTACCTACGATGGCAAAGCCGACCCGTCGAAACTGCTGCTGTCGCTCAACCACGACGACGACGTAGTGATTTATCTGAACGGCACCAAAATTTTAGATAAGCCCGAATACGTCAACGAATACGTCAATTTACCTTTATCGGCAGCGGGTCAGAAAGCGTTGCAGACGGGCAAAAACGTGCTGGCTGTTCATTGTGTGAGTCCGCGCGGTGGGTCGTTCATTGATGTCGGCATCGTTAATCCGATTACCTCAGCGGCCGTTACAACGGCTACCCAAACGGACGTAACGGTCTCGGCCACGCAAACCTATTATACGTTCACGGCGGGGCCGGTCAATCTGGGTGTGAATTTCCTGTCGCCCCTGTTGCTGGATGAATTAGACGTTGCCGCCCGACCCATTACATACGTTACGTTTGATGTGCGCTCGACCGATGGCAAGCCTCATTCGGTGCAGGTATATTTCAGCGAGTCGGGCACAATGGCGACTAATACCATTGGGCAGGAAGTTGTTATGAAAGCCGGACAGACGGGTGGACTGACGTATCAAACAGTGGGTACGGAAGCACAGCCCCTACTGGTAAAAAAGGGCGACAACGTCCGCATCGATTGGGGATATGCGTATCTGGCGGTGCCGCAACAGGCTGGCAATCAGGTGACATCCGGAATGGCCGACGGACTGAAGAAAGCGTTTCTGGCGAACGGCAAATTACCGGCGGCTGCTAAAATGCCCGCACGGGCGGCTGTTGACGTAGCTATTGCCACTGTCCTCAACTTCGATAATGTAGCAAAACAACCGGCGATCAAACACTTGTTGCTGGCCTACGACGACCTGTACTCGGTGCAGTATTTCAAGCAAAATCTGCGCCCGTGGTGGAACCGAACCAACAAAATCACGATGCCCGCGCTTCTGCAAATGGCGGAGAAAGATTACGCCCGGCTACAGCAAAAATGCACAACGTTCGATACTCAACTC
>JANPJE010000262.1:0-13086 GCA_031425355.1 Spirosoma sp. | reverse complement strand
GCCGCGTACAACCCCACCACCGACCAGTTCATGAAATAATAATGCCAGATTAGCCAGCTACCGATGCGATGCCGAAACAGCACAGGAATCATGCCGCCCACAATAGACACCAAACTCACAATTGCCAGCGCGTGGAACGGCCCGAACGTACCAAATAAATGATAAATCATGAAGGCCGTACCGTTCAGGACAACCATGCTCACTATGTAGGCGTATCCCACCTGTTTGTGAAATGTGCCTCCTTTTGTATTGAGCCACACAATAGCCCCGGTCAGCATTGCGAACAGCGCGGCAATAATATGAATCAGACCGACGGTTGAATGAAACATGGCAATGAACGTCTTTGGTTGAATTGATCGTGTAAAACTGTGTTCAACGACTCATTTTCACACGACCAATTCCGACGAACCGGCTGATTTATCTGACGAATTACATTCTATTCGTGGCGACAGCCAATCCGTTTATTTCTGACACGTAACGGATCAATAGCCCCGTGCGGTATTGTCGGCTCGGGGGTCCGATGCGCCTTCGTAAGAACCGTCCGGGCGGATGAGCACACAGTCCATGCGGCCCAGCGTATTGGTCAGTTTTTCGAGAATATAGCCCCGGTTTTTCAGGGATTCGACGGTGGCGTCGGAGAAGGCTCCGTTCTCGAAAATGGTTTTGTCGGGCAGCCACTGGTGGTGGAATTTGAGCGCGTTGACGGCCTGTTGCATCGTCATGCCGTGCTCTATTACGTTCAGGATGGTCTGGTAAACCGACGTCATGATGGTCGAGCCGCCGGGCGTTCCCACCACCATAAACAGTTTTCCGTCTTTCTCCAGAATGGTCGGTGTCATGGACGAGAGCATTCGTTTGTTGGGCGCAATGGCGTTGGCCTGATTGCCAATCAGTCCGTACATATTCGGAGCACCGGGCTTCACACTGAAATCGTCCATTTCGTTATTCATAAAAAACCCGGCTCCGCCCACCACAACCCGACTGCCGTAGCCGCCGTTCAGCGTTGTGGTGATGCTCACGGCATTACCGGCCCCATCGACCACCGAGAAGTGCGTTGTTTCCAGACTTTCGTAGCCCGGAATGACTCCGCCTTTCAGTGCTTTGCTCTCGGTGGCTTTGGCCCACGAAAAATCGGTCCAGCGATTGCGGAGGTAATCGGCACTAACGAGTTGCGGAACAGGCACTTTCACAAAATCGGGATCACCCAGAAACTTGGCCCGGTCGGCATACACGCGCCGTTCGGCTTCGATCATCACCTGCACGGTACTGTCGCGGTTCCAGCCCCATTTGCGAAGGGGAAACGGCTCGGTGAAGCGCATCATCTGCACTAAGGCCACGCCCCCGCTGGACGTTGGCGGCATCGTAATGACGTTATATTCTTTGTATTTGGCTTGGATCGGCTCGCGCCAGATGGCATGGTAGTTTTTCAAATCTTCCTCGGTAATCAGGCCGTTGCCACGTACCATTTCTGCTGCCAGCAACCGGGCAGTTTCGCCTTCGTAAAATCCGGCACGGCTCTGTTCCTGAATGCGTTGCAGCGTTTTGGCGAGGTCGGCTTGCACCAGCAAATCACCTTTATGCCATGTTGTGGTATCAGTGGGTTGTGTGCTTTTCAGGAAGTAGGTTTTACCGGGATTGATTGTGTTCAGGTCTGTTTTAATCCGGCTGAGGCCCAGTGCGTCGCGCTCGGTGAGGGCAAACCCGTTGGCGGCCAGATCAATAGCGGGTTGCAGCACTTCTTTCCAGGTTAGCTTGCCAAATCGTTTGTGGGCTTCGACCATGCCATCGACTGACCCCGGCACGCCACTCGCCAAATGTCCGCTGATGCTTAATCCCGCCCGGACGTTGCCTGCCGAGTCGAGGTACATATTCGCACTGGCCCGACCGGGGGCTTTTTCACGGTAATCGAGGGTAAAGGCCTTGCCCGCATTGTCGCGATAGACCATAAAGCCCCCGCCACCAATGTTTCCCGCTCCGGGATATACCACCGCCAGCGCGAACTGAACCGCAACAGCCGCATCGACTGCATTGCCACCCGCTTTTAGGATATTCAACCCCACCTGCGACGCTTCGGGATGGGCCGACGCTACCATGCCGTTACGTCCGATCACACCTGTCCGGTCGGAGAAGAACGGCTTAACATTAGCGTCTTCGTCGCGGTATTGGTAAACGCCCTGGCTCTGGGTTACCGTCTGATTGGCGGAGGTTGTTGACGCCGATTGCGTTTTGCACGAAGCGGCAGCTACGGCAACCAGAAGTAAGAAGGAAAACTGAGCGAAACGTTTGTTCATGTAGTATTCAGGTTGTAGTTGTAGTTCGTTGATTCATGGTGTCGGGTTGCACCGGGCTGAATCGGCAACGGCCGTCCGACTGGTGCAAGTGATTTACACAGTGAATGATGACTTGCACTGATCCCAGTCCAGCGGTAGTTAATCCAGCGCAAGTTATACTGAGCAAAAAAAATGACTTGCACCGGACGGACGGCCGCTGCCGCTGAAGCCCGGCGTAACCCCACATAATTTACAAAAATAACCGTATCCTGCTCATACCCAAATCTGCCACTTATCCGCCTGAATCTTGTACTTGTCCAAAATGGTTTGGCAAAGTAGAACCTTCGCCGTATTTTCATTCGCTGAAACTATATGAACGTGTTGTTCTCAACCACCCTTTCGCTCCAGTCCGGCCGGTGCGGTTCCGGTTCACTCTTTCGCTCTTTATAACCAGTGAAGTTAATTCGTCAGATATTCGAAAGTTTTCGGTTTGCGTGGCAGGCTCTGCGCTCGAACCTACTCCGCACAATGCTTTCGCTGCTGGGCGTCACCATTGGTATTTTTGCCATTATTGCCGTGTTCACGCTGGTCGATTCGCTGGAGCGGAACATCAAAGACAGCCTCTCGTTTATTGGCGATAAGGTAATTTATGTTCAGAAATGGCCGTGGAGTTTCGGGGGTGAATACCAATGGTGGAAGTATTTCCAGCGGCCTGAGCCGAGCATGAAGGAGTACCGTTTTCTGGCCTCCCGGCTCGAAAATGCGCAGGCCATTGCTGCTATGGATTTTAAAGGCCGCGTGACGGTAAAACAGGGAAACAACAGCATGTCGTCTCTGATTCACGGCATTACACTCGATTACAATGTTATTTCGGATGTGCCCATCGCCAGTGGCCGCTACTTTACACAGCAGGAAATCGACGTGGCCCGCAACATCGCCATCATCGGGTCCGACGTAGCGGATAACTTATTTCCGGCACAGGACCCGGTCGGCAAATCATTCAAACTGAACGGCCTGAATTTTACCGTCATCGGCGTTCAGGAGCGCAAAGGTGAAAGCATTCTGAACGTGGGCGGCAACCCTGATATCAAATGCCTGATTCCGTTGGGTGCGTTCGCTAAAATGTTCCACTCGGTCAATCCCAGCATCGACATTGTTGTGAAAGGCTATGACACGGACGAGGGTTTGCTCGAACTGGAAAGTGAAATTCGGGGCCTGATGCGTACCCGTCGGGGAATGCGCCCTACGCAGGATGATAGTTTCGCCCTAAACCGACCCGAAGCAGCCGCTCAGGCCATTGGTGGTATTTTTTCGGTGCTGACCGTAGCGGGCTGGGTTATTGGCGGATTTTCCATTCTGATTGGCGGCTTCGGCATTGCCAACATCATGTTCGTGAGCGTGAAAGAACGAACGAACATCATCGGCATTCAAAAATCATTAGGAGCCAAGAACTACGTTATTCTCTTGCAATTTCTTTTCGAGGCTGTGCTGCTGAGTTTAGTTGGTGGACTGGCGGGTATTTTGCTGGTTTACCTGCTGTCATTCATGAGTCTGGGCAGTCTCGACCTTCAGCTCTCGGCGGGCAACATCATTCTGGGATTGGGCGTGTCAAGTATTATCGGTATCGTGTCGGGCATTGTTCCCGCTTTCTCAGCCGCCCGTCTCGACCCGGTAATTGCTATCCGGGCGAAATAATATATAGTCAAACAGTTGTCAGAAATGGTCAGGGATGGTCAGGTTGATACTACGTCAACTAACCATCCCTGACCATTTTGACTTTTTACTGACCACGTTTGACCATTTCCTGACTATCTCTGACCCACTGCCTGAGCATCTTCATGAATGAACAGGTATTAAATTTTACATAGAACATACACGATAACTAACTTTTTCGTTATGTCTATGTAAGAAACTTACCTGCGCGTAACTTAGTTACCTTTATGTCAGCTTCAAACGTGCAGTGACTACTTAATATCCTCTTTTATTTAGTTAGTGGCTTCCACTTTAAGAACTTCCGGTACTTGTTAGTTTGCAATTTCCCAGTTAATTTGCCCGGATTTTATTTAGCGAATAGCTACTCAACATGTGTCTGTTCACTCTTATTGTTTTCCGGCACGTTCAATCTATCCGCCATTTAAAACGCAACAATCTGTAAGCGAATCGTTGCCGTATGTAAGGGCTGGTTGCCGGAAATGGTCCGCCAAAACGTGCTGCAAACCAACTTCGCTTCTCAACTGCTTCGGCTTGGGTTAGTAGCCTGACTCGGTTCGGTTATTATTAACAACCATGACAGAACCAAACGAGGCAACATTTGAACCTGATTTACTGCTGATCAGCAATGCGTTAGTGGTAGTCGGCGGCAAATGGCGGCTGTATATCATCCTTTGTTTGGGTGAGCAGACCCTCCGGTATGGGCAGATCAGCGAATTGTTGCCGCGTGTGAGTGAAAAAGTATTAGCCAGCGAATTAAAAGCGTTGGTTGCACTGGGGGTTATGACACGCACTCCCTATCCGGAAATTCCTCCTCGTGTGGAATATACTTTAACTGAACGGGGCCGGCTGGCCCTACCCATTCTACGGCAGATACAACAGATCGGCCTGATTTTTAACTAACTATGTCAACGCAAGTGAAATTTAAAGATGCTCAGCGCTCACAATTTTTTGTTACGGTCCGTAAACGAGTTGATGCTTATTTCAGTGAAAACGCTATTTCGCCCCATGCCAATGGAGCTATGTGGGCCAAAGCCAGTTTCTTTTTAATTGGTTATGTAGTGCTCTACTGCCTGATTCTGTCAAACCAGTTTTCCCTTTCAGGTATGCTTGGTCTGGCTATTTTACTGGGCATGTTTGCCGCCTTTATTGGCTTTAATATTTCCCATGATGGCCTTCATGGAGCCTTTTCGTCGAGCAGCCGGATTAATCGGCTAACGGGCAACAGCTTTTATCTGCTGGGCGCAAATCCGTATATCTGGAAGATTACGCATAATATCGTTCACCATACATACACCAATATTCCCGGTCACGACGAAGACATTGAAGTGGCTCCGGGGCTGGTACGCTTAGACCCCGACGATGCGCTTCATCCCTGGCACCGGTTTCAGCAGTGGTACACATTTCCGCTGTACGCGCTGGCTTCGCTTTCGTGGGTGTTACGAAAGGATTACGTGAAATTTTTCAAAAGCCGGATTGGTCACCACGACAACTCATCGCACCCGAAGCAGGAGTATGTAAACCTGTTTGTTTCCAAAGCCATCTACTATTTCTTTTTTCTGGTTCTGCCTTATTTAGTGCTCGACCTGACCTGGTGGCAATTGGCTACTGGCTTCGTTCTGATGCACGTAGCAGAAGGCCTGATACTCGGTCTTGTTTTTCAACTGGCTCATGCCGTAGAAGGTACATCGTTTCCAATACCCGATGAGCGGGGCGACATTCATGAGGCCTGGGCCATTCACCAGATGCATACGACGGCTAATTTTTCCCCCAACAGTCGGGTTGCTGCCTTCTTTTGCGGTGGTTTGAATCGCCAGATCGAACACCACCTGTTCCCGAAAGTCTGTCATATTCATTATCCGGCTATCACCAGCATTGTTAAAAATACAGCCCACGAATTTGGTCTGCCTTACCTGGAAAATGCCAGTTTTGGCTCGGCTCTGTTGTCTCACTTCCGGCTTTTGCGGAAATTAGGACGACCATCCAGTACGTTGCCAATACGTGTCGAAACTGTTTCTTCCCCAAAGGTCAGAGAGGTTTCAGCCGTGTAGGTCTTTAGTCACTATTCCTACCTGATTCATGGCCTCCCAGCAAGATCTCGATTTTACGTACACCACCATTGATAAAATATTTCGCCTGAGCATGGGCCAAACCGGCGATTACAGCGGGGCCATGTACAACGGTGATTTTACGCTGACGCTGGAACAGGCTCAGCGTCAAAAACATACGTTTATCGCTGATAGTTTGCGGATAAGTACGGGGTCAAAAGTGCTCGATATGGGTTGCGGCTGGGGTCCTTTTTTGCAGTTCATCAAGGGTCGGGGCGCCAACGGACGCGGGGTAACACTCTCGCGGGGTCAGGCCGAAGCGTGCCGGCAAAATGGATTAGTGGTTGATATAAAAGACTGTCGCCTGATTACGCCCGCTGATTATGGCACCTTCGATGCCGTTAGCTGCATTGGCGGTATGGAGCATTTCTGTTCGATTGAACAGTACAAAGCCGGTCAGCAAGATCAGGTTTATGCCGATTTCTTCAAAAACCTGTACGCGTTGCTGCCCATTGGTGGCCGGTTTTACATGCAGACGATGGTGTTCGGGAAAAATATGATTCCGCTTGACGAAATCAGCGTGAACGCTCCCAAAGACTCCCTCGCTTATCCGCTGGCCCTGATGATTGCTCAGTTTCCGGGTTCGTGGTTACCGTATGGATCTGAACAGGTAATCCGGAATGCACAGCCGCTTTTCAAACTCATCTCCCTAAGCAGCGGTCGGCTTGACTATATCCAAACCATTGGCGAGTGGCGCAAACGATTCCGCGCGTTTAACCTGAAAAAGTATTTACTCTATGTGTCACTGCTGCCTAAGTTGCTGACTAATAAAGCGTTTCAAGATATGATTGCCGTGTTCAAAGTTAGCCCCAACCGGGTATGTTTCGAGCAGGAAACAATGGAACACTACCGGCTGGTATTCGAAAAAGTATAGTTCATTAAGGTGTAGTGGATACGCAACACCGGGATAAATCCCGGTGCAATTGATTGGCACAGTGAAGAATGACTTGCACCGGGATTTATCCCGGTGGTACCTTACTCCTTATTCCTTACTCCTTATTCCTTACCACTTATTCCCTTATTACTTAACCACCTATGGCTACCCGCGTTGCTATTCACCACCATACCCAATACGAATACGACCGGACGGTTTTTGTGTCACCCCACCTGATTCGGCTTAAACCGGTGGCGCATAGCCGGGCAATTATTGAGTCTTATTCACTGACAATCAAGCCCGAAAATCATGTCGTTCACTGGCAGCAGGACCCATTCGGCAATTTCATAGCGCGGGTCGATTTCTGGGAATCCATGCAGATGATGTCCATCGACGTAGATATTACGGCCAGTCTGGTTCCGATCAATCCCTTCGATTTTTTTCTGGATACGTATGCGCAATCGTTCCCTTTTTCATACGATGCCCAGCTAACGAAAGACCTCGCCCCTTACTTAAACATTGTCGAGAATGGTCCCCGGCTGATGAGTTGGTTACAGCAGGTAGATCGAACCGAGCGGGGCACCGTCGATTTTCTGATTAACCTCAACAGACGTATCAATCAGGACATTGCGTATAGCATACGGATGGAAGAGGGCGTGTTAACGGCGGAAGAAACACTGGAGTCAGCCATAGGTTCCTGCCGCGATTCGGGCTGGCTGCTGGTGCAGATTCTCAGACATTTTGGTCTGGCATCGCGTTTTGTTTCGGGTTATCTGGCGCAGGTGGCTCCCGATGTGCAGGCACCCGCCGATGTCGACAATCCCATCGTCAATTCGCTTGCCCTTCATGCATGGGCTGAGGTGTTCATACCCGGTGCCGGCTGGATTGGCCTTGATCCTACATCGGGAATGCTGGCTACGGAGGGCCATATTGCCCTCGCCTGCACCCCCGACCCAACCGGTGCCGCCCCTGTAACGGGCACAACGGACGTAACAGCAACGACCCTCTCCTACATTAACACTCTGGTTCGTCTTGCTTAGTTTGTTGTAAGACAAAATCTTGGACAGGATTAATACGCAGAAGAAATCCTGTCCAAAAACGCTTGTCCTACAACTCGATTCGGAGCAAGTGCATCGGCAATACGTATGGGTCCAGCTCAACGTAGTTCTGGTCACCCTGCCAGGTATAGTACGCACCCGTGAGCAGGTCATGAACCGTATAGGGCTGGTCATGCCCAATACCTAATTGCCAGATGGGTACCTGCACCATACCCGCCCGGCGGTTGTAAGCATCCGTGTTCACAACAATCAGCAGTCGGTTAGTACCTGACACTTTCAAATACGCCATAATCGTATCGTCACTGACGGTACAGAAGGTGATGTTATTGGTTGTTTGCAGAGCCGCGTTCTCGTGCCGGATGCGGTTAACGAGCGTAATCAGGTACGTTAACTTATTGGTTTTCTCCCAGTCCCAAAGCCGTATTTCGTACTTCTCGGAATTCAGATATTCTTCCTTATTTGGGAACGGCACATGCTCCATTAACTCGAACGACGGACCATAAATACCATAATTACTCGATAACGTAGCGGCCATAAAATAGCGAATCAGGAACTGCGGCTCATGACCCGATTGCAGGCTGTACGGATTGATGTCGTGGGTAGTCGGCCAGAAATTAGGGCGGAAATAATACGCCATCGCGTCGGGGCGGCCATTCGTCTGCGTTAATTCAGTCATATAATCCTGAAGTTCGGCCCGCGTATTGCGCCACGTATAATACGTGTAGGAGTGCGCAAACCCACGTTTGGCTAATTCCTGCATCACTTTCGGCTTGGTAAACGCTTCGGACAGGAACAGCATATCCGGAAATTCGCGCTTCACTTCGGCAATGACCCACTCCCAGAATCCAAACGGCTTGGTGTGCGGATTATCGACCCGAACAATGCGAACGCCCCATGAGGCCCACACGAGCAAAACCCGCTTTAACTCATCCCAGAGGTTCTTCCAGTCTTCCGTTTCGAAATTGACCGGGTAAATATCCTGGTATTTTTTGGGTGGATTTTCGGCGTATTGAATCGTGCCGTCGGGTCGTTTTTTGAACCATTCGGGGTGGTCTTTCGCCCAGGGGTGGTCGGGCGAGCACTGGATAGCGAGGTCCATTGCCACTTCCATACCGTAGTTTGCCGCGATGGCAATCAGGTGTTTGAAATCCTCTACCGTGCCCAGTTCGGAATGAATGGCGTCGTGCCCGCCCTCCGCCGAACCAATGCCATAGGGAACGCCCGGCTCACCCGGCTGGCAAAGCACCGAGTTGTTTTTGCCTTTGCGGTGGGACGTACCGATGGGGTGAATGGGTGGCAGATAAAGCACATCGAAACCCATGCCCGAAATGCGCGGCAGCAAGGCTTCGACATCCTGAAACGTTCCGTGACGACCCTCGTGACGGGAAGCCGAGCGCGGAAACAGGCAATACCACGTACTGAATCCGGCACGGGCACGGTCCACCTCTACCCCCAACTCATGGACGTAGCGCGTTGGGTGCTGGCGATCAGGATAACGATTTGCATAGAAGGTAAACTGGTCGCTTTCGGCAACGGAAACGGCTTCGTCGTAACGGGTTTCATCACGAAAAAGCGAAGCCATCTCGCGCAAGGCCTTTACATCGGCCGGTTCGTCTATAGATGCAGTTCCCTTTTTTCCCTTTCCTCCCTTTTTTCCTTTCTCGGCCTTTCCTCCTTCTCCTCCTCTCTCTCCCCCCGCCCTTACCAACATCCCATCCAGATACTGAGCACCCGCCAGCAGTTCGCTCGGTATACGCTGACCGTCAGCTACTTTCAAGTGAATTTCGTGCTGCCACGATGCCGGATGATCGACCCACGACTCGATTGTGTAGACGTAACGACCCTGCCTTTCGACTATAAATGAGGCTCCCCATCGGTCATTGCCGAGCAGCGTCATCGCCGTTTCAGTCCACGCAGGATCATCGGTGTGTTTATAGAGCAGAACGACTGTGAGGTAATCATGTCCGTCGGCAAAAACATCGGCCTCAACCGCGATTACGTCGCCCAAAAGGGCTTTTATCGGAAATTGCCCTCCATCAAGTTCGGGGCTTATCTTTTCGATCACTACGCGGGACTGACCCGAAGGGAAAATGCTCATTACTAAATCGGTTGATGGATTATGCGTAAATGGTTGAGCAATGTTACAAAAAAACCAACTTCATTACCTATAACCGGCACCGGCACGCGCTGATAACAAAGAAGTTTGGACAGGATTGCAGCCGGGCCGACAGGGCCGCCGGTAATCCTGTCTAAACCAAAACTATGCGTATACAATCTGCTCCTGTCCGTTTGTGGGTAGGTACACCAGAAATGTAGCACCCTGACCGGGGCGGCTCCGGGCCGTGAGGTACCCGCCGTGGTTATCGACAACTTTCTTGCATATAGCCAGCCCGATACCTGTACCAACGTACTCGGCGCGCCCGTGCAGGCGTTGAAACAGGTTAAAAATCCGATCTACATATTTATCATCAAAACCAATTCCATTATCGACTACACTGATTTCTAAATAGTTGTCAGACGAATTTACCCCTGGCGCAGGCATTTGACTGGCAGAAACTGTTCGGATTTTGACGTGCATAACAGGAGCACGGTCGGCGGGGGTGAACTTCAGGGCGTTGCTCAGCAGATTTTGAAACAGTTGCCGAAGTTGCAGGCCATTCCCCTGGACAACCGGGAGTGCGTCGACCTGAATCTGGGCATCCCGCCCCCGAATGGTTGTTTCGAGGTCACTTTGTACTTCGGTCAGCAACATCGACAGCGATACTTTATGGAATGTAGGTTTCTCCATATTCAATCGCGAGTAGGCCAGCAGTCCCCGAATCAATTCCTGCATTCGGCTCGTAGCTGACTGCATCCGGCGGATAATATCCTGAGCATTGGCATCCAGAGCGGGGCTATATTGCTCCGTCAGCATAGTGCTGAACGCCTGAATTTTGCGCAGCGGCTCCTGCAAATCATGGCTCGCTACGTAGGCAAACTGCGATAGTTCGTTATTGCTTCGGTTTAGCTCGCCAATGTTGTCGGTAAGCTGCTGTTGACTGCTTTCCAACTGGCTTTTATTCTGCCGTAATTCCTCGTTGTCCCGCAGGGTTTGCTCAATGACTTTCTGCACATGAATATCAGCCAGAAACCCGGTCCATTGCATCACCTCCTGCTCGGCGTTGCGCAGGGGCGTGGCCGAAACAAGATGCCAGATGTATTCGCCAGTGAGGCTGTTGCGGACCCGCCCCTCACATTTAAACGGCAACCCGGCTGATACAGCGTCAGCCCAGGCCATGCGTATGGCGGGGAAATCGTCGTCGTGGAAATACCCGAACCAGCCGTTTTCGTTTAACGCCGGTATATCGTTGCCCAGGAACGTAGTAAATCCCTGATTCGCATAGGTCAGTTGACTGCTGGAGGTCATCGTAAAGATGAGCAGCGGAAGCGCGTTTGTTACCTGTTTATATTGCTGTTCGCTCTGCCGGAGCCGTTCGGCCAGTTCCTGTAGCTGGCTATTTTTTCGTTTGATGTCGTCGTAGGGCGATGCGGGCGGCTCCCGAACGAACTGGCGTTTCCACCCGTCAATTCGATCCGAACTAACCGATTTCAGATCAGACACATGGCAATAAAGTCGAATATCAGATCCCTGATTTGTTGTTTCGATGCTCAGCTCATCGACCAGCCGACGGGCATGCATCAGGGCTTTCTCAACTGTGCCGGGGTGATATTTGCTGGGGTCCTGCAACCAAGCCAGAATTGACCAGCCTTTGGCATTGTCGACACTGACGCCCAGTTTCAGGATGGCATGGCTGCTGCTCCCCACAGCCAGCCGGGCCACCTCCGACACAGCCGTAGCAAACGTTGTTTGGGCAGCCAGCGACATACCCACCAGTTCAGCCAGTTTCATGCTGCGTTTATGAACCAGAATCAGGTCCATATCATTGTCCAGCATTAGTTTCGTCAACTCATTCATACCGTTAGTATAACTTACTCACCAACACCGACATATCGTCGGTACGACGAGCGCATTCTTTATAAATCATGGCCGCCAGCACGGACAAATCATAACTGCCGATACCCGGATAACGCGCCGGGTTCCAGCGTGACTGCAAGCCATCCGAGGTCATGATAAGTACCTGACCGCGCGCATAAGGCATGTCCACATCAAGCAGTATCCGAGGTATGCTGTGACCCAAAATACCATTTTGAGGCATGTAATTTTTCACGCCTGCGGCTCCGCTTACTTTCGTTACGATATTGCCAACTCCGCAGAGATTCCATTTGCGGGTAGCAAAATCGAAAACTGCACAAGTGCCCACCAAACCCCGTGTACCGGCGGTAGCTTCATGGACAGCCTCCAGCAGATTGGCCGGGCTGCTACTGAGCCTTTGTTCCAGCGTTTGAATAGCCTTTTCAACAGCCGTATGCGCAAATGGCCCGTGCCCCAACCCGTCTCCCAAAAATAAGAGAAGCGACGATGTCGTTAATGTAGTGTAACACGCATCGCCACAGACTGTTTCGCCGGGCTTAGGAACCATAATCCAGCGAACATCAGCCAGAGATGCTAATTTGGCTGCGGGCACTGCTTTCTGATGAACCCGTACCAGCACCACCGTGCCATGACCCAAATAGGAATACAACTGAAATTCATCGGCCAGCCGCTGAATGGCCCCTAATCCCTGCCCCAGCGACCCACCCGTCGAAACGCCATCGGTCATCATTTGCCGGGAATCGGTCATACCGGGGCCACTGTCCACACTAATCAATTCGATGCTGTTCGTTCCGGCCATGCTATCGGACCGAACAAGCAACTCTCCCTCACGAGCATACTTAATTAAATTGGAGAGTAATTCGGCGACGATAATATCAAGTTCATCTTTTTTTTTATCGCTGAATTTGAGGGTATCAGCCAGCAGACGCACTTCCCGTTTGATAGCCGCCCCGTAACTACGGTCTGTTACGACGAAAGACCGATGATAACTACTATCCATTCGTCCACTTGATTAGGGTTATGGTTGTCCCCTGCCCAACGGTGCTATCGATAAAAAACTGATTCGACAACCGTTTGGCACCCGGCAACCCCA
>JANPJE010000261.1:0-4991 GCA_031425355.1 Spirosoma sp. | reverse complement strand
GGATTCGGGACGCTGGGTATGCTAACGTATAACTTCGGCATTGTGCAGCAGATCATTACGCCGTACGGAAGCTCGCTGTCGGGGGCCAATTACGACCAGGTCAACAACGGCAATACGCCTTTGGTCTGGGTTAATTTCTACCGCAATGTGCTCAAGCAGTTGGTGGCGGTGCTGGAACAAACCAAGAGCGATCCGCTGCAAGTCAACACGTATAATGCGGCCCGCATCTGGAAAGCGTACTGCTTTATGATCCTGACCGATACGTATGGCGATGTTCCTTATTTTGAAGCGGGTCAGGGCTACACCACCGAAATCATTTCGCCCAAATACGACCCGCAGCAGGACATCTACAAAGATATTCTGAAGGAACTTGAGGAAGCATCAGCCGCCCTGACCACCGCCCAGCCCCCGATAACGACCGATATTCTGTACGGTGGCGACGTAGCGAAATGGAAAAAATTAGGCTATTCGTTCATGCTTCGTGCGGCCATGCGCCTGACCAAAGTCGATCCGGCAATGGCAGAGAGCTACGTGAAAAAGGCCGTGGCAGGCGGAGTATTTCAATCCAACGCCGACAATTCGGTTATCCGGCACACGGCCATTTATAACAATCACGTCTCCAACCACTTAGCGGCCCGCGAGAAGACCAATTTCTACCTCGCAGCTCCCTTTGTAAATTACCTGAAAGACAACAACGACCCTCGTCTGCCCATTTTTGCGGTGCGCCACGTAGGGGCCAAAGGCGGTCAGGAGCAAACAACCAGCCGCGCTACATCGGACCCGAAAGTGCAGATTGGTATGCCGATGGGTTATAACGACGTATCTATTACGACGGTACTGGCGCAGAACGGAGTTGCCAGTCTGTGGGACTTTTCGCAGGCTAACCCCAATACGGTGTTACGATTAGACGCGCCGGGATTCCATGTCACCTACGCCCAAACCCAGCTTCTGCTGGCCGAAGCCGCCGTTCGCGGTTGGGTAACCGGCACAGCGGCTGACTACTACACAAAAGGAATCAGGGCAAATCTGGAGCAGATGGCCCTGTACGGATCACCCATCCCGGAGGCTTCCATTAAAACGTATCTGGACGCAC
Source organism: Spirosoma sp. (assembly GCA_031425355.1). GTDB lineage: Bacteria > Bacteroidota > Bacteroidia > Cytophagales > Spirosomataceae > Spirosoma. The sequence continues at coordinate 3,898 of JANPJE010000261.1, read as the reverse complement.
AGCCGTTGAGTGCGGGCAAAGAACTCGAACAGATCAACACGCAGTATTGGGTAGCCAGTTTCCTCGACGGCACCGAAGCATTCGCCAACTTCCGGCGCAGTGGTTTCCCGGCTCTGAAGAAAAACCCGTACCCCGGCTCCGAAGTGAAGGGCGATTTTATTCGCAGACTACCTTACCCCGACAGTGAGATTGTGGTCAATTCGGCAAAACTAAACGAAGCCATTGCCCGGCAGGGGCCTAACACGCTCGATACGCGGGTTTGGTGGGATAAGAAGTAAACACTAAATCATCGAATCACCGGGATAAATCCCGGTGCAAGTGATTGGTGCAGTGAAGAATCACTTGTGTACTGGACACATAGCCCCCGGTGCGGTACAAGTCATCCATGTAGAGTCAATCACTTGCACCGGGATTTATCCCGGTGATTCGTCACATAACGGACCAGTTATATTCATCTAAATTCTTCCCTTTTTCGCTCATGGAAAAACCCGACTTTTCCCGTCGTGATACATTAAAAATGCTTGGCTTCGGCTCATCAGCCGCCGGATTGCTTGGCCTGTTCGGAGGCATTTCCACCGCCGAAGCCCGCGAACAGCAGGGCATACCGGCCTATGCCAAAGGCCTGGCACCGGTCAAGATCAAAAGTGTGAAAGCCATTGCCACTGCTCCGCAAGGCTCCAACCTGATTGTTGTAAAAGTAGAAACCACCGAGCCGGGATTGTATGGATTAGGCTGCGCTACGTTCACACAACGGGCTGCGGTCGTAGTGGTCGCGATCAACTCGTATCTCAACGATTTCTGCGTCGGTAAGGATGTCGATAACATCGAAGACATGTGGCAGGCGGCTTATGTCAGCTCATACTGGCGCAACGGCCCGGTGTTGAACAACGCCCTGAGCGGACTGGATCAGGCCCTTTGGGACATCAAAGGAAAACGCGCCAACATGCCTGTCTATCAGCTACTTGGTGGCAAGGTAAGGTTCGCCATTCCGTGCTACACCCACGCGAACGGCACCACACCCGAAGCCGCAGCCGATAATGTCAAGCAGATTATGGAGCGTGGTTTCAAATACATCCGCATTCAGCAGGGGGGCTACGGAGCCGTGGGCGCCACCGCCGACCAACCCGATTTTAAAGCGGCTGGCTTCGGCGGAGCGACCGACAACTATATGAACGAACGGCTGTATCTGAAATCGGTTCCGAAGATGTTTGAGGTCGTCCGCAAACAGTGTGGTGATGACATCGAACTGCTCCACGATATTCACGAGCGGGTTCAGCCTATCGACGCCATCAACATGATTAAGCAGGTGGAAGAATACCGCCCGTTTTTCATCGAGGACCCGTTCTCTCCCGAAAACATGAAGTGGTTCGCCAATCTCCGGCAGGCGACGTCGGTGCCGATTGCCATGGGCGAACTGTTCAATAACATCAATGAATTTAAGGAACCGATGGTGAACCAATGGTTCGATTTTATCCGCATTCACGTCTCGCAGATTGGCGGCATCACGCCCGCCATGAAAGTGGCGCGGCTGGGTGAGTGGTTCAATATCCGCACCGCCTGGCACGGTCCGGGCGACGTATCGCCGGTGGGGCACGCGGCCCACGCGCACATCGACCTGGCCGTCTGGAACTTCGGCATTCAGGAAGCGGTCAGCTTTTCGGACAAAATGCAGGAAGTATTCAGCGGCTGCCCGACGATGAACAAAGGGTACATGTCGGTGAATGAGGTGCCGGGGCTTGGGGTCGATATTAACGAAAAAGAAGCCGCCAAATACCCCATCGGCACCAAATCGAACTGGCAGGTTCGTAAGATCGACGGGACGATTATCAGGCCGTAAAAAGTTTTTTGACAGAATTACAGGATAAGCTGTCCGTACACCGGGATAAATCCCGATGTTGCCAGCAATCCTATCTTTACCCAAACCCCAACCTCTCTATGAAATCACCCATCAAAAACTCCATCTCCCGACGCTCTGCCATCCAATCCGTTCTGGGGGTTGTTGGCATGGGCAGCATGACATTGCCCGAATCATCGTATGCGGCAAATCCCGGCCTGTTTCGTGATTACAGCAAAGTCAAAATCACCAAATTAGAAACGTTTCTGGTCAAGCCCCGCTGGATTTTTCTGAAAATCCATACCGACGTGGGCGTTTATGGCTTAGGCGAACCGCTGCTCGAAGGGCGGGCGTTGACCATCCAAACAGCCATTAAGGAAGTGGAGCCGTACCTGATCGGAAAGGACCCACGTGCCGTAGTTCATCACTGGCAGGCCATTTATCGCCACGCGTTTTATCGGGGCGGTCCCATCCTGACCAGTGCATTGAGCGGCATCGACCATGCCCTTTGGGACATCAAAGGCAAGTTGCTGAACGTACCGGTTTATGAACTTCTGGGCGGTCCCACCCGCGACCGCGTTCGGGTGTATGGGCGCGCCAGCAATGCCGAGGACATGAAGAAACGTAAAGCCGAGGGGTTTACGGTGATCAAAACGGGAATTGCCAAAAAGAACCCCGCCAACATTGTCGAAAATCCGAAATTCATTAAATACGCTGCCGACAATTTTGCGTCACTGCGCGAGGCCGGGGGCGACGATATGGACATTGCCATCGACTTTCACGGAGCCGTTTCGCCCCAACTGGCCAAGGTGCTGATTAAGGAGTTGGAACCCTACAAACCCATGTTCATAGAGGAGCCATGTCAGGCGCAGAATGTCGATACGATGGTCGATATTGCGCGGGGAACGCACCTGCCCATTGCCACCGGCGAACGAATTTTCACGAAGTGGGGCTTCCGCGAAATCCTGGAAAAAGGAGCCGCCAGCATCATCCAGCCCGATTTGTGTCATGCGGGCGGCATTACTGAGGGACGTATCATTGCGGGCATGGCCGAAGCGTATTACGTACCCATTGCTCCCCACAATCCGATGGGACCAATATCGCTGGCGGTGGGCCTGAATCTGGCCGCGAGCATCCCGAATTTCTTAGTGCAGGAGCAGGTTTCGCTGGGCGAAGGCTATTTAAAGAATCCGTTCAAACTGCAACCCGACGGTACGGTTCTCATTCCGAAAGGGCCGGGCTTAGGCGTTGAACTGGACGATGCGCTGATGAAGGACAAAATCGGTCACGACTGGAAAAATCCCGAAACGTACAATGCGTTGGATGGCTCGGTGGTGGACTGGTGATGGATGGTAATTATTGGATTTACACCGGGCTGAAGCCCGGTGCAAGTCACGCAATCCCGGTGTAAACCTCATGAGTTACACCGGGATAAATCCCGGTGTATTCCATTATCTATTCTAAGACCGTGAAAACCACCCTACTTTTCATCTGCCTGTTCGCCGGGTTGTCCGGCCGGCATATGCCTCCAGCCGAACCGCCACAGGCCGAACTCTCCAACGGCATTATCCAGACCACACTGTACCTGCCCGATACGAGTCAGGGGTACTATCGGGGCACCCGCTTCGACTGGTCGGGGGCGTTTAAAAGCCTTGATCACAAGGGACATAGCTATGTAGAGCAGTGGTTTGAAACCTATAATCCGACAATGCATGACGCCATTAACGGGCCGGTCGAGGAGTTCACGCCATTAGGTTACGTCGAGGCAAAACCCGGCGATGTATTTGTCAAACCCGGTGTTGGCGTACTGCGCAAAGCCGACGAGAAAGCGTATTCGTTTTCGACCCGTTTCGACATTGTCGATCATGGAAAATGGACGGTGAGAACGCATAAAGATAGGGTCGAATTCAGGCATGAGATCGCTGATGCAGACGGTTATGGGTATCGCTACGTCAAAACCGTTCGATTGAGCAAGGGCAAACCCGAACTCGTACTGGAACACAGCCTGAAAAATACCGGCCAGAAACCCATTGAAACGAGCGTGTACAACCATAATTTTTTCGT
>JANPJE010000260.1:0-8125 GCA_031425355.1 Spirosoma sp. | reverse complement strand
AGTTTGCTGGCCGTGCTGCTGGCATTAAGCATGGTCTGGTCTGTGTTGCCTACGTTCAACACGCTGTTTGAGAAGCAGTTAACGCTTAACCTGACCGAACCCGCTTTATGGGTCATTATTCTGGTGCTGGTATTGGTTACCGGCTTTCTGTCAGGCAGTTACCCGGCTTTGTTTTTATCGGGCTTACAGCCAATAAAAATTCTCAAAGGACGTCTTCAGTTTGGTTCCGGCCCGGCATTATTTCGGCGAACGCTGGTCGTGTTTCAGTTCTCACTGTCCATTTTTCTGATCGTCGGTATGCTGGCCATTGGTCGGCAGATGAATTACCTGCGGACCAAAAACCTGGGTTTAGATCGTGAAAACGTCATTTATATGCCCATCGAAGGAGACATTGCAAAACCCAAACGGTTCGAGGCCTTCCAGCAGGAACTGATGCGTAAATCATCCATTGCGTCGGTAACCACAGCCGGATCATTACCCATAAATATTCAGGGGTCATCCGGCGATTTGACATGGCCGGGTAAAGACCCCAAACTGGGAACCAGCGTCTCCTGCATGTACGTCGGGAGCGATTTCATCCGAACCATGAATATTAAACTGCTCGATGGCCGCGATTTTCGGACCGACAGTCCCGCCGATTCGTCCAGTTATATTATCAACGAAGCGGCCGCCAAACTCATGAGCGAATCCACGCTGGGCGAATCCACGCCGGGCATGAAAAACCGGACCCGCATCGGCGGACCGGCCAGATCGCCTGTGGGTAAAGAAGTTACATTTTGGCGGGGTAAGGGCCGGGTCATCGGACTAATGAAAGATTTCCATTTGCAGTCACTCCATCAGGCAATCACTCCGCTGATTCTCTGCTTCAATTACCAGAATACGAGTTATCTGCTGATGAAAACCCGTGCGGGTCAAACGCAGCAGGCCATTGTCGATTTGGAAAAAATGTTAAAGTCGTTCAATCCGGGCTATCCGTTCGACTATCATTTTCTGGATGAAGATTATGAGAAACTGTACCGTAGCGAACAGCAGGTCAACGCGTTGGTCAACTATTTCGGGGGACTGGCGATCCTGATTTCATGTTTGGGCCTGTTTGCGCTCGCTACGTTTACCGCCGAGCAGCGCACCAAAGAGATTGGCGTTCGCAAGGTGTTGGGTGCATCGGTAGTCAATATTGTAACACTGTTATCAATGGACTTCCTGCGGCTGGTTCTGATTGCGTTGGTACTGGCGTCCCCACTGGCGTGGTGGGCAGTCAATAAATGGCTCGGTACGTTCGCCTACCAGACTGAACTGGCATGGTGGATTTTCGGGCTGGCGGGTTTACTGGCCGTAACGATTGCTTTCCTGACCGTGAGTTATCAAAGCCTGAAAGCTGCAACGATGAATCCCGTAACGAGTTTACGAAGCGAGTAGAAACGCATTCAGGTCGAGACCGAGAATATCGGAAAATGACGATTCAGTTGTCAGTCCGCCGTCGCCGAAGCGATACCGAAGCCACTCGAAAGTTTTGTAATTGTAGATAAATCCCTCACGAATGCCATACAAATCATCATCGATAAGCTGAATAACTTTCTGTAAATCAGACTTCAACCCGGTTGTTTTGCATACCTCAATGATGACCGGTGTTTCATCAGTTTCATTGTCGCGCAATAGTACGTCGGGGACCTGGCTGACTTTGGCTTCGTCAAGCATTGTTTCGGGCAGGGGTTCCAGTCGGATGCGCTTCTCGCGGTAATAGAGTACACCCAGTCCCATCGTCAGCAAGGAGATAACGCGCTGATGGTCGATGGGTGCCCAGACGCCCTAGTCTTCGCCAACTGATGGTGGATTCGTAACAGAGGGAAAGTACATAGTCTATTGTTTTTAACAAACTTACCACAAACGTTCATGTTTCGCAATTACCTCAAAATTGCCTGGCGCAACCTGCGAAAGAACCGCACTTACGCTCTCATTAACGTAACGGGACTTGCCCTCGGCATGGGCTGTGCGCTGCTCATATTCGCGCTTGTCCGCTACCACTTCGCCACTGACACCCACCACCGAAACTACGACCGGATATACCGCATTGTGTCGACATTCGTCACGCCCGATGGTGATTTCCATACGCCCGGCGTGCCGTATCCGATGGGCAAAGCCGTCCGTACCGACCACCCCGATGTGGAGCAACTTGCCATGATCGACCAGTGGGAAGAACCGATGGTATCGGTGGACGCAACCAACGGACCTGACAGGAAATTTAAGGAAGCCGATGGCATAGGCGCGTTTGTAGAACCGTCCTATTTCCACATCTTCGATTACGACTGGATTGCGGGCGGACCAACGGCTTTGACCCAGCCAAACACCGTAGTCATCAGTGCCGAAAATGCGCAAAAGTATTTTGGCACAACGAACGGGGTTATCGGTAAGCTACTTAAACTCGATGGCCGGATTAACGCCCGAATTGTCGGCGTCTTCCGTGACTATCGGGACAACACTGATTTTGCGTACTCCATAATGCCGTCCTATGCCACGTTGAAAGAATACAGAGGCAGCATAAACGAGGATTTTGGCAGCACTAATAGCAGTTCGCAGTGCTACGTGCTGCTCAACGACCGGTTTACGGCTATCAATTGGGAACAGCAGATGGGGACGTTTGTAAAAAAATACCGACCCGACCAAGTCAACAAAGTCCGGCATCCGATGCAACCCCTACGCGACATCCACTTCGCCACCGACTACAATGGGGTGAGCAAAGGGCTGATTGTGTCGCTGTTCATCATCGGCATTTTCCTGATCGTTACGGCCAGCATCAACTTCGTCAATTTAGCCACGGCGCAGGCCCTCACCCGGTCGCGGGAGGTGGGCGTTCGAAAAGTAATGGGCAGCACGAAAGGCCAGTTATTCGCACAGTTCATGGGCGAAACGGCCCTTATTACGCTGGTGGCTACCGGACTGGCACTTGGATTATTCCGGTTCGGTCAAGCGCTGGTTCAGCAGCATCTGAACGGCGCGTTCAAATTCACATTTTACTTCGACCCGTCAGTGATCGGCTGGTTGGTATTGCTGGTGCTGGGGGTTATTCTGCTATCGGGCGTGTATCCGGCATTGGTGCTGGCGGGCTTCAAACCGGTGATGGCCCTGGCGGGTAAAATTACGGCGCGGCAGGTCGGTGGTTTCTCCATTCGTCGGGGATTGGTGGTGGCTCAGTTTGCCATTTCGCAGATGCTCATTATTGGCATGGTGGTAGTTGCCAACCAGCTTCGATACGTTCAGGAAAAGGATTTAGGGTTTCGAAAAGACGCTATTCTGACCATTCAACTGCCCTTTGTCGATAAACAGGACGTATCGAAAATGAGTACGTTCCGCAACCTCGCTACCAGCCTTCCCGATGTCGATAAATTCAGCTATTCGATGAGCGGTGCTCCACAGTCGGGCTGGGTGAGCCAGACAACAATAAAATTTGACACCCGGCCGGAGAGCGAAAAATTCGAGCCGCACCGCAAAAACATCGACACGCAGTATCTGGATTTGTACGGTATCAAACTTGTGACCGGGCGTAACCTGTACCCATCCGATACGGCACGGGAGGCCCTTGTTAATGAAGCGTTTGTACGAAAAATAGGTATCAGCAACCCTGAGCAGATTTTAGGCAAAATGCTGCATAACAGTGACAATACCCGGCATATGGAAATTGTGGGCGTGGTGAAAGACTTCAATCAGGTAACATTACAGGACGCCATTGCCCCGCTGTTTATGACCACGCAGTCCGCTGGGTATTACTTTGCTAATCTGCAACTGCATACCGGCAATTTTCAGCGTATTATCGGCCAGTTGGAAAAGCATTATAATCAGGTGTATCCTGACGCCTATTTCACCCATCAGTTTGTCGATGATCAGATCGAGCGGAGCTACCAGCAGGAGCAGACAATGGGCAAACTCGTCAATTTCTTCGCCGGGATTGCCGTACTCATCGGCTGCTTGGGGCTATATGGTCTGGTGCTGTTTATGGCTACCCAAAAGAACAAGGAGATTGGCGTTCGGAAGGTGCTTGGTGCCAGCGTGGGGAGCATTTTATGGTTGTTCGGCAAAGAGTTCGCCCGGCTCATTGCGGTAGCGTTCGTGCTGGCGGCTCCGCTGGCGTGGTACGTAATGAACGGCTGGCTACAGGATTTCGAGTACAAGATCACCCTTGGCCCCGGCATCTTCCTGATTGCTATCGCGGCAACGGTGCTTGTCGCTGCCTTGACGGTGAGTTTCCAGAGCATACGGGCCGCGTTGACAAATCCGGTGAAGAGCCTCAGAAGCGAATAATATAGAGCCCAGTCCGACGGTCTCTACAAAACCTTATATTCCATGTTTAAAAATTATCTCAAGATCGCCTGGCGGAATTTGGTTCGTAATAAGGCGTATGCCTCCATCAATGTGCTGGGGCTGGCTCTGAGCCTGACGTGCGGCATCTTCATTTTCACGCTCGTTACGTATCACATTGGCGTAGATCGGTTCCATGCCAACGCAGACCGCATCTATCGCGTCGTTATGGAAACGCATACCGACGGAGTTGACCACTCATCGGGGGTGTATTCACCATTGGGTCGGGTGATTCGCGATGAACAGACGTTTGCCGAAAAAACCGCCCGTGTACTCTCGGTCAATGGGGCTGTCATAACCGTTCCGGATGCGCAGAAAACGAACAAATTTCGGGTAGATGTTGCTTTTGCCGAGGGTGACTTCTTCTCCATTCTCGATTTCCCTCTCGTGCAGGGTAATGCCCAAACGACCCTGACTGCCCCCAATACGGCGATTCTGACGGAACGTATGGCTCAGATGTTTTTCGGGACGACCAATCCCATCGGCAAACTGTTTCGCTTCAACGACCGCATGGATTTCACCATAACCGGCGTATTGCGGAACCTTCCGAACAATACCGACCGTCGGGAAGAAATCTACCTTTCGTTTGCCAATGCAAAGCAGTACGACGACTATTTCAACGAGCAGAACTGGGGCAATTATTCAAGCAACCTACAGGTTTTTACGTTGCTGAAGCCGACGGTGTCCGTAGCCACAGCCGAGGGGGCGTTGGTTGCCCTGATGAAGAAATACGTGACGGATGCGAGCAACAGGAACAACGTACTCAAACTCCAGCCCATCGCCGATATGCACCTTAATACCGATTACAGCGGGCGTATCGACAAAACAAATCTGTGGGCATTATCGCTCATCGGGCTGCTGCTGATTGTAGTGGCCTGCATTAACTTTATTAACCTCGCAACCGCACAGGCCCTCAAACGAGCCAAAGAAATTGGCGTTCGGAAAGTGCTGGGTAGCCAGCAGAGCCAGCTTTTCTGGCAGTTCATGGCCGAAACGGGTCTGATTAGTGGATTGGCTACCCTGCTGGCACTTGGCGTGGCTTACCTGACGCTGCCTCTGTTGAGCCAACTGCTCCAAACGGCGTTGTCGATCAACCTGTTTGACAACCTGCAACTCCCATTGTTTTTGTTCGCTACGGTGCTGGCTGTTACGTTCCTGTCGGGTGCATATCCCGGTTTGGTACTGGCCGGCTTCAAGCCGGTGCTGGCCCTCAGTGGCCGACTGGCCCAACGGCACATCGGTGGATTTCCACTTCGGCGGGTGCTGGTGGTGGGGCAGTTGGCCCTGTCGCAACTGCTCATCATTGGTACTATCGTCATTACGAATCAGATGCGCTACGCCAAACAGTCGGACATGGGTTTCATTAAAGACGGCGTCGTGATGCTGCCGTTGCCGGTTCAGGATGGAGCCAAGATGAGTACGCTGAAATCGAGGTTTTTACAACTGCCGGGTGTCAATAACGTATCGTTTTGTTACCAGCCCCCCGCCGATCAGGGCATCAACGCGACGACGGTACGGTTTGCTGGCCGCGCCGAAGATGAGAAGTTTCTGATGGTCACGAAAGATGCCGATGAGGCATACATACCCACCTTCGGGCTGACGCTGCTGGCCGGTCGAAACATCACCCACTCCGACACGACGCATGAATTTGTGTTGAACGAAGCGGCCTTGAAAGCCCTGAATCTGAAATCACCAGAGGAAGCCATCGGCAAGATGCTGTACACCAGCAGAGGTCGCCGAAACGGTCCAATTGTGGGCGTGATGAAGGATTTTCACAATGGCTCATTTCGGCAGTCGATTCCGCCTATCTGTATTCGTTCGGATGTGGGATCATACCTGTCCTGCGCGGTGCGCATGAACGTCAGCACGGCCCGAACGTTGCTGCCCACTATGGAGGCAATCTGGACAGAAACCTTCCCGGAATCCATCTATTCATACCAATTTCTGGACGAACAGGTTGCCCAGTTCTACGCCCTCGACGAACTGATGCTGACGTTGCTTAGTGTCTTTGCGTTGATCGCCATTTTCATCGGCTGCTTAGGTCTATTCGGTTTAGTGTCGTTCATGGCCGCACAGAAAACAAAGGAGATTGGCGTTCGTAAAGTGCTGGGGGCCAGTGTTCAATCCATTATCTGGCTATTCGGTCGGGAGTTTATCCAGCTGACATTAGTTGCCATTGCCATCGCCAGTCCTATCGCCTGGTACGCCATGAATCGGTGGTTAGAGAACTTTGCCTACAAAATCGACATCGAGTGGTGGATGTTCGCGCTGGCGGGTCTGTTGGCGGTAGGCATCGCCTTGCTGACGGTCAGTTTCCAAAGCGTGAAGGCCGCCCTGATGAATCCTGTCAAATCGCTACGTTCCGAATAAAGGCACTGGGTTACCAAAGAAAGCTTGTTCGCCCGCACGCTATGCTGCTTAATAACCCGGCAGTACTGAACCCGCATACCTGATTTACAGACCCGTGGCAGTGAATCCACGCCCAAGGTACACACCTGTAACCTAAAGCGGGGGTTGACCGTAATTTTAGACAATAGTGCTACTTATTGAGAGTATAGTATAAGTGAGTAAGCCAACCGGAACTGTAGCTTTGTTGCAGATAAGATTCTGAAACGTAATCAGTTCATCTTTAACACGTACATACGGTATCATGGGTATTAGTTTAAAACAAGCCGAATCCGCCGTTCAGGCAGCCAAAGCTAAAGCCATAGAAATTGGCACATTAATGAACATTGCGGTAGTCGATGCGGGTGCGAACCTGACCGCCTTTGTGCGGATGGATGGCGCGTGGCTCGGCTCCGCAGATATTTCGCAGAAGAAAGCCCGAACCGCTCGTTATTTCGACATGCCAACCGGCGCAATTGGCGGTCTCTCGCAACCCGGCGGACCACTCTACAACATCGAGCACTCCAACGGTGGTTTGATCACATTTCCAGGGGGCATTCCCATCAAAAACAGTGCGGGCGAAGTTATTGGTGCCATTGGCGTATCTGGAAGCAGCGTCGAAAATGATCACACGGTAGCGCAGGCAGGCGTTGATGCACTGAGCTGAACGTAGTAGTCCGTACGTTTACTGAAATTTAGTCTACACCGGGATAAATCCCGGTGCAAGTCATCCTTCACTGCGCCAATCACTTGCACCGGGATTTATCCCGGTGTAGACTGACAACCGACCGATCACTTACTGACTTACCATTTACTGACCGACTGACCACTTACTAACTTACCACTTACTCCTCTAAACCCTTATCGATATGTGTCAAAATCATGGTGTTGCCTATATTAGCCCCGGCGTGGTCGAAGTGCAGTCCATCGACTACCCGAAACTGGAAATTGGCGAGCGTAAATGCCATCACGGCGTTATCCTGCAAATTGTGTCAACCAATATTTGTGGCAGCGATCAACACATGGTTCGGGGCCGAACAACCGCCCCCGCAGGACTGGTGCTGGGCCACGAAATAACGGGTCTGGTCATCGAAGCGGGGCGCGATGTGGAATTCATCAAAGAAGGTGATCTGGTATCGGTTCCGTTCAATATTGCCTGTGGCCGCTGCCGAAACTGCAAAGTAGGCCAGACCGGTATTTGCCTGAATGTTAACCCCGCCAGACCGGGCGCGGCCTATGGCTACGTCGATATGGGCGGCTGGGTTGGTGGACAGGCCGAGTATGTAATGGTTCCATACGCCGATTTTAACCTGCTCAAATTTCCCGACAAAGACCAGGCAATGGCTAAAATCCGGGACTTAACGCTGCTTTCCGATATTTTCCCGACGGG
>JANPJE010000259.1:0-1725 GCA_031425355.1 Spirosoma sp. | reverse complement strand
GATTGGGATACTGTCCGTATTTTTATCGATAACCGTGTAGTTTGCTCCGTCCAACTCCGCCGTAACTTTCAGATTTTTATCGCCGGTGCGATCACCGATAGTCGCGACTTCAACATAAATCTCTTTGGGGTTCGACCCTTTTGTGACCGTAATCGTGGATGTCCCGGATTTTGGTTCACCAAATATATCTTCCACGATATAGATGGTATTCCGGTAAGTGCCGCCATACGTACCAACGTATTGATCGCGAGGATCAACGTCGTCGACTCCGCCCGATTTTTTGCAGGCCGTAGTCAGCGAACTAATAACAAGTAAAGTAAGGAACGTAATGCGAAAGGATCGAACGGCACGATAAGCAGCCATGATTATAATGGTAGATAATGGGTTATATTCAGAAGCTGTCTATCAAACGCCGTGCCGGGTTTGTTAAGTATAAACCTCCTCAAAAAGAGCAAGTTTACGTCACTTCTCTCAACTCACTTACCAGTACCGCGAGCCGAATACGCAACCCGATAAATCACCCCATTGGCGTCATCCGTTACCAACAGAGACCCGTCGGTGTGCTGGGCAATACCGCAAACCCGACCAAAGTGTTCCTTATTTCCGTTAACTAACCAGCCCGACACAAAATCTTCGATGCCCGTGGCACGGCCCTGCTCATCGAAACGTACCCGCACAATTTTATAGCCCGATGGTTTAGCCCGATTCCAAGAACCGTGCATGGTTACAAACGCATCGTTCTGGTACTCCTTCGGAAAACTGCTTGCCGCACTGGTGCTCGCTGTGTTGAAAACCATGTCTAACGGCGCGGCATGAGCGTCGTATAGCTGGACGGGTTTAGCGGTTTTTGCGGCATACTGCTCCGGCGTTTCGTCGGCAGGTTGCGGGTGCGGAGGAATTTTCCCATTCGCATACACGTACGGCCAGCCATAATCCGCGCCTTCTTTGATTTCATTTAATTCTTCGCGCTGGTCTTCGTCGCCGAGCCAGTCGATGCCATGATCGAAGCCCCACAAGGCCTTCGTGCGCGGGTGCCAGCCAAAGCCAATCGTGTTGCGCAATCCCTTCGCAAACACCCGACGACCGGATCCATCCGTCTTAATCTGTAACAACGTAGCAGATTCTTTATTACGTTCATCACAGGCATTGCACGTACTTCCTGCCGACAGATAAAGCTGGCCATCAGGACTAAAATGCATGGTCCGGTTGGGATGCTGGCCCGCATCGGGCAGGTCGTTGTATACCGTTTTGAGTTCCCCTAACGTACCGTCGGGCTTAATGTCGGCTACGAACAACTCCCGAATCGAGGTCAGGTACAATTTCCCGTCGCGCAGGGCTAATCCGTGCAGATCCTTCTTTTGAGCAACGTCTTTAATAAGTTCGGCCTTCCCGTCCTTGTTCGCATCGCGCACCAGCATAACGGTGCCTTTCGTCCGGTCAGACACGTAGACATCGCCGTTGGGAGCCACCGCCATCATGCGCGGATTCCCGGCTTTCTCAGCAAATTTCGTGATCGTAAAACCTGCCGGAACTTTCAACTGGGCTACGCGGGCGTCGGTAGCGTCAACCTGCTGCGGTTTAAAAACATTGACGGCATAACCATCTTTAACCGTTTTCTGGTAATCATTCTGGGCATGAGCGATTTGCGTAGTAAGCAACGCTGTTGCGGTAAAAAGCAGTGAAATGTGTTTGATTTTCATACGTTGAGAAAAAAATGAACGGAAT
>JANPJE010000258.1:0-3274 GCA_031425355.1 Spirosoma sp. | reverse complement strand
AAGCAGGTCGGTTTCGTTGCCCACCCGAAACTCGACAGAACCCGGCACACCATTTTTCACCATCCGCCGACTGGCTCGATTCACCATTTGCACCGACGATTCGAGGTACAGCACGCGTTTTGGCTGGCAGTGCCTGAGCAGGTAGTCGAGCAGCCAGCCCGTTCCGCCCCCAACCAGCAAAATCGACGCCCCAGCTTGAATCGATACGTTGGTTCCGGTCAAAAAAACGATCTGTGCCCGTTGTAGCCGTCGGCCAAAAACGAGCCGGGTGAGTGCGTCGTAAACCGGTGCGACCCAGTCGAAATTACCCTCTTTTGTATTGGTCAAGGTTACAAAGTTGTTGACGCAAAATTAGTCAGGACGGATACATAATGGAATAACTTCATTAATTGGCATCAACGGATTATTACATCCTGAACCTAAAAAAAGTCCCGCACGATGACTCTCGTGCGGGAAGCTTGATTGATAAACATAAGTCAATTGTAAAGCACTTCTTAATTTCCGAATTTAAAGGCAACACCGAGTTCAAAACTGGACCCCGACGCGTTCACAAAGCCGAGGTTAAGCTGAGCATAGGGACCAACTTTCTCATTCACTAAATAGCGGGCACCTATTTGTCCGGCAACAAATATCTCTCCCGATTCTGACTGCCCCCGACTCGATGCAAAGGGTTTTCCGACATGTACGCCGATGTATGGATCAAATTTATCGCCCTTGACAGAGAAAGCGCTGGCAAGGTGAAAATTGCCGATGGCGCCGATGGAATAAGAGCTGTATCCATCACTCGACTGGTAAATGACTTTGCCGCCAAGACCGAAATTATCCGCTACGCCATACTCGATCATGACCGTAACGGGCGTAGCTTCATCTTCCAGCAGTAGGCCGGCAGTGCCCACAACCCGGCCCTCTTCAAACGCATTTTGTGCCTGGGCATCAGTACCTATGAACAGTGTGAATAGTACGCCAACAAATGCGAAAGCAAGTTTTTTGAACATGATTGAAGTTTTTAAAAAGTGGAAAAATAGTTGAAATAAAAATTAGGTAACAGACTGCTTTATAGAGCACTATAGCAAAAAACTACGTATCATACGGAAATCAGAATCGGCAGTAGCGCACCGATTTATCGGTAACACACCTATTTACTGGCAGTAAATTTGAGTTCTACCTTTTCGTTTGTCTGGGCGTCTTTTTCCTCCAGATAGAAGATGATCTTATCGCCATCGGCGTCAGCTACCAACTGATTATCGACGTATAGGCCATACGCTCCGCCGTCTGCCTTCACCTCAACATTGTCAATATCAATCGACTGATTCTTCTGGCCCGTAGCCTTCAGGGTGAGGGTGAACGTAACAGTTTCTTCGGATTTGGCGGCCAGTACGACCGTACCTGAAATCGTTTGTCCGTTTTGGGTGTAGGGCATTTTGGGCAGATCAACTTCATCGGTACCCGACACGAAGCGAAATGAAGTCAGGTTGTAGGATCCGGCAACGGCTTCGGCTGGATTTTTGGGATCAATCTCGTTTTCACCTTTTTTGCAGGCAGTGAACGACACCAGGACGAGCAGAAAAAGAAGGAGTTTTTTCATGACATTTGGTTGTTTTGCGGAGGTGATTACCGTCAATCACCGAGGCAAAACTATCGGCTGGTTCGTGGGCCGACAATACCGCAAATGCATGATTTTTGAGGAGTGGTTTAACGATTAAATGTCTGAATGATCGAGTGATTGAATAGGTGTATGCGCCAGCCATTCGATCACTCGATCATTCAGACATTCAATTATTTCCTTCCCAGATACTTGTTGACAGCCTCAACTTTGGAGTGTACCTGGAGTTTTTCGTAGATATTGAAGATGTGTTTGCGCACAGTAGTCGGGCTGACAAACAGCTCATTGGCTACTTCTTTGTGGCTATACCCTTTCGATAAACGATCCAGAATTTCGCGTTCACGGGGCGTCAGTACGCTCAATTCGTTCAGGGCCGCTGCACTGATGTGAAACGAACCGGCAATTTTCCGGGCAATGGTACTGCTCATGGGCGACCCGCCGTCGTGTAGTTCAGTAATGGCTTCGAGGAGCTTGTGGGGCGGACTACGCTTGAGAATGTACGAGTTAGCACCCGCTTTGAGAGCCTCAAAGACGGTTTCATCTTCGTCATACATCGTGCACATCATGAATTGCGTATTGGGGCAAAGCGTTTTCAACAGACGTACGCAGTCGATGCCGTTCATGCCCGGCAGGTCAATGTCCATCAGCACCACATCGACACAGTGGCCCGGCAGGTGATCGAGGGCCGCTTCGGCAGTCTCGAATGTGGCCTGACACATAAAGCCATCGGCACCATCGACCAATATGGCCAGCGATTGCCGGATGGCTTCCTTGTCTTCAACAATGGCGACTGTAATGGAGGTTTTCATCCGGCAATATTGACCGTTTTTTTACTTGAATACTATACTGCATTTGACGTATTTTCTAACGTATCTATAAGCCGTTTTTGGACAGGATTACAGTATTTTAGTGGATTAAAAGTCCTGTAATCCTGTCCAAAAAGAATTTGTCTTACACTGCCGGTGCATAGGGGTAGTTAATTCTGACGCAGGTGCCCGTTGCGGAAGGCAAAATCTCGCACTGCCCCCCCGACTCCATCATCCGGTTGCTCATATTGCCCAGTCCATTTCGCAGATTAGCCTTTCCGCCGGGAATGAACCCCCGTCCGTTGTCACACACCTCAATGGCCAACTGGTTGGCCAGTGGCTGTATACGCAGGATCACCTCACTGGCCTGGGCATGCTTGACTACATTGTTCAGAGCTTCTTTGACCGTCAGAAACACGTTCCGCCGGTCAATACCCCGCACACTGATCTCCTGAGCCGACTCCGCCACCTCCGTCCGCAACAGCAGCGACGTATTGTCGATAAACTCGGTGGCATACGAGCGGGTGTAAGCAATCAGCCCATTGAGGCTGTCGTTTTTGGTATTGAGCGACCAGATGATCTCGTTCATGGTGGTGACCATCTCGGCCGAGATGCTGGAAATCTTCTCCACTTCGGGCGTGGTATTGGGTCCCATACGGGTTTTGACCACCTCGCTCAACAGGCCGATGGCCGTGAGCGACGCGCCCAGATCGTCGTGCATTTCTTTGGCGATGCGCAGACGTTCTTTCTGCTGGCCCGCCAACTCGCTCTGCACCACCATCAACTCCTGCTCCCGCTCGGCAGCAAGCAGGGCGTTGGCGGCTGTTCGCTGCCGCTGACGGTAGTAGAGATACCCAAAAACCAG
>JANPJE010000257.1:0-4702 GCA_031425355.1 Spirosoma sp. | reverse complement strand
AATACCACTAAACAGATACGTAAGCTGATACGCCCGGCCCCAGTTTTTCCAGAAAAATAAAGATGACATGAAAGGAAAACGCTCTTAACATCGGGTTAGTGCCTCCGTTCGTACTTGCTGACGTTAAACCCAGACGCACAGACTTACAGGCTTAATTCATCCACGGCCCGTCATGCGTGTCAGTTTTAACAATTTTCTGGCCACTTCTGCTGTCAACTGGCCGGGTTGCAGGCGCCATTGCCAGTTTCGGCCACCCAAACCGGGCGTGTTCATCCGGTTTGTCTCATCCAGATTGAGAACATCCTGAACGGGCATGATGGCTAACCGGGCAACTGACTGCATGGTCAGTCGGCATACCTGACCCACTACGTTTTCTTCCGTGATGTCGATACCGAGGTAGTCGCTCATGCGCTGGCGGTTGGCTTCGTCGGACTCGCGAAACCAGCCAAGTGTTGTGTTGTTATCGTGGGTGCCGGAGTAAACGACAAAATTTTCAGCATGGTTGTGTACCGCATAGGTCGAGGTAGGCAGGTCGCCACCAAAGCCGAACTGCACCACCCGCATTCCGGGAATACCATAATGCCGCAGATAGGGTTGTATATCCGTCGCTTTCTCGCCCAAATCTTCGGCAATAATGGGCAGTTGCACAAACTGGCGGTGCATGGCGTGCATGAATGCTTCGATGGGTGCTTTCACCCACTTACCTACTTTAGCGGTCGGTTCGCTGGCGGGAATTTCCCAATACACGGCAAAGCCCAGAAAATGATCTAATCGGGTCAGGCTGTAGAGCGACATCTGATGCCGCAACCGACGCATCCACCAGGCAAAGCCAGTACGTTCGTGTTCGGTCCAGTCGTAGATCGGGTTGCCCCACCGCTGGCCATCTTCACTGAAATAATCGGGGGGAGCACCAGCCACAAACAAAGGCTGAAAATTGGCGTCGAGTTTAAACAGCGTTGGGTTTGCCCATACATCAGCGCTGTTGAACTGGACATAGATTGGAATATCGCCTATCAGGTGAATTTTCTTTCCGTAGCAATACGCCGTCAGCTCATTCCATTGCCGCATAAAAAAATACTGTAACACGTTAACCACCGCCATCTTATCGTGCAGTAATTTCATCTGTCGCGCTAACGCATCTGGTTCACGCCGAACCAGTTCATCGGGCCAGCGTGACCAAAACGGTTCGCCCGTTTCTTCCTGCAAAGCCGTAAAGAGTGCGTAGTCGTTGAGCCAATGGGCTTGCCAGGCACAGAACCAGTCATAGTCACTGAGTTGAGCCGGGCTGGCATCGCTCAGGAACGTTTCGGCGGCCTGCTGCAATAGTGGACGTTTTTTTATCCAGGCCGCGTGCATTGTAGACGGGGCCATAGTGAGCGGTCCAGCCAAAACATCGGAGGTGGCGGGGGATTCAGTAATTGCTACGTCATGAATGGACTGCTCGTTGAACACCGATAACTGGTCATAACGTAGCAGATTATCGTCGGCCAGTTTTTCCAGACTAATCAGCAGGATATTACCCGCAAAAGCCGATGGACTGCTATATGGCGAAAAGCCGGTACCCGGATCAACAGGGGTTAAGGGCAGAATTTGCCAATACGTTTGCCCGGCCGAAGCCAGAAAATCGGCAAAACGATACGCTTCGGGACCTAAATCACCTATGCCGTGTGCCGAGGGTAACGATGTGATATGAAGCAATAAGCCACTTGAACGCTGTTGAAGCATGAACCTATAAATTGTTGAGTAATACGTCGGCCCATCGAATGAATCGTTGGCAGAAACGAGAACCTCAGTTAATAGCCGAACGTCCTGACTTGTTTTTGTACAAATCCGCCAAAGGCTGATTTTGTTCACCTTCAGCCGTAAAAACCTTACTACCAAACCTATTCCCGTAAGAAACAGCAGGAAAATGACCCGGCTGTTCCTTGACCTTACGCGGTTTTTCTCCTACTTTTGCAGTCCCAAACAATGGGCAATATTTCAATAAGCTACATCACATACAAATGATTACGGCAACGGCAGTCAATACGGGTAAGATTACGCAAATAATCGGGCCGGTCGTGGACGTGAGTTTCGAGGGCGAAGGCTCACGAATTCCCGCCATCCTGGACGCTCTCAAAGTAACCAAAGCCAATGGGCAACAGGTAATTCTGGAAGTCCAGCAACACCTCGGCGAAGACCGCGTTCGGACTATCGCGATGGACTCTACCGACGGGCTGTATCGGGGCATAGAGGTCGTTGACTTAGGTCATCAAATCACCATGCCAGCGGGCGAAGCTATCAAAGGGCGGCTGTTCAACGTTATCGGTGAAGCTATAGACGGCATTCCTCAGCCTAAAAGCACGGGCGTCGGCCTGCCAATTCACCGAGCGGCTCCCCGTTTCGAGGACTTGGCTACCTCTACCGAGGTTCTGTACACCGGTATCAAAGTAATCGACCTGCTGGCTCCTTATATTAAAGGTGGTAAAATTGGTCTCTTTGGTGGCGCCGGTGTGGGCAAAACCGTACTGATCCAGGAACTCATCAACAACATTGCCAAAGCATACGCTGGTTTGTCAGTGTTTGCCGGCGTAGGTGAACGCACCCGCGAAGGCAATGACCTGCTCCGCGAAATGATTGAAGCCGGTATCATTCGGTACGGCGACGCGTTCAAGCATTCGATGGAAGAAGGCGGCTGGGATCTGTCTAAAGTTGATATGGACGAGATGACCAAAAGCCAGGCAACATTTGTATTTGGTCAAATGAACGAGCCACCGGGTGCCCGCGCCCGCGTTGCTTTGTCGGGTCTGGCTATTGCCGAGTACTTCCGCGACGGAGACGGCGAAGGGGCCGGTCGCGATATTCTGTTCTTTATCGACAACATTTTCCGTTTCACTCAGGCGGGTTCGGAAGTATCGGCACTATTGGGCCGGATGCCATCAGCCGTGGGTTATCAGCCAACGCTGGCTACCGAAATGGGCGTCATGCAGGAACGTATTACATCGACCAAACGAGGATCGATTACGTCGATTCAGGCCGTTTACGTACCTGCCGATGACTTGACCGACCCTGCACCAGCAACAACGTTTGCTCACTTAGATGCTACTACCAACTTAAGCCGGAAAATTGCCGAATTAGGTATCTACCCAGCCGTTGACCCGCTTGATTCGACCTCGCGAATTCTGAGTGCCGAAGTCCTCGGTGCTGAACATTATAACACAGCCCAACGTGTAAAAGAGATTCTGCAACGATATAAAGAATTGCAGGACATTATTGCCATTCTGGGTCTGGAAGAACTTTCGGAAGAAGATAAACTCGTCGTAAGCCGTGCCCGCCGGGTGCAGCGTTTCCTGTCGCAGCCGTTCTTCGTTGCCGAGCAGTTTACCGGTCTGAAAGGCGTACTGGTCCCGATTGAGGATGCCATCAAAGGTTTTAACGAGATCATCGATGGAAAGTATGACCACCTGCCAGAATCAGCGTTTAACTTGGTCGGTACCATTGAAGATGCTGTCGTTAAAGGCGAACGGCTTCTGAAAGAATCCGGTCAATAAGGCTTTAGCGTCTTTGCTGTGTTAACTATGTTTATACAGCGAAGACGCTTTATAACTATTTTCCATTACGTGTTTTCTAAAAACGGGCTTTCCTCGCCCAAGTCTATTTGATTCATAACATAACGTTCAGTTTTTATGAAAACGATTCGATTTAGTGTAGGAACAGCTCTTCTGGTCAGTATTTTGCTGAGCACAACGACTGTACTGGCGCAGGTTACAACACCCGCGATGCCAGCAACTCCTGCTACGTCTGAGGTTCCTAAAGTAATCGGTGCAATAAGAGACACCGCCGTTACTCCCGGCGTATCCGCTACAGCAACAAGTACGGTTAGTGCTTCAACCACTACGACGGCAGAATCGCCAAATATGCATTTAGACAATGCCGTAGCGGCTCTCGACAAAGGTGATAAAGCAACGTCAGCCGAAGAATTAAAAACGGGAATTGCTGCTCTGGAAGCCTCTGTGCAACAGAAACCCACTTCGTTTAAAGATAAGGTGCTGGCTCAGGCCGGTAAACTTAAGGCGTTATTGCCCTTAATTCCGAGTGGTGCATTGGGCAATGGCGTTCTGGGGAAAGCCGTTAGTCTGGCTAAACTGGCTTCGGGTGGTAACCAACTCGAAGGACTGATGACGGCAGGTTCATTAATTGGCAAAGGGAGTCAGTTAACCAGTAGTTTGAGCGGTCTTGGCAGTGCTATGTCGGCGCTGGGCGGTGGTGCTTCAACCGGTCAGTCACTCATTTCGACCGCGTTGGGTAGCGTAGGGAAACTGGATCAGGGTGGACTCGTTGCGAAAGCGGCCGAACCCGCTGTGAAATCTCAGATTGGCAGCGTACTTAATTTCGTAAAAAAA
The DNA here is from genome assembly GCA_031425355.1 of Spirosoma sp. Taxonomy (GTDB): domain Bacteria; phylum Bacteroidota; class Bacteroidia; order Cytophagales; family Spirosomataceae; genus Spirosoma. Next base: position 320 of record JANPJE010000257.1, on the reverse strand, counting down.
GCCTTGTAGGAAATTATAAATGATGAATGCTGTATAAAAAATCATTCATCATTTATAATTCATCATTCAACATCATGACAGTAGATATTATCACTCCCGACCGTAAGGTCTTCTCCGGCGAAGCCAGTGCGGTTACGTTTCCGGGCAGCGAAGGTCAGTTTCAGGTTCTGAATGACCACGCGCCATTGGTCAGCACGTTAGCGAAAGGGCAGGTTATTGTACAGACCACAACTGGTCAGCAAACGTTTACGGTTGACGGTGGCGTTGTTGAAGTGCTTCAAAATAAAGTGCTGTTACTCGCTGAAGCTGTTGTTGTTTAA
>JANPJE010000256.1:0-7850 GCA_031425355.1 Spirosoma sp. | reverse complement strand
ACCAAAGTAATTGAACGATGCGCATAAACAGCCGGTTTAAGAAAACCACAAGTTAGACAATTAGGCTATAGAGTAATGTTCCTGCAGCTGAGTCTTTGCGTTTGGAGAGGTGTCTGACAGGATTACAGCCGGGCCGCCGGGCAGATTTGATTGAATGCTCATCCTGATAAATCCGCCCGGCGGCCCGGCTGTAATCCTATCAGACATCCTCCCCAACGCAAAGACTCAGCCGAAGGAACATTACTCTACAGCCTAATTGTCTAACTTGTGGTTTTCTTAAACCGGCTGTTTATGCACATCGTTCAATTACTCTGGCTGGTCTGCCTGTCTTATCAAAATCCGGAACCGATTCGTCCAGTTAAAATTCGCGGGGTGAATTTCGTTGCCCCATCCAAAGCGGCACCGGAATCCTGCATGATCCCGGTTCGGCAGCTTAACGCCGATTGGGTGGCCCTGAACCCTTACGCCTTTTGCCGGAAAGGTCAGCCCGAAGTTGTTCATAATATAAGTCGGCAATGGTGGGGCGAACGGCCCGATGGCGTGCGGGCCTGCGTGCAATACGCTCATAAACAGGGCATGAAGGTACTTATCAAGCCCCATGTTTGGGTAGAAGGTCAGGGCTGGGCGGGTGATTTTACGTTGACTAACGAAGCCGATTGGCAGCGTTGGGAGCAAACCTACGCTCAGTATATCCTGACATTTGCCGATCTCGCCAAAGCCACCGGGGCCGATATGATTTGCATTGGAACGGAGTTTCGGCAGGCGGTGAAACAACGGCCCGCTTTCTGGAAACGACTTATCCAGCAGGTACGTAGCCGGTACAGCGGGCCGCTGACCTATGCCGCCAACTGGGACGAATACGCCACCGTACCGTTCTGGGCGCAACTTGATTACATCGGAATCGACGCTTATTTTCCGCTGTCGGAGCAGGCAACGCCCACCGTCGCCGAACTGCAAACGGCCTGGCGGGGACCGGCACAGCAGCTAAAAAAATTCTCGGAACGCTATAAAAAGCCCATTTTATTTACTGAGTACGGGTATCGCAGCATCGACCGAACGGCAGGCAAGCAATGGGAACTGCCGGATAGCTGGAACAAAAAAGGCGCGGCAAATTTAATGGCCCAGCAAAATGCGTACACGGCTTTGTATCGCACATTCTGGCAGCAGCCCTGGTTTGCCGGTGGGTTTATCTGGAAATGGTACGACAACCACGCAACGTCCGGCGGAATGCAGGACGACGATTATACACCCCAGCGCAAACCCGCCGAGGCACTCATCCGACAACAATACAGCCACTGACTTCTGCTATAAACCCCGTAGCCGGATACCGTCGTTACCCAGCAGAATTGGGTTTGGACTGGTGACGCGGGACGGTTCGGAGGTGTTTTCGAGATTTAATACGCCACGCGGACAAACCGCCGAGCAGATGCCGCAACCTACACACGACGACCGGACGATATCCTGCCCGCGCTGAGCGTACCAGCGAACGTCGATGCCCATTTCGCAGTAGGTTGAGCAGTTGCCGCACGAGATGCACTGACCGCCGTTGGTGGTGATGCGGAACCGGGACTTAAACCGCTGAACCAGACCTAAATAAGCCGCCAGCGGACAACCAAACCGACACCATACCCGGTTGCCCATCAGCGGATAAAACCCTGTACCGACCACTCCCGCAAACACCGAACCGATGGCAAAACCGTACGTTGAGCGCACGCTATACGAATCCAGAAAGCCGAGTACGGTCGACTGTCCGGTGCCGTAGGTGTACAGCACCAACGCTGTCATAACGACCGCAAAAACCAGCACTGAGTGCACCAGAACGCGCTCTATCTTCCAGGCACCCAGCCGTTTATCGGAGAGTTGGCGGTACGGGTCGCCGAGGGTTTCGGCCAGTCCGCCACAGCCGCACACCCACGAGCAGTACCAGCGTTTGCCGAAAAAATACGTCAGAACCGGCACACCAATCAGCCAGAGGGCCGTTCCCCAGACGAGCAAAAAAACACCGAACGTACCGGCCTGAATTTTCTGGTCGATTCGGTAGTCGAAGTAAAAACTATAGTCGAGCGGCCAGATGTTTTTCAAATCCTGCGCGGGCTGGTTGAAAAGAGACATCAGTTCGGGTAGTAAAAACGCAAATGCTGTCTGAAAAAACATGACCGAAACCGTACGTAATTGCTGATACCGGTTGTGCCGATATTTGATGAGCATCCGAACGCCCATCACTAAAATAACCAGCGTGTAAAGCGATCCGTACACAAACCACTGGCTGGCAGGTCCGCCATTCAATGCCCGACTGAGCGGGTCGAACAGCAACACCCAGTTGGTCAGGTATTCGGGGTAGAAGTACAAAATGATGTAAAAGCCGATTAGAAAGCTGCCTACCAGTATGCCAATCCAGCCACCATTCGTCGCCGGATTTCTGAATATGCCATTGTTTTGGATTTGCGGCTGGTCCGTCAATACGGTGGATGCGCCCGGAAACTGCCGACGATTGGGCAACATATAGAGCAATAATCCACCCATGCAAAGTAATAGGCTCAGCCAGAAAAACAGTTGGCTATTGGCCGGAAAAAAGCCCGTACTGGCGGCTTTCGTCACCGAAAACGCGTAGTTGTCGTAGATGACCTTATCCCATTCTTTACGCTGTTTGTAGCCATCGTTCAGGCCATTGACAGCCGCCCGAAAATCACGAACAAACCCAAACGAGGCCGGATATAGTTTCCCCTGCATGGAAGCCGTAGCAGACCGAATCGCTACTACGTGTTCTTTTTTGACGTTTTGGGTCAGAATCGAATCGGTAAGCCGGTACTGGCTCAGGGTTAGCGTACCGACGAAAAGGGCGAATCCGGCTAAGAAAACAGCAAGTCCGATGCGTTGAATGAGGGTTGACATGAGAGGAAGTTGGGAAACTTAGCTAAACAATCGTTGCAGCCAGCTTTTTTGTGATTTGACCTGATCCGATACAACACCAGCGTATCGTTCCGAAAATTCCGGGTTGAAATCCGCCTGACCGAGTTGACTTAGTACGTAGTTTAAGGGCCGCCGTTCCCGAATCCAGCGTTCGCAAACGGCGTGGCGCAACCGAAGCCCAAACGCATGAATACCCGCAACTGACTCACCATCAGCCTTGTAATTTATGCGTAAACATTGTTCGCCGTTGGGATGCTCCCAATAAAACGTCTGCTCATCGTCGGCAAGTTGGGCGTTCACCGTTCCGTAGGTTTGGTACTCGATATCGAAGAATTTGGCCGAGTTGAAAAATACACCCGGTTGGTAGGCCGTTCGGTTGCCGCACAACGTTTGCGCCAGCGTTTCGCCGTGCATCCGGCCCGTGTACCAGATTTGCTCAATGGCTTTGCGCGGTGCCCCGTCCGTTCCGAAGAGCGGCTGACTGAACTCGTTGCAATCGCCGATTGCGTACACATCCGGCACATTCGTCTCGAAATATTCATTGACCGATACCCCTTTTCCCAACGCAATTTCCGACGTTTTCAAAAATTCAACGTTGGGCGTAACACCCACACCCAACCCCACAAACTGACAGGCGATTTCCTCCCCTGCTGTCGTCACCACCGCCCGAACGCGCCCGGTATCGTCGGCCAGAATCTCTTTCAGTTCAGTTTCAAGCCGTAAGTCAACGCCGTGCCGACGAATATGACGGCCAATTAAATCACCTTCGGCAACGGGCAGGGTCGAACGCCAGTAATGTGTATCGCGCACGAGCATCGTTACGTCGATATGGCGCGAATGAAGCATTTCGGCCAGTTCCACGCCAATCAAACCACCGCCCACCACAACCGCCCGGTCGATACCCTTCGTCTGTTCTTCCATCATGGCTAAATCAGGCAGACCATATAGTCCCTGCACACCGGTCAATTCCTGACCGGGCCAGCCAAACAACGCTGATTTTGAGCCGGTTGCAATCACCAGTACGTCATAGGCCAGCATAGTCCCGTCTGTTAGCCAAAGCCGTTTAACGTCGGTATTGACCCGCTCCACGGTCGCCCGAATGAGGTCGATGCGGTTTTTTTTCCAAAACCAGTCTTCGTAAGGCTTGGTGTGCTCATACTTCATGTGGCCCATGTAAATATACATGAGGGCCGTGCGCGAGTAAAAGTGTTCTGATTCGGCAGAAATGACCGTAATCCGAACCGTTTCGCTTTGCTGGCGGACGTGTCGGGCGGTAGTGATACCGGCAATGCCATTGCCGATAATGACGATGTTATTGTTGCCTGCCTGTGCCAAATCGGTTATTGCCCGTTCAGATTCCAGTTGTATTCCGCAAACGAAATCTTCGTGTTTTCGTCGATTTTCGTGGCCGAATATTTGTTGACCCACTTAATTACCGACTGGCTGTTTTCGTTCCAGTCGCCTTTGTACCAGTCGAAATATTTTGATAGCTCAGCCGTCGTTTTACCAACTTTGTTTTTGGTCGCATCACTCAGAAAATCGCGTCCCTGATCGTTCATCTGGGCTTCCAGTTTATCGGCGGTATAGGCTTCATTCCGCAAACGGGGGCAGGAAATCGACGCGCAAACGAGGGTAAAGTGAATCCGGGGATCGTTGTATTTTTTCCGCAGCGTACCGTGTTCGATGTTGTCGAGACTCATTTTATCGCCACCAATCGTGAAAAATTTGGCGGCCCAGGGCGTCGTCACAAATGGAATTTTGATTTTAGAGCCGATGTCCTTAATACTTTTTACCGGGTAATGATCCAGAATAAGCCGAATCGTGTAGGCGTTGTACGCATTTATCCAGTACGCCATCTGCTCATTCTTGCTCCAGTTTGCCGCCGGTGGATTTTTGCTCAACAGATCCAGGTACTGGTTGAATTCTTTTTCATCGGCCTTAAACCCTTTGTAGTTAACCTGCCCTTTTTCATTGACGTGTTTTTTCAGCAACCGGTCATAAGAGGTGTGCTCGATTGGGGTAACGGTGGCGCTTTTGAAAGCAGTTCCCAACAGTAGCACTAAGCTGAACAGGAGAAGGGTAGCGCGTGGTGATTTCTTCATGTTTTTGGTCAATTTAACTGGTAACGGGAAACGGGCTCGTTTATGTTCGCTGATGACTGCTTAACTGTCGTGCAGACGACATCTATAGAAAAACAGGCCCGAGTTCTCACTCGATGCACTAACATACGTTCTGCCGATACCGACGGTTTTTTTGTGTGTTACACTGTAACAAACCATATCGCCAACTTTTCCGTAAGATAGTCTATTAACCAATCAACCGAATGCTCATTGCTACCCTGCTGACAACTGCCTCGCTCCTGACTCTGCCGGACAGCGTACCAAAGTCATTCAGCTTGTTGCCCTTGCCACTCGTTTATTACACGCCCGAAACGCGGCTGGCCTATGGCGTTGCGGCTACCGCTACGTTCCGCTTCAAACGAGATATCGTCGCCTTTACCGATTCTACGCAACGCTCCGGCACAAGGCCCCGGCCCTCCCAAATCACCCTTGGCGCGGCTTACACCCAGAATAAACAACTGTTGGTTTATCTTCCTTTTCAGATTTTTTACGATAAAGACACGTACTATTTCACGGGTGAACTGGGCTATTACCGTTACAATTATTACTTCTACGGCGTCGGTCAGCAGGAAACTCCGGGCGAGTTATATGGCGTCAATTTCCCGCGTATCCGGCTCAATGCGTTTCGGCGAATAACGCCCTCACTTACACAAGGCAAACTTTACGCGGGCATTCGGTATCAATATGAAGACTATCAGGTAACGACCGTTGAACCGGGAGGCTTATTAGCGTCGGGTACCGTGCCGGGCGGGTTAGGGAGCCGGTTGTCAGGAGCCGGGCTGGGTTTATTTTACGACTCCCGGAATGTCGTTTTTTTTCCGTCGCGGGGTGTAGTGGCGGATGTCGCGTACCTGAATCAAACAAGGGTTCTGGGCAGTGATGTCCGTTTTCTGCGCTACACCGCCGACATATCGTCATACCATTCGTTAAGTTCGCACGCAATCCTGGCGGTCAATTATTTCGTAAGTTTTACCAGCGGTATGGCTCCTTTCAACGCCCTGTCGCTGCTGGGTGGAACGAAACGGATGCGCGGCTATTACGAAGGTCGCTACCGTGATCAGAACGCGGCACTGCTGCAAACCGAAATTCGGTTCGATCTGTACAAGCGGCTTGGCGCGGTTTTGTTTGGTGCGGTTGGTATATTGGGCGATGATCAGAAACTGCTTCGTACCAATGCGTTGAAAGCTGCTTATGGGGGAGGTCTGCGGTTCACGATAAACCGGCGCGATCACCTCAATATCCGGCTCGATTACGGACTCGGTCGGCAATCGAGCGGTTTTTATCTGACAATTGGCGAAGCGTTTTAAGCGAATCACGGCTAAACCAGGCGATTTTATTGACCTTGTCTGATAAAATCTGTAAAGAATTTATGATGACTTTCAGCGCAATCATTCCTACCTATAACGAAGCCGGCAACATTAGCCGGGTGGTGGCCGATCTGCGCCGATACGGTGGCAACCAACTGATTGACATACTCGTAATTGACGCCAACAGCCCCGACGGAACCGCTGATGAGGCCCGAAAAGCAGGAGCTACCGTATGTCAAACGCCAGAGCGGGGCCGGGCGGCTCAGATGAATTATGGAGCCAGCCAGGCCAGGGGCGATGTCCTTTATTTCGTACACGCCGATGTGCAGATTCACCCCGATTTTATCGCTGATATTGACCAGCAACTACAGGCCGGATCAGAAGCGGGTTGCTACCGGTTTCGCTTCGACTCGCCAAATCCTTTACTCCGGTTCAACAGCTACGGCACCCGCTTTTCGGGGCTGATGAGTCGGGGGGGCGACCAAACCCTCTTCATCACCCGCGCTTTGTTCGACCGGCTCGGCGGCTTCAACGAACACTATGTCATTATGGAGGATTTCGATATGATTGCGCGGATTCGGCAGGTAGCCCGCTTTGCCATCATTCCGAAAGATGTACTGGTGTCGGCACGCAAGTACGAAACCAACAGTTGGCTGCGCGTGCAACTGGCGAATCTGACGGCGTTCTCCCTGTTTTTTCTGAAAGTTGCTCCCAGCCGAATCGCCCGCACCTACAAAGCGTTACTCAATTATCGCTGATGGGGAAAACGGTGTTAGTGACAGGTGCGAACGGCTTTTTGGGTAGTCATCTGACCCGCGAATTGCTCCGGCGCGGCTACGTTGTCCGGGCGTTTGTTCGACCCGGCAGTAACCGCCAGACGCTGACAAATTTGTCGGTCGAATGGGCTGTTGGCGATATTCAGCAGGTTTCGGATGTAGAACGGGCGGCAGACGGCTGCGACTTCATCATTCACGCGGCCGCGCTGGCCCAGGTAAATCCGGCCCGAAACCCAACCATTCGGGCCATAAATTATACGGGTACGGAAACCGTGTTGCAGGCAGCCCAACGGGCAAGCGTAGATCGGTTTGTGTATGTTGGTACAGCAAATGTGTTCGGGTTTGGTACGTGCGAAAACCCCGGCGACGAAACGCGTTCCTTTGCCGGCAGCGGTTACGGATTGGATTATATCGACAGCAAACACGCGGCTTCGCAACGGGTGCAACGAGCCATACAGGAACAGGAATTACCGGGTATATTGGTCCATCCGACCTTTATGCTGGGTCCATTCGATACCCGGCCTACGTCGGGCGCGATGCTGCTTGAATTATACCGAGGTCGGGTAGCCGGGTATCCTGCCGGGGGTAAAAATTACGTCCACGTTCGGGATGTGGCGGTGGCAACGGTCAACGCCTTAACACAGGGCCGAGTTGGTGAATCGTACATTCTGGGCAATCAGAATATGAGCTATAAACAAGCATTTCGCCTGATGGCGCAGATTATGAACGTACCCCCG
>JANPJE010000255.1:0-2889 GCA_031425355.1 Spirosoma sp. | reverse complement strand
TGCACTGCCAAAACCGCGATAGTAGATAATTTTATAGGGTTTTTCGATATCGAGCCGCCCGAAGAGTCGGTTTTTAAGCCGGTCGAACTGGGTTTCAGCGTCGGCAGACGTATTCACTAAAAAGTCTTTCCAGGTACTCATGGCTATAACATGGACGGGTTATTGGTAACTTTGTAAAAAAAGACAATTGTTCATCAAAAATCCGCGACTTTTCCTGTCAACAAGTGCTTATTGATGAACCACCGCACGGGCGATCCCGTATTGATAATAAACCATGAGCAAGCAAATTGTTTATACCGACGAAGCCCCGGCACCTATTGGGCCATACAGTCAGGCCGTTAAAGTCAACGTAGCATCCACTACGGGAATGCTCTTCGTGTCGGGTCAGGTAGCTATCGAATTGGCACCATTAGGCGATATTAAAGCCGAAACGCAGAAGGTAATGGAAAACATTGGAGCTATTCTAAAAGCAGCCGGTCTGGATTATACGAACGTAGTGAAAGCGACTATTTTCGTGAAAGATATGAATGATTTCGCGTCTATTAATGAAGTATACGGTCAGTTTTTCATGGCCGAGCCGCCCGCCCGTGAAACCGTTGAAGTGGCCCGTTTGCCAAAAGATGTTAATGTTGAAATCTCAGTAATCGCTGTTCAATAAAAGGGAGAAGGAAGGAAATGGAGGAACGGGACAAAAGGACTATAAATACTATTCTACCCTTCCTCCCTCTCCTCCTTTTCTTCCCTCTCCTCCCTCAAACTTATGTCAAAACCCGTTCGCGTTCGTTTCGCGCCCAGCCCCACCGGCCCGTTGCATATTGGCGGAGTGCGTACCGCGCTTTATAATTATTTATTTGCCCGAAAAATGGGCGGAAAGATGCTTCTGCGCATCGAAGACACCGATCAGAACCGTTTTGTGCCGGGTGCCGAAGACTATATTCTGGAGGCCCTGCGCTGGGTTGGCATCGAGATTGACGAAGGACAGGGAATCGACCGTGGCGACGGACCGGGCCCTCATGCGCCCTACCGCCAGTCGGAGCGCCGGGACATCTACCAGAAGGAGGCCCAGCGATTGATTGACGAAGGAAAAGCCTATTACGCCTTTGACACTGCCGAGGAGCTGGATGTTATGCGAAAGCGGCTCGAAGAAGCCAACGCGCCAGCCGCACAGTATAACGCCATCACGCGCATGCAGATGCGTAACTCGTTGACTATGAAGCCGGAGGACGTTCGCGCTCGCATGGATGCCGGTGAGCCATTTGTTATTCGGCTGAAAACACCCCGCAAAGAGGAAGTGCGGCTAAATGACATGATTCGGGGATGGGTCAATGTGCATTCGTCGGCTATCGACGATAAAGTTTTGCTCAAGTCCGATGGTTTACCAACGTATCATCTCGCCAACATTGTGGATGACCATTTGATGGGTATCACGCACGTTATTCGGGGCGAAGAGTGGCTGCCTTCGGCACCGCTGCATGTTCTGCTGTACCGATATTTAGGCTGGGAAGATACCATGCCTCAGTTTGCTCACCTGCCGCTACTGCTAAAACCCGAAGGCAATGGTAAACTGAGCAAACGTGACGCTGACCTCGGCGGTTTCCCCATTTTTCCGCTGCAATGGACTGACCCTGTTACGGGAACGGTGGCACGGGGTTTTCGCGAAGAGGGGTATTTACCCGAAGCGACGATTAATTTTCTGGCTCTGCTGGGCTGGAATCCGGGGACTGAGCAGGAGTTATTTACGATGGACGAACTGATTGCCAGCTTCGATCTGACGCAGGTTCATAAGGCCGGAGCGCGGTTTGATATCCAAAAGGCGCAGTGGTTCAATCACCAGTATATCCGCCAACAGGCTGATAATGAACTGGCACCGACCGTTCAGCAACAGGCCGAAGCGGCTGGATTTGTGTGTTCTATCGAGAAAGCAGAACAGATTGCCGCCCTGCTGAAAGGGCGCGTTAATTTTGCTCATGAGCTTTTCAGCGAAGCCGGAACGATTTTCAACGCGCCAGCCACCTACGACGAAGTCATTGCAACCGCTAAATGGAACGACGATGCGGTACGTGCCGTAACGGCTTTCCGCGACGCGCTTCAATCGTTTAGCGGTGACTTTCTGGCCGATCCTATCAAACATACCTTGTCGGAGGCCATGCAGCAGGCGGGTATTAAACAAGGCAAAATCATGCAGGCCATGCGCTTAGCCCTTACCGGTTCCGGTGCTGGTCCCGACCTGATGCTCACAATGGAAATTATCGGTAAAGAGGAAACAACCAGGCGATTGGCAAAAGCTCTGGAAACATTGAAAACGCCTGTCAGTTAACTACTTTTAAACCTGTAAGTCCACGCGGCTCATAGGTTTCTATTAAACCGTAAACCTCATGGCTAAGAAAAAAACCAATCCTGACGAAAACGAAAAACCCCGCGTTCATAAAGAACTGGAAGGGTTCGATATTCAGATAAACTCGTTCGGCGAAATCACAACGAGTTTTGACATTGACCGGATCAATCAGTTTTTAAACAAAACGGTTGACGACAAAAAACTTCGTCACCGCACTGACCTGAATCTCAAAGGCGAATCCACTGAACCGGCCGAAGCTGACGAGCCTACCGGCGAAGATGAGTTGAATCTGGATGATGATCTGACTCTTGACGAAGACGAGAAGCGCTAAAAGCCCGACCTGCTAAAACGCCCGGTCGGGCTTTTTTTGTGCCGTTTGTCAGAAAAACCACCAATAAAATGCGTCTGATTCGGTAGTTTTCGTCCATGATTCCCTCTATAGAACAAATCAGAAACTGACCATGTACGCGCACGAAATTGACTACAAAATTATTGGCGAAGATATCCAGATTGTAGAAATCGAACTGGACCCCAACGAAACCGTTATTGCCGAA
>JANPJE010000254.1:0-11368 GCA_031425355.1 Spirosoma sp. | reverse complement strand
GGCAATGGGCAGGCGTCCGATTCGTGACATCTTCGGCTACCAGACGTACGCGAGGACTTCGCCGCCGAGCTGGGCCTTGCGGGCCTGCGCGCCGGTCATGATCCCCTGGCTCGTGCTGACGATGACGATGCCCAGGCATTCAAGAGCGCGTTGCCCGACTCAGCCGCTTTCTGGCGATGGATACTTGTTTCGATTAACTGTTCCATCGACGGGTCCGTATCGAAAGGCGTGCTTTTGAGCAGACGATATAGCGTAGCAGCCCCTTCATTGGTAGACGCCTGATTGATAACTCCACCCGTCACGGCTGGCAGCAGTCCATCGAGAGCCTTTTTTACGTGAGCAGCGTCATCGCCGAGGGTACGGGCCAGATCAGCGACGGCCGACGAGGTGAAGACAGACCGCAAGTGGTCCAGTAACGTACTGTTCATGATGTTGATATTAAATGAGTCTTTTGGTAACCATTACTAAGCATCGGGACAAAGCAAAACTATGCCAGTCAAGGAAAATCCAGTAAATAGATAGACAGAGTGCAGAAAAAGCATTTTTACCCGTGTAAGCCATTAGTGAAACGCTGGTATTTCTGGGGTTTTTTTTACTCACAAGCGGGGATTTACTGACAGATCACTTACGGAAATTACTTATCGCAAGTCGGTAAGTCGCTGCCAGGTCGGACAGATTTTCGTAGTGATCTTATCGAACGGACGAACAAATCAGTGGTGTAGCGGTTCAGAACGCTGAAACACTTTCCATTCCTGACAGTCAGACCATTGGCTGGAAGAACACAGATATTACGTTTAAATCTCAGCCGTCAAATCGTATTTTACGCATGAAAAAGATGTTAAAACTAATGGGTATATCCCTAAGCTTACTGATCTCAATCAGCACGTTTGGTCAGACAGAGGCTCCTGCTGGAAAAATGTCAGTTCCCGACCGAACGGCGAAAGCTCGTGCGGCTAAAGCGGAGAAACAGGCAGTGAGGAAAATGGAAAAGGCAAACCCGACGGATGCCAGATCGAACGCCAGTGTGGCAAAAACGGTGGATATCAGAACTTCTGCCAGCAACCGGCAAAGCACACAAAAAACGGCGAATACGTCGCGGAGAGAGGCAAAAGCGTCGCCTGCCGACTATAAATCTTCTGATAAGTCTCAGAGAGGGCCAAACGGTGAGGTGATTCAAACCGGTGCACGGGGTGCTAAGTACTATATTAATAAAAACGGAAACAAAACGTACCTAAGTAGTAACCAATGAATTAGCCTGCTTAGTCTGGTTCCTGAAAATACATGACTTGTATTCTGACCGTTTCCTGACCACTTCAGTACGTCGCCCGGCCACCCGACAGGTCGAAAATAAAGCCTGTCGTGAAACTGGATTCGTGGGAGACAATCCAGGCGGCAAGAGCAGCAACTTCCTCCACTGTACCCAACCGCTTCATGGGAATTTTGGCGGTCATATAGGCTAACTGATCGGGGGCTGTATGTTCGTTCAACGCTGTTTTGATAACCGCCGGGGCCAGTCCGTTTACCGTAATACCCGTTTCAGCATACTCTTTCCCGACGCCTTTTACCAAACCGATAACGCCCGCTTTCATCGACGAATAACCCGTCATGAACGGGTTTCCTTCTTTACCGGCAATCGACGCCAGATGCAGGATTCGGCCATAATTCGCCTGTTCCATCACCTTGATGGCGCATTTGGTCATCAGGAACGCCCCACGCAGATTGATGCGATAAATGGTGTCATAATCGGCAACGGTGTAGCCGGTGATTTTGGTACTGGTTGGACCAACAATCCCCGCCGAATTGACCATAATATCCAATCGACCAGCCGCTTCCGCGACCGATTGAACGGCTTTTTCGACCGCGTTCTCCTCCGAAATATCGACAACATGACCCGTCACGGCGTATCCCTGCCCGGCCAGTTCAGCGACGGTTTGCCTGAGCAGCGTTTCGTCAATGTCGAACAGGGCCACGGTAGCTCCTTCCGAGGCAATCCGGCTGGCAATACCCTTACCAATACCCGAGGCACCGCCCGTGATTATAGCTACCTGATTGGCAAATCGGTCTATCATGGGTGAGCGGGTTCTGAATTCTATATGTCGACGGTAGAGATGTCATCTCTTTCTAAAGCGTAACAGGTGCGTATATACTGATCGCCGTACTCAACTATGGCTCCTGTCAACGAACGCAAAAGGCCTTTTTATTCGTTGTAAAATTCAAAGAAGCAGTAGTAGTATTTTCTAAACATAACTGGCTTTATCCGGGTATAGACTACTAAATTTCTTAATGAAATAGAGTCTAATCCGGGTAAAACATAAACATTGTCTCATGTTTAAGCCTACGTATTATACCGGCTTGCTGCTGGCTGGCCTTTTTTGTCTGGTGAGTTTTAAAGGCAAATTCGGCAGTTTTCCGGACGATGGCCCATCACCCGCCCGAACGCCCGCCGAAGAGTTAGCTACGTTTCAGACCGAACCCGGTATGCAGGTTCAGCTTGTGGCTGCTGAGCCGATGGTGCAGGAACCGGTCGTTATTACGTTCGACGAAGATGGTCGGCTTTGGGTAGTTGAGATGCGGGGGTTCATGCCCAACGTTGAGGGAACGGGCGAAGATAAACCCGTTGGGCGCGTATCGGTGCTGGAAGATACCAATGGCGACGGGCAGATGGATGTTAGCCACGTTTACCTCGATAGTTTGGTGATGCCCAGGGCCTTAGCTCTCGTTCCGGGCGGTGCGCTGGTTGTCGAAAGTGGTGCATTATGGCTGACAAAAGACACAAATGGCGACCTTAAAGCTGATTCCAAAATCCTGATCGACCGGGAGTATGCCGGCAAGGCACTACCCGAACACGCCGGAAATGGACTCTGGCGGAGCATGGATAACTGGTATTACAACGCCAAATCGCGCTTCCGATATCGGTTAGTGAACGAAAAGCCGAACCGCACCGGCGGACCGGCGGCCCGTTGGCAGCGCGACAGCACCGAGTTTCGGGGGCAGTGGGGCATCAGCCACGACGATAAAGGCCGACTATTTTATAACTATAACTGGTCGCAGCTTCACGCCGATCTGGTGCCGCCCAATTACCTTTCCCGGAACAAAAATCATACGTCTACAACCGGCATCGACCACGGCCTGACGATCGACCGGCGGGTGTATCCCATCCGGCCCAATCCGGCGGTTAATCGTGGCTATATCCCCGGTACGCTGGACAAAGACGGCCATTTGCAGGAATTTACAGCGGCCTGCTCCCCGCTTTCGTATCGCGGAACCGCCTTTCCATCAGCGTATTATGGCAATGTGTTCGTGTGTGAGCCAGCCGGAAATCTGATCAAACGAAACATTGTCGAAGAAAAAGGCCTGATCCTTTCGGCCCATGATCCGCATCCCGGAACGGAATTTCTGGCTTCGACCGACGAGCGTTTCAGGCCGGTTCACATGGCAACCGGCCCCGATGGTGCGCTCTACATCGCCGACATGTATCGGGGTCTCATCCAGCACAGTGCCTACGTAACGCCCTATCTGAAAGAGCAAACAATTTCCCGCAATCTCGTTGCGCCCATCAACCGGGGCCGAATCTGGCGGGTTGTCCCGCAGAATTGGAAAGCAGCAAAGCCAACAAAACTCTCAGACGCGTCGGCTGACGATCTGGTTGCCCAATTATCGAACCCCGACGGTTGGCATCGGGATATGGCCCAGCGACTGTTGGTTGAGCGGAACGACCCGCGCGTTCGTCAGTCATTGACCGATCTGGCCGTTAACGGAACGAGTCCGTTGGGTCGGTTTCATGCGTTATGGACGCTGGAAGGGCTGAAAATGAGCAGTCCAGCCGTTCTTTTCGGTCTGTTGAACGACCCAAATTCCCTCGTTAAAACGACTGCCGTACGATTGCTTGAACCAATCGCCAAAACCGACAAAACGGCACGTATTAAACTGGGTGAAAAGCTATTAAGTACTTGGCAAACAGCTCCTATTGAACAGGTTTTGCAGATGGCGCTTACGGCGGGCGTTCTCGACCCGGCAGCAGCGCAACCGTTGCTGGCGGGTATTATTGACCGGCAGGGTTCGCAGGCCCTGATTCGGGATGCCGTGCTGAGCAGTCTTCAGAATCAGGAGTTCGCCTTTTTGCAACGATTACTGGCATCACCGCGCTGGAAAACGCCCGACCCCGCCAAAGAAATTTTCGTGGAGATGCTCACTACGTCCTTGATCAGAAGGCGGAATCCAACCGAGTTAGCGGCTCTTTTGGCGAAACTCGACAAGGCAAAAGCACCCTTTGGCTGGCAGGAGAAAGCTATTCTCACCGGCCTGTCTATTGGCGGCAGTAATGGCAAAACGAAGCCGATTCAGCTTGCGTCCGCTCCGGCTATTCTTACCCGCCCGAATAACCCCATCGAACCCGCCCGACTTCAGTCACTGGTAGGCCTGTTCGAATGGCCGGGCCACGTTATTGACCAGGCCAGTGCGCAGAAAAAGAGCCTGTTAAGCCCGGATGAGCAGAAATTGTTTGCCTCGGGTCGACAGCATTACCTGAGCACCTGCTCGGGTTGCCACGGAACAGACGGCGCCGGATTGAAGCGATTTGCCCCGCCCCTCGTTAAATCAGACTGGGTAACGGGCGACGAAAAACGGCTGGCTCTCATCCTGTTGCATGGCATGGAAGGACCGGTGAACGTAGCCGGAAAACTATATAACGCGCCGGATATTCTCCCCGTGATGCCCGCCCACTCGACAATGGATGATGCCGCTATTACATCCATTTTGATGTATATCCGCAATGAGTGGGGCAATAATGCAGGTCCCATTGGCAAGCGGGTTGTGGGTATGACACGCATTACTTCGCAGGGCCGTGTGATGCCCTGGACGGCCAAAGAACTGAACGAGTTCGTGCTTGAGAAAAAAGCTGAATCCGGGCAATGATAGCTGACCCTTCCCCAACCCCTCCCCTGAAAACAGGAGAGGGGCTAAAGCCTAACAAATAGACACTTGACCGCAGCACCGATGATAGACAGACGGGATTTTATACAACGGGCCGCGTTGGGAACACTGGCTCTTTCACTGCCTCCTTTTCCTGAGTTTGGAAAAAGTGCAGGCATGGGAATCGTTGTGCATTCGTATGGAAATCGCTGGAACTCGAAGGCAGATAGCAAAAAGTACCCTGCTTTCGCCACCGCCGTTGACCTGCTCGACCATAGCCACCAACTCGGTGCGGGTGGGGTGCAAGTTGTGGTGAAAGACTGGACAAGCGACTTCGCCCGGAAAGTCCGCGACAAGCGGGAGTCGTTGGGGATGTATCTGGAAGGTTCCATCGGCGTACCCAAAAAAGCTGATGATGTGGCTCGTTTTGAGCAGGAGGTGATACGCGCAAAAGAAGCCGGAGCCGCCGTGTTACGTACCGTTTGTTCGAGCGGGCGACGCTACGAAACGTACCATTCAGCCGAAGCCTTTAAGGAATTGAAGAAGAACGCGCTGGCCTCGCTGCAGTTAGCGGAGCCGGTTTTGCGAAAGCATAAAGTCAGATTAGCTGTCGAAAATCATAAAGATTGGCGATCAAAAGAATTAGCTTCTATGCTGCAACAGCTTAATAGTGAGTGGATTGGCGCAACCATTGACTTTGGCAACAACATCTCTCTGCTGGAGGACCCAATGGAGGTCGTCCAAGCACTGGCCCCGTATGCATTCACGACGCACATAAAAGACATGGGTGTTGAGGAGTATGCCAACGGCTTTCTACTGTCGGAGGTGCCGCTGGGGAAGGGTATTCTTGACCTCCCCAAAATGATTGCCGTTTGTCGGCAGAAATATCCCGACGTTACGTTCAATCTGGAAATGATCACCCGCGATCCGCTCGAAATTCCGTGCCTGACAACTGATTACTGGGCCACGTTCTCCGACCTGCCCGCCACCGAACTGGCCCAAACGCTTCGGATGGTGAAACAACACAAATCCAAAACAGCACTTCCTAAAGTTGCTCACCTGGATGCCGAAAATCGGCTGGAAGCTGAGGAAGAAAATATCGTTTCCTGTCTGGCCTACAGCAAACAAAAATTGGGACTTACCTGAAAATAGTTTTCGTGTGATGTGTGGTGTCGGGTTTAAGAACCTGACACAAATTGCTGACGCGAACGTGTCGGGCTTGGCCGGGCTGGCGTTCCAGAACCCGACACCACACTGCCACAATAAACCAACCCTTACACCCTACGCATTTATCATTCTTTACATGACCAATCAAGTTTTACCGGGCATTAAACAATTTGACCTTACCGGAAAGAGCGCCATCATTACCGGCGGTTCCAAAGGGCTTGGACTGGCCATGGCTGCCGGGCTGGCATCGGCGGGCGCACGCGTCATGCTCGTAAACCGAAATGCCCAAGAGGGCGAACAGGCCGCAAGCGAGATTAGCCAAACCTATGGTACACAGGCCATTGCCTTCTCTGCCGACATTACAAACATCGAACAAACTGAAGCAATGGCGCAGGCAGCGATAGCGGCTTTTGGCCAGATCGACATTCTGATCAATAGTGCCGGTATCAACATTCGGGGGGCTATTGATGACGTCACCCCCGCCGATTTCAGCAAGGTGATGGAGGTAAACGTGACCGGCACCTGGCTCTGCTGCCGCGCCGTTACGCCCTTCATGAAACAAGCAGGGCGGGGCAGCATTATCAACCTTGCCAGTACGTTAGGACTGGTCGGATTGGCGAACCGAACGCCTTACACATCGAGCAAAGGGGCCGTTGTACAGATGACCCGCGCCCTTGCGCTGGAACTTGCCCCCTTCCATATCAACGTTAACGCCATTTGTCCGGGACCGTTTCTGACCGATATGAACGTAGCCATTGCGGATACGGAAGAAGGTAAAAAATTCGTGGTTGGTGCCACGGCTCTGGGTCGATGGGGCGAAATGCGGGAGATTCAGGGAGCCGCCATTTTCTTAGCCAGTGCTGCCGCCAGCTATATGGTTGGGTCGATGCTGACAGTCGATGGCGGCTGGACCGCCCGGTGATTATGAGTTTGCACCGGGCTGAAGCCCAGTGCAAGTGATTGGCGCAGTGAATAATGACTTGCACCGGGCTTTAGTCCGGTGTAAACTCACAGCCCCTGACTACTACCTGACTATCTCCTGACAACCCCTGACAAATTCCTGACCTTTTCTAATACCACCAATGGAAACCGCCAACAAGAAACGAAGCCGGGTACGTTACGGGATGTTAGCCCTCGTGTTTGTCAACGTAGTAATCAATTACCTCGACCGCAGTAATATTTCGGTGGCCGGGCCTATGCTCAGCAAAGACCTGAACCTGTCGACGGTTCAACTGGGTCTGATTTTCTCGGCTTTTGGTTGGACGTACGCGCTGCTGCAAATTCCGGGCGGACTCATCGCCGACCGTTTCGGACCACGCTTTTTATACGCTTTTTGCCTCATAACGTGGTCATTGGCAACCGTATGCCAGGGATTTGTACGCGGATTTGCTACCCTATTTTCGCTACGTCTGGCGACCGGCGCCTTTGAAGCACCCTCTTATCCTATCAACAACCGGA
Source organism: Spirosoma sp. (assembly GCA_031425355.1). GTDB lineage: Bacteria > Bacteroidota > Bacteroidia > Cytophagales > Spirosomataceae > Spirosoma. The sequence continues at coordinate 3,832 of JANPJE010000254.1, read as the reverse complement.
TTGTGACGAGTTGGTTTCCCGAACATGAACGTGCATCGTCCATTGCCCTATACGTATCGGGGCAGTTTATTGGACTGGCCTTTCTGACGCCCGTTCTGGTCAATGTTCAGTACTATTTCGGATGGCAGGGCTTATTCATCGGAACAGGCTTGGTGGGTTTGATCTGGGGTGTTGTCTGGTACATTTTCTACCGCGATCCGTTAGAGCACAAGAGCGTAAATCAGGCTGAGTTAGAGTATATCGAAGAAGGGGGCGGACTGTTTCGGGGCCGAAAAGCCAACGCCAATCAAACCGCCGTCTGGAAATGGGTCAACGTGAAACAGGTGTTCTCCAGCCGAACGTTGTGGGGTGTTTACATCGGTCAGTTTTCAATGAATGCCATCCTGTGGTTTTTCCTGACCTGGTTTCCGACATATTTGGTCAAATACAGAGGAATGGACTTTGTTAAATCGGGGTATCTGGCGTCGATTCCGTTTCTGGCGGCTTGTGTCGGCCTGCTCCTGTCCGGCTTTGTTTCAGATAACTTGGTAAAGCGGGGCTGGTCGGTGAGTAAAGCCCGTAAGACGCCTATTATTATTGGTTTGCTGATAGCGATCAGCATTATTGGACCAAACTACACCGATGACACGGCCTGGGTTATTTTCTTTCTGTCACTGGCTTTTTTCGGGGCAGGTATGGCGCTGATTTCTTGGGTATTTGTATCTCTTTTATCACCGAAGCACTTAATCGGGCTTACCGGGGGCGTTTTCAACTTTATGGGCAATCTGGCATCCATCGTCGTGCCCATCGTCATTGGGTACATTGCCGAAGGCGGCAACTTCAAACCGGCGCTCGTCTTCATCGGAACGCTGGGCCTGATTGGTGCCTGTTCCTATATCTTCTTAGTCGGAAAAATAGAACGAATCGTTTCGCCGGATAGCAAAATAAATACAGTTGTGCCTGAACAGAGCAAGTGAGGGGCAGTTTGGCTACGGTGTCCGTTGCTACGTTTTTTGTTAGTCAGTCAATTTTGTAATTTTGGCAAGATTACTCACTTATGAACGCCTGGGAACGATTTAAAAACCGGTTTACCCCGAATGGGGGCAACGACCTGAAACCAACAGATGAAGCTTGTTTCTGGCGGGTCGATATGCACTCGCATTTGCTCCCCGGTGTCGATGATGGGGTATCCGATCCCGAACAAACCCTCGAATGTCTGCATCAATTAGCTGAATGGGGCATCCAACGGGTCATTACCACACCCCACGTCAGCCGCGACTGGTTTCCGAATTCATCCGATACGCTTCGGCAGGGACAGGCTGATTTACAGGCGCTTGTCGATGCTCATGACCTCCCCATTCGTATCGAGGTAGCGGCTGAGTACATGCTCGACGAGTTTTTTCCCGGTTTGCTGGCAAATGACGATCTGCTCACGTTTGGTGCCGAGCGGTACGTGCTTGTCGAAACGGGCTGGGCATCGGCTCCCCAACAGGTAGAAGACATTTTATTCCGCATTCAAACGCGCGGCTACACCCCCGTGCTGGCCCACCCCGAACGCTATACGTACTACCACAACGATGAAGCCGCGCTCGCCCGCCTGCACGATGTTGGGTGTTTATTTCAGCTTAACTGGCTCTCGCTGACGGGGCGTTACGGCAGCAAAGTTCGCGCTCAGGCACAGCGGTTACTTAAAAATAACTGGGTTGATTTTATTGGCAGCGACATGCATCGCCCCGGCGACCTGCCCGGCCTCGGCTCGCTGTTTACCCTGCCCGAATACGACCTGCTTCGCGCTCAGCCGTTGCGGAATGAATCGCTGTTATTGCCGTAATGTTTTGCAGGAACTTACCTGAAAACTCTGGTCTGAAGACCGAAGCAAGTTATACTTGGCCTATATTCAGCTTGGTTACGGGCTAAGTATGACCTGCTTCGGTCTTCGGACCGGAGTTTTGGATACCTTCCTACCAAAGCACCGGCTCGCTTAATACCGTTGCCCGGTACGTTCGCCGGACGATGTAGTTTTTCTTGCGCTGTGACTCGTAATACGTTCGCATTTGAAGTTCGAGGACAAGCCCGAATGCCAGAAAGTGTAGCCCGGCAAAGAGCCAGATCATCCCCATCGCCACGCGGTCGATTCCGTTGACGCCCGGATCGGTAGCCCACAAAAAACGAATCGTTAAAAAAAAGCCGCTCAACAGCACGAAGATGCCCATTCCACCGAACAAATGCATGGGCCGGTGCAGATATCGTTTGACAAATAACAGAAAAAGCAGATCGCTTAAAACCCGTCCGGTACGTCCCAGACCGTACTTCGACTGACCAATCCGGCGGGGGTGATGACGAACGGGCATCTGCGCAATCCGGGCACCGTCAAGGTGAGCGAGTATAGAGATAAACCGGTGTAACTCCCCGTATAAACCAATTCGCTTAGCGACCTCGGCCCGGAAAACTTTAATCGCACAGCCATTGTCCCGGATGTTCAAGCCGATGGTTCTCCGAATGAGCGTGTTAGCTAACTGGCTCGGCCACCGACGCAGCCAGGCATTGTCCTGCCGATTTTCGCGGTAACCAACTACCACATCGACATCCTGTTCTTCCGCCATCCGAAGCATCGGAATGATATCGAGCGGGTCGTTTTGCTGGTCGCCGTCCATCGTGGCAATGAACGTTCCCCGTGCCGCGCTGATACCCGCAGCGAGGGCCGCACTTTGTCCGTAATTTTTCTGTAAATCGAGTATCGTTAGCCGTTCATGGCTGATCGACAGTAGTTCCGGCAGGGTTCGGTCGGTGGAGCCATCGTTGACGTAGATAATTTCGTAATTGACGGATCGCAGCGCTACGTCGATCTGCTCAATCAGCGGCTGGCTATTTCCCACTTCGTTGTAGACACAGACGACAACAGATACATACGGATATTCCATAGACAACAGGTGGTTACTCGATGGTCTGGGTGTAGGCGTGCGTTTGCTGATAACTGCTCACCATCCGGCGCAGTCCTTCTGTCAGATCGGTAGCCGGTCGGTACGCCAGCAACTGGCGGGCTTTCTCAATGGCCGCGTGGGTGTACGGAACATCGCCGGGCTGATCCGTCAGCCATTCGAGCGGAACGCGCCGTTTGGTCAGTTGTTCGAGCAGGGCAATTAGATCCAGCAACGTAACGGGGTTTGCACTGCCCAGATTAATAATCTCGAAGCCGTTTACCCGCTCAATAGCCTGACTGATACCGGCCACGACATCATCTACGTACGTATAATCGCGCTGACTCAGCCCATTCCCAAAGAGGGAAATCGGCTGGCCCGTATAGAGTTGACGGATGAATCGGGCAATGGCCATATCGGGACGCTGCTGCGGGCCATACACCGTAAATAAGCGCATACAAAACACGTTCAGTCCATAAAGGCGATGGTGTTTCTGACACAACCGTTCGGCGGCCCGCTTCGACAGTGCGTAGGGCGAAACCGACTCTTCGGCAGAGTCGGACTCCCGCAACGTACCACCCGACCGAACGCCATACACCGATGACGACGAGGCAAATACCATCCGTTTGATGTTATTCGTTCGCATCGCATCCAGTAAAACAGCCGTTCCGCTTACATTATGATCGAAGTAAGCAGCCGGATCCTGGAGCGAAGCCCGCACCCCGGCCAGACCCGCCAGATGCACCACGCAATCAACTGAATGCGTATGAAAAATCTGCTGGAGCAACCCCGAATCACGAATATCGCCCTGATAGAGTGACCAGTTGGGCAAGTGCCGGAGACTCTGTATATGCTGCCACTTTACAGCCGGGTCATAGCTGTGGTTGAAATTATCCAGCAACAGCACCGTATGCCCCTGAACCAGTAAATGCTTC